>CAZQIP010000101.1:0-26186 GCA_964593655.1 uncultured bacterium | reverse complement strand
TGCAGGCACACAGAAAACTGGCATCGCTGGAAAATCCGAGTCAGTTTGCGGGATGGCTTTACGTGATTGCGGATCGGCTTTGCAGAGCATGGTTCCGAAGGAAGCAACCGCAAAATATGCAATCACTGGAAACTACTGATGAAGAGATGGTCGAAAAGACT
Source organism: uncultured bacterium (assembly GCA_964593655.1). GTDB lineage: Bacteria > Poribacteria > WGA-4E > WGA-4E > WGA-3G > WGA-3G. The sequence goes on along the minus strand of CAZQIP010000101.1, from coordinate 26,025 downwards.
GCGTATGCGAATTATGTCTTTGAACAGCGCGAATCTGCAGCAGTTGAGCATCAACGTGAGGTTGTGCAGCAGCTCATGGAAAAACTGCCTGAAAGTGAACGCACTGCGATGGTACTTTACTATCTCGGGGAAATGACCCATGAAGAGATCAGCAAGTTTTTGGGGGTATCTCCCAACACAGTTAAAAGTCAACTTCAACGGGCTCGAAAACGGCTAAGAAGTGAAGAATCTATAATCGGCAAGGCACCAGGGAGCGTCTCTGATCGTGCCGGGAATGACACAGCCCAGAGTAGAAACAAAAACAACGCCCCTGCAAAAGGAACTAAATCTATGGAAAATAATATAGTGCAAGAATCCATGCAATGGAACCTACCTGAAGGCGTTAAAGCGCGCCTTGGCAAAGGTGGGATACGCGAAATACAGTATTCTCCGGATGGACAACTTCTCGCTATTGCGAGTGGCATCGGTATTTGGCTCTACGATATAATAGCACGTCAAGAGATTGTCCTACTCACCGAACACACAAGTTTAGTTACCAGCATCAGATTCAGTCCCAATGGACACACTTTAGCCAGTGGAAGCAGTGATGGTACTATTATCCTTTGGAATAGAAGCACAAGTACCGGAAAAAAACTTACCAAGGATACGGAATTGGATAATTATGATAGGAGTCCAATGTTGGCATTTAGTCCAGACAGTAAAATCCTCGCAAGTGGGAGAAATGAAACCATCCGATTATGGGACGCAATGACTGGAAAACAACAGTCTATACTTACAAGAGATTTCGGATTTATCAATAATATAGCATTCACACCGGATGGAGAAACACTTGTTTGTAGCACTTGGAACGGCGAAATCGCTCTGTGGGATGTGATCAGTGGTAAAAAGAAAAAAACATTCACTACACAGACCGATTCGGCTGTTACAGTAGCGTTCAGTCCTGATGGAATGCTATTCGCTCGTGGTAGTAGAAAAGATGGTGCTACACGCCTCTACGACTTAAACACGGGTGAACACAAGACGACCCTCTCCGGCTCCGGAGAGGAGTGGGATGTTGTTTACATAGCGTTTAGTCCCGATGGAAAAACGATTGTGACTTCATCAGATGTAAACGAAACAGTTCGTTTATGGGATGCACAGACAGGTGATCATAAGTCAACGCTCACTGGTGCCTCTTCGGCTATTCCATCCTTAGCATTTAGTCCCGATGGAGAGATGCTTGCCGGTGGAGGAGGCGATGGGGTCATCCGTTTCTGGGATGCAGGCACCGGCGATGAGAAATACACACTCACAGGGTATACATCTTTTATTGAAGATTTCGCATTTAGTTCCAGTGGACGGACGATTACAAGTAGTTACAGTGATGGGACCCTCCGCTTGTGGGATACAAACACCGGGCAATTCATTAAAACGTTTAATGAATTTAGAGATGCAGTGTCAGATGGCGCAGTGCAAAATATACAGTTCGCTCCAGATGGGAAAACACTCACTTGGGGTAGTGGAGGTATGCGCCTTTGGGATACAGGCACAGACGAACACAAAACGATATTCACCAGAAGCGAGTGGGGGAATCACAGTGTAGGACTCAGCCCCAGCGGAAAGACAATTGCTATTGCCTTCAAGGACAATCTGATTAACCTCTGGGATATGTCTACAAGTGAACATAAGATGACCCTCTCTGGACATAAGGACGAAGTTTGGACAATAGCATTTAGTCCTGATAGCAGCATTCTTGCCAGCACAAGTGACGACAATACTATCCGTCTCTGGGATGTACATACTGGCGAGTGCAAGAAAATACTGACTTTAGATAGCACTTGGCGAAAGGATGTTGCAGATTGGCGGATAGATAGCACTTGGCTTGGTCTTGCGTTCAGTCCAGATGGGAAAACCCTCGCGGGTGGTGGTGGTGAAATCATCCTCCTCTGGGATATGGATACAGGTGAAACCAAGATGCGGCTCACCAGACCTACACATCGGGTGTTTGATTTAGCGTTCAGTCCAGATGGGAAAACCCTCGCAAGTGCGGGTTACGAGAGTAACATCAACTTATGGGATCCACACACCGGCGAGCACAATAAAACACTGACGGGTCACAAAGCTTGGGTGAGGAGTATCGTGTTCAGTCCGGATGGCAAAGCCCTGGGCAGCCGCAGTGACGATGGCACAGTACTCATCTGGAAGATAAACCCCTAAATACTACCAACCTCACGGTGAGCACTTCCTAAAGATAATTACATTTCCTGACTTGGATTTGGGAGGTTCTGATGGAAAAAGATGATGTTGAGCTGATTCACAATGTATTGTCAGGTGACGAGAATGCCTTTAGTATTTTGGTGAAAAGATACCAAAAAGGTGTTCACGCGCTCGCATGGCGGAAAGTTAAGGACTTCCATATCGCTGAGGAGATCACGCAAGACGCTTTCCTGCAGGCACACAAAAAACTTGCGTCACTGAAAAATCCGAGCCAGTTTCCGGGGTGGCTCTATGTGATTGCGGATCGGCTTTGTCGATCATGGTTCCGAAAACAACGACTGAAAAATATACAATCGCTGGAAACGACCGGTGAAGCAACACTTGAAAAAATTGCTCACTCAAACTATGTCTGTGAACAGCGTCAAGCTACCGCAGTCGAGTATCAGCGGCAAATCGTACAAAAACTCATGGCAAAACTGCCGGAAAGTGAACGCACGGTGATGGTGCTTTACTATCTCGGTGAAATGGATTGTAAAGAAATTAGCAAATTTCTGGGGGTATCTCCGCATACGGTAAAAAGCCGCCTGCGACGCGCGCGAGAACGGCTAAAGAACGAAGAACATATTCTTCGCGAGACTTTCGGTAGCATTCCCTTACATCCGAATCTAACGGAAAGCATCATGCGGAACATTGACCCAGTAAAACAGATATCTCCTTCAGGTGGAAAGCCGTTACTTCCGTTCGCGACTTTAGGTTCATCTGTTATTTTGGTCATTTTGTTGATGGGCGCGAGTCATCAATATATTGCGCGCTTTCAACAGCCTTATAGTGTTGATGCAGCATCAGAACCGACAATCGAAATTATTGACGCGCCGATTGTTCTGAATAGTCAATCCAAACGCGATTTACAAAATCGGGTTGGCAACGAGACGATCCCCGGTAGAAAGAGCAATAACGGCTTATCAACAGGAACAGAAACAGTGGAAAATAACTTAACACAAGCATCTATGCAATGGAACCTCCCTGAAGATGCCAAAGCACGTCTCGGTAAAGGTGCGATACGTGAAATGCAGTATTCTCCTGATGGCAAGTTGCTTGCTGTTGCAAGTGGTATTGGTGTCTGGCTCTACGATGTCACAACACATCGAGAGGTCGCCCTGCTTACCGAGCATACGAGGGCAGTTGATTGCCTTGCATTTAGTCCGGATGGACGCACTTTTGCGAGTGGAGATGCAGACGGCACCATTATCCTGAGCGGTCCCATTGTCCAATTGGATAGGAGCGCGGGAGCGCAAAAAACGCTCGTCGGACATACAGGTTGGATCTCAAACTTGGCATTCAGTCCAGATGGCAAAACGCTTGCAAGCGACAGTCGTGACGGCACGATCCGATTATGGGATGTTACCACCGGAGAAGAGAAATATACACTCACAAAAGATTCGGATGATGCCACTATGTTATCATTCACACCAGACGGAAAGACAATGGTAAGTGTGAGTTGGGAGGACAAAATCAGTCTATGGGATTCGAGTACTGGTAAACATAAGAAAACATTTGCTTTGCATCCAGAGTGCTCTACTACAGGCGCAGCATTCGCTCCGGATACGGAGACAGTCGCTATCGGCAGTGAGAATGGCACCATCTATCTTCACAATTTAAACACAGGCGAACTCAAACTGACACTCACGGGACATAAGGAATATGTTGAGAACTTAGCTTTTAGCCCCGATGGGAAAACTCTCGCGAGCTGCAGTTATTCTGATAGCACTATCCGTTTTTGGGATATACAGACCGGCGAACATAGGCTAATATTCACTGGACACCCGATGGATCCTACTGGTGTAGCGTTCAGTCCAGATGGGAAAACCCTCGCGAGCAGTATTGATGATGGCACTATCCGTTTTTGGGATACAGACACAGGCAACGCAAAATATACATTTACTGGACATTCGGAATATGTCTATAGTGTGGCATTCAACCGCAAGGGGGACATTATCGCAAGTGGATCTGTCACTGGCATTATTAACTTGTGGAATGCAAACACAGCGCAACACATCAAAACACTCAGTGGGTTTGGGGATATAGCGAATAATCTGGTGTTCAGTCCCGATGGAAGGACACTCGTAAGTGGACACGATGGCATCCGTCTGTGGGATGTACATACTGGTGAACATAAGATGCAACTCACCGGACATATAGATGCTATCGCAAGTGTAGCATTCAGTCCGGATGGTAAGACGCTTGCGAGTGGGGGTTGGGATAAAACCATTCGCCTCTGGGATGCACACACCGGCAAACACAAAAAAACACTTATTGGACATACAAAAATGGTCAATAGTATCGCGTTCAATCCCGATGGAAGGACCCTTGCAAGTGGGAGTGGCGACAAAACGATACGCCTCTGGGACGTTGACACTGGTGAGAATGAAATGACGCTTGTTGGACATACTGAGTGGATCGAAAGTATCGCGTTCAGTCCGGATGGTAAAACAATCGCAAGTGGGGGTGGGGACAGCACCATTCTGTTGTGGGATATAGATACAGGGAAAACCAAGATGACGCTCACTGGGCATACAGATTGGGTGTACAGTTTAGCGTTCAGTCCGGATGGGAAAACCCTCGCCAGTGGATGCATTGATGCCACGATCCACTTATGGGATACGCCGACCGGGGCATACCAGAAAACATTGACGGGTCATGCATCTCGGGTCAAAAGTCTCGCGTTCAGTCCAGACGGGAAGACCCTCGTTAGCGGTAGTGAGGATGGTTCTGTGCTTCTCTGGAAGATGAATCCGTAATCGCGCAATTCATTGTGTTTCTTATATCCATGCCAAACCTTGGAAATTTTTTTTGAATTAAATGTGATAGATTGGGTTAAATGGTACGCCGAAGGTATTTTTCTAACCCAAATTTTTCTGTACACCTGTCGCGCCCCAAACGCTAAAATCAAACGCGAAGGAGGCTGCTTTTTGCTGCAAAATTACTGACCAGATTTTCAAAAAACAACCGAGGGGGATATAATGAATGATAGATTTGAACCCACTAACATTGAAGAAGTTGATGAAGTCCTGAAGCATTTTAATAATTTTCATGACGATCACGTTGCCGGGATCGAAGTTAAGTTTGAAAATTACAAAGCCTTGGATGACGAGGGTGCGTCTACGGGGATCAAAAACGCTGATAAGACGATTGTTCTCACTGTTAACACCTACCCCTATCGCAAAGAACATAAACAGCTCGTTCAAGTTGAATTTAAGGATGTCAAATCCTTTGAGATCTTATCACCGCTGGAGGATCATGGTCCAAAGGCTGGTCCAACATGGGGGACTTTAGACACATACACAATGCATGAACCTACACCTGATGGATCTGATATCAAATGGGAATTTGGATTCATCTGTGGTGGCACGAAGTTTTTAGTCATTTGCTCCAAAATTATTTTTCGCAAGCAAACTTCTTGAAAACGTGTCTACCTATTTTCGGGCTTTGCTATAAAGATGGTCAAATCCCTTAGGTGTGTCTGCTCACAAAAATTTCACAATAAACCGCGGAGGCAAAATGTTCTGGGACGAAGTCAAAAAACACTATGATGCCGGCTCTGCCCACCAATTTCTGATCCATTTTAATGTAAATGATCTACTCTACGACGATGTTTATGGCTACTTGCGTACGACGGACTATCTCATGGCGCAGCTGAATACATTAGGCTGCCAACTCGTTCTCGGCTATAATACCTCGGAAGGCATCCATTTCCCAAAGGTGGGTCAATGGCGAAACACACAGCGAGCCCTTGAGGTCTTCCCACAATACAATAAAACAGGTGTTTTTCATTTTCAGAGTGTCGCGACATGGATTCAGACGCTTCGACGCTTTGGAGAGGTAGAGGACGTTAATCTCGCCGAACAGGAAGTGGATCCACAGTTTGTCCGTCGAAGAATTAACGCCGATTTGGCGTTTGATAAAGAACATGAAGATCCATTCGTGATGCTGGATGCTGCGCCCTCTGCGGAATTTCGGAGAAAATTAAACCGTCTCTTGCAGCAAGGCAGAACAAAAATCGGGTTGGTTATCAATCCACTGGAGCTGCTCACGCCGAACGACCCGTCGCTGAATGCAGTTACTGCGGATGAGGTACAACTCTTGTTTAATCAAATCTTACATTGGGCATCTGACCTTGATATTCGCAGGCGTAAGCATATCGTTCTGCTGGTCACGCACAATATATCGGATGTCCACCCGAATTTTACCGTGAATCCAGAGATTCCTATGATAGAAATCCCGTTTCCGAACTATGAGGAACGCCTAAAGTTTATTGAACATCTGCATGATATTTCGGACGGTTCGTCCCAGATGCGTAAAACCTTGGGGAATCATCGCGAGCAGGAAGCCTTGGCACGGGCAACAATTGGATTGAACCTCCTCGGTGTTCACGATGTTGTGCAACAAGCAGAATCTGCGCAGCGGAAAGCAGGTGGTGAAGAGCTGCTCAGATATCGGCGTGAGAGCATCAAGACCTTCAGCCGTGGCGTTCTTGAACTCGGCGAAACTCAGAGGGGGCCTTCTGACGATGGTTGGTATGTCATGCGAATCATCCGGGATATTGCGGATGGTATGAAAAATCAAGACTTGAGACGTGTGCCGCGGGGTATGCTTTTCCTCGGTCCACATGGAACGAGCAAAGTATACGCTGCAAGGGTGCTCGCGGGTGAGGCGAACATGACTTTCGTCCGGCTCCGCTACGCCAATCAGGTCAGTGAAGTCACAATAAACATTAATGAAAACGGAAACAGTTATGAACGGAACCTGAATGCGGGACTCAATTTCATTCGCGGGATTGCCCCAACAGTCGTCTTTATAGATGACATCGAGCAGGCATCGCCGTATGCTACAACGAATCCAGAGGACCACGAGCGAACATTTCCTCGTGCGCTCGCGACCGCCATGAACGATATATCGTTGCACGGCAGAGTGATATGGGTGGGGGCATCGCAGCGTCCCGACTTAATGCTGTCCATCTTTCGACGGTACGGTATTTTTGACACCAAATTGATTATGCTACCGCCTACAAGTGGGGGTAGAGTGGAAATTTTAAGAATACTCTGTCAAGGGCAAACCTCCGGCAACATCAATTTTCAGTCACTTGTTGGTGGTGCAGAAACGGACGGATTGACTTGGCGAGATCTGCTCTTGATTGTTCAACGCGCGAATAATATTGCGAAACGCAATGGTCGCGATACCTTCACAGAAGGTGAACTCCGCCAAGCACTTAACGATTTCATACCCGACTATTCACGGGAGATGCAAATTTTTATGGGGCTATTAGCGTTACGAGAAGCGAACTCCCGTATAATGGTTCCAGATGACTTGTTGCCGGAATATCAAGAATTTGTGGATGGAACCCGAATAGATAAAACAGCGATAAACAGACGTTTAATGGAGCTCAGCGATCAACTCGGCTTGCGCAATTGATGTGTAGAAACAAAATAGTACCTTTTTAAACCTTTCCTCCAAAAACGCTCCTCTTTATATTAAAATCTATAGAACTTACACAAAATTGAACCGAAATCCCTATCTTCGGTCAGTACAAACACTTACCATCACAAGCCCCGTGCGGTCCCAAACCGCACCTACCAGTCTTTTAGTGCGTAAGTTCTAACCTAATTGGATTATGGTTTATGCAGTACGATTTTGCGAGTCTCAAGAGTCTAACAGACGGAAAACTCATACGATTGGTACAAAACCGAGATGAAGCAGCTTTTTCGGAACTGATGTCGCGTCACAGTCCACGGATTTGGGGCGTTGTTGTCGCGAATTCAAGGCAACGTCGCGATGCTGAAGAAATTTTGATGGACATCTGGATGGCAGTGTGGGAAAACATTAACGGACTCCGGAAAATAGGCAGCTTTAGTGGCTGGTTGCGGAGGATCGCTTATAATGCTTGCAATAGATACTATGCCTCAACCCGTCCGTCCCAGAACGAAACCCCGCAGCGTCATCCGGAGTTAATTGAGCACATTGATCGAGACGCAACCGTGCGTTTTCGGGAGGCACAACTAAATGCAGATGTGAGAGAAACTGTGCAACACCTTCCACAGCGGGTACGTCGTGTCGCGGTACTGTACTACTTAGAATCGTGGCGTATCAAAGAAATTGCTGAGGAACTCAACTTAGCAATAGGTACAGTTAAGACGAAGCTCAGAGAAACACGCGGCCTTTTGCGTAAGGAATTTGGGGTGGAACCTGAAAGAGGAGGAATTATGTCATCAGGGATTGCGGATTTACACAACACATCAGGCATGTCAGACATGTCGTACGTGCCAGCAACGGGTCAGGAGGAAAACGAGCCGGAAGCAGCCCTATGGGGGTTACCTAAAGGTGCCCATGCGCGATTTGGACGGGGGACTATCAACACGATAGTATTATCCCCCGACGGGGAACATCTTGCCGTCGGAACCCATATAGGATTGTGGTGGTATGAAGTTAGCACGCTATCGCCTATTGCCCTGTGGAGTACCGACTGCGAGCGAATTTCGGCGATTGCTTTCTCTGCATCCGGCGAATGGGTTGCGACAGGACATGAGGATGGAAATATCAAGGTATGGGATGTGCAGCGCGGAAACTGTTTCGCCGAAGTGGAACGGCAAGCACAAGTATGGTTCATGAAACAGATTAATCAACTCGCCTTTTCTCCAGATAGCCAGTCTTTGGCTGCGAATGGTCCGCATGATTATGTCGTTGACATCTGGAACCCGGAGACCGGTGTGCACCTCGCGAGACTTGGTGACCCGGAACTCAGGTTCCGCGGATGCTCATTTGCTGGACCTATCGCTTTTTCCCAAGACAGTCGTCTGATCGCTTCTGCAAGTCCGCCCGACGACGTGAAGCGGCTTACTGGCGGTTATTGGTCGATCAAGCCTGAGAGAGACGTTATCGCAGTTTCGGATGTTTCTCGTGGCGAACGCATCGCACATCTCACGGATTATACGAAATATTTGTCCGCCCTTTCCTTTTCCCCCTGTGGAAACTTTCTTGTCGCCAGTAGCGATGGGGAGGCGTTCCCTGCATTGACAGTATGGGAGACGGAGCATTGGCGGGTCGAAAAAGAGGAACAGACTTATGGCGGTAATCAGTTGACCCCTGCGTATTCCACAGCAGGGACGATGCGGGTTGCGGCGGTTTCTGATACCGATGTCACCCTCTGGGATGCGGCGTGCCATGAAAAACTTAATACTTACCACACACCAGACGGAGACGAAACACGAAGATGGTCTTTTAGTGGGACACAGTTTGCACTCGCGACAGCTCATGAACTCAGCGTGTGGACAGTTGGAAACCAGCGTCCGCGCACGGTTGCCTACAATTCGCATCCCGATTATCTATCATCATTAGCATTTTCGGCGGATGGGAAAACGCTTGTGGCTGGGTATCCGTTTCCGGATGGAACTTTTCGTTGCTGGGATGTTGTCAGGCATTCACAAACGCCGCGCGTTTTTAAGTTACCGGGTGAAAAACATTGCCTTTATGCGTCAGGTTCAGGACAACTGCACACGACTAGCGTTGAAGGAAACACCATAAAAGTACGGGAATTTGGTAACGACACGCCTATTGCCGAATGCGGAATTAAGGAGCAGCCGCGGTATCTGGCTGTGGCGTTCTCGGACACAGCCCAACGGATGGCGTACGGCGACTCCGAGAAAAATTTATACGTATGGGATATTGGACGTGAAGAAATAATCAATACCTTTACGGTGCCTGAAACCAACGTTGCCTTCATAACGTTCAGTCCGAACGGTAAATATCTCGCGAGCGGTCAAGAGATAGAGCACTATCGGCTATGGGATCTTGGGCGTGGAGAAGAAATAGAGGCGTTTCATAGCCATAAGATAGAGCACGTCGCTTTTGCGCCGTGTGGAAATGTTATTGCTGGGGAGGCAGAAAAAGAATTTATTTTGTGGGATATCGAAAGTTCTAAAACCTTACTGACAATACCGAAGCCAGACGAATTGGCATATTGGTGGCAGGGCGGCATTGTATTCTCGCCGTGTGGCGGGTATCTGGCTACTGGTTTGGAGCGAGTAGCGGGGATGGCAAGTGCGCCTATCAAACTGTGGAATACTGCCACAGGTGAAAATGTTGCCACCTTTGAAGGCCACCTCACCCATATTCTTTCGCTTGCCTTTTCACCGGATGGCACGCTTTTGGCGAGCGGCGGTTATGATGGCATTATCCTTGTCTGGGATACAAAATCCGTTATCAGTTCTTATAGCAATCAGCCCCCAGCAGTTAGCAGTTAGTTATCAGGGACAGGTTCGCAAAAAGTGCTCACCAAAGTACGGAATCAATCTCAAACTTGACCTTTAGTCCGGATGGCAAGACACTCGCGAGCGGGAATGACGATGGCACGGTGCTTTTGTGGGACCTACACAATATTAGTTTTTAATCAGTAGCACGTTCTGTTGCCTTTTTTTTGGAAAAACTATACAGATTACGCAGGTTGCGCGGATTTTAGGTGTTTTATGTCGAGAGTTTTTAGTTCCAGCGCGGCGGCATGTGTATGGAAAAAACGAATAATCACTCGTTTACGTGCCCTTCAGCGGGGATGGGCAAATTTCATGATTGGGATCCCACCAAAGCAGGAAAGCCTCTGTTCCTGATTGAATTGCCCAAAGTCGTTGCGTACCGGTTAGTCGAAATGAAACTAATTCTTCCTGGTCATCATGTCCTAATTCTTCCAGCCTTTTTTGTGCATCCCTTATAATTTTACTTACCTGTATTTTATGGTTCTTGCGGTGATCTCGCCCTAATATTTCACTCCACTTTTTCTTTTCAAAATCGCGCATCTTTTCCCATATCTCCTCAAAGAAATAAGAACAATTGACTTGATTCCAACCCCATTGACCATCCCTATCAATTTTTGAAACATTCCAGACGAATTCCCTGTTTTCAACCGATACTATAGGAAAAGATTTAGCTTCCTTTATTTTTTTAGGACTACCTTTTTGTCTAGGTTGTTTCCTACTCATCTTCAAAATTTCCCTCAGCTGGTAAGGAACTATAGTAATCGGCTATCGTATCTAAGGATATGACCTTATTACCTCGCTCCAACTTGGGCAGCCCCTTCCTTGCTTGAATCCAAGGATCTTCCATGTGTGTCAATTCAATTAGCCATTGAGCAGATTTATCCCCATAATAATCAAGAACAGCATCTACTGTCTCCTGCTGTTCTTGATTCAACAGCTGGGGATTGCCAATTGGCATCTCTGATATTTCGTACATTCCTCGATGATAATCAAATAGTTCTCTAACGACGGGACCATTTGCCCAAGCTTCGATAGATTCCTCAAATAACTGTTCCTCATCCCAAACCAATGACCAAGCTTGACTGTAATATACCAGTTTCTGGAGTTTCATGGTTGTCATTGTTTCCATCTTCTCCAAGATATAGGCAGCAACATCGAAGACTTGGATTTGCGGTGTCTCAAGATCCAGCACCTCAGACTCTCCCCAAATTGTCCCTTCTTCTAATCCTTCAAAATTAATATTTTCTTCAACCTCCAAATCAAATACTTCTTCAAAATCAAAGTCTGGATCGGCTTTAAAATTAAACAACTCTTCAAAGTCAATATCTAAATCAATCTCCGAATCGAAGGTACTTATAGGTTCTTCATACTCAACCACCTCTTTTGAGGAAACCTTCTCATCTTCAGGAATTGGGCTTGTGTCGTGCCATTTGTTCATTCAATACCTCCTTCCAATTCTATATCATAGATTTCAGCAAGGAATTTTACCGCTTCTTCCTTCAATTCCAGTATTGAAGTTTCCGAGATTTTCCCCTTAAACGCAGCTAAATCGCCAATCTGAAAATGAAAATTAAACTTAAAAGTGGCTTTCTTATCTTCAAGTCCTATGGTGAAATTAAGAGGATGCTCATTTAACACTAAGCGGCGAGTATATTCCTCACCAGTTAATGTCGTTTCAACCTGTTCTATTTTTTCTAAATCTTTTGGACGTATAGAGTCTATCAATTCTCCATTGATATGGTTTTCAGTGAAGAGAAAATTGACACCATATTCGGAGACGGGCGTATGTGGGAGACGATCAGCGAGTTGAAAAGCAACTTCTTGGATCCGGTTAAAGTTTTTGTTTTCGACTTCTACTGGACTTAAACTTAGTCTGTTACCTTGCAATAGAATCCTAACTTCTTTGGACGATATTCTTGGAGATACAGATTGTACGTTAAAACTCGGAGAGAACGGAGCCAGTGCTTCTACTGTTAATTTCTCCTCTTCCGCAGATAAAAGGTATTTCCTAATCCAATGCGGCGTGAATATATGCTGGTTCCAACCACCTACAATAACTAGTGCAGTGAAGGAGGTTTCCAATTTCATAAGTAATGCCTTTCAAAGTTTCACTTGAGTAGTCTAAACAAATGCTCGGTATAGCACCAATGCTAGCTATGTCACGCGGAGTTTGAAGGGTACAAAGATTACGAGCACAACTCGATCCTACCAGAAAAGACGTGTAAACCTACTAATCAATCTGTGAAATAAATATTTTGTACCCAGCATTTCAAGGATGACGAAGCACTAGAATCGAACATCTGTAAGGCGATATAGACCTACTTATTAAACGATAGGTTTATCTATACCGATTACAACATAGAGTAATTATAACACACTTTCGCTCATAAGTCAATGTTTCTATTGACAATGCTACTGGATCTATAAGAAAAGTTTATCGCGTTGCACCTTCTTTGAAGCGAGCTCAGATGATCCTGTCTTTCCTCCCAATCAGGGAGATACGCAGACATATAGCCTTTAAACAATTTACCGTGGTTCGGGACAAGCAGATGCACCAACTCATGGACAATCACAAATTCTGTCAAAGCCTCTGGTAGACCGAGCAGATCCGTGTTAAGCGTTAGGCGTCCATTCGTTGAGATAGATGCCCACTTCCGCCGCATCTGACGGAGATGAATCTCCCGCACCTTCACACCGATACGGTCTGCCCACTGTTGTACTGCCCCTTTCAAATCCGCTTTATTGATGCTCATACGCGTTCCAATCTTAACAATTTATTTGCTGTTTGGACAATATTTTTTATACCGACTGTGGGTTCTAATGTGCGATAAAGCATTATCCGCAGCTGGCTTGCTTGATGGTTGTCCCACTGATAGTCAGGGAATTGCTCAAATACTTGATTGACAGCTTGCGCCTGTTCTGAAGTAACGTTTTCTATAACGTCTTTAAGTACCGTGTAGACCGCAAAGGTATTCCCATCCAAACCGAGTTGTTCGCTTTCTCTTGCAGCATGTGCATATTCCTCTGCCAATCTCCTAAACTCAGCCAATACATCTTGCGTCGCCATCTGACGATTTTCATAAGCCTCTGCGACCGCTTCTGCACGGTCACCGATTGAAATTAGAAATGGCTTTGATTTGCCTTCGCTTGCTACCGTCCGATGCAGTGCCTTCCTTAAGTTCTGCACCTTGACCGTATCGGATGTATCACTTTGATCCATTTTCTGCAAGGTATCCGGTCGCAGTTCATAAACGGCATCCGGTAATTCAAACAGGTGGCTCTCCGTGTGCACTTGTAAAAGTTCTCGCGTCTTAGCGGTCAACTCCTTATCAACGTAAATGCGGTCAGAATGTGCATTACGAATCAACCCATAGAGGGTTGCTAATGCCTGATAGTCCGCTATGAATTCGCGTAAGAAGGCATCCGGTGAAAGAATATCATAGAGATTTTGTAACCCTTTGAAGAATTTGAAGAAAGCTTCTCGGCTGTCTTTGTCGTCAAAATGTTCAATGGCTCGTTCTTTCGCTTTGTCGTCCCAACCGGTAGCAAAGGGTAAATAAGCCGCTGCATCCTCGCGGATCCGCTTGGCGAAAGCCGCTTTGAGCACGTCAATATTCTGAATCACGCTCGCGACTTCATCAGAATCGAAAGCGAGTGCTTTTTCAAGGTCCTCAAAGATACCAACAAAATCTAAGACGAAACCGGCGGGTTTTACCAAGCCGTCTTCGTCCTCATACGGTCGGTTGACACGCGCGATTGCCTGTAATAGAACGTGGTCGCGCATCGGTTTATCGAGGTACATACAATAGAGAATCGGTGCATCAAACCCAGTTAACAGTTTCTGGGTGACAATCAGTATCTTTGGTTGTTCATTTTTGTCGATGAACTTTTTACGGATCTCTTTTTCCTCGTCCGAGGTGCGGTGATATGCTTTTAGATTCTCAGGGTCTTGATGATAGGGAGAGTAGACGACCTCTGAATCCTCCGGCGATAAATACTTATCCAATGCCTCTTTGTAAAACGCGCACGCTTCACGGTCTACAGCGACCAGAAACGCTTTGAAGCCCATCGGCTCTACAGTATCTTGGAAATGTTTGGCGACATATTTAGCAATGCCATTTACCCTCTTAGGTGCTTTTATTATCTCTTTCAACTGAACAGCGCGGTCAAGGATTGCGTTGAGTTCCTCCAGATCACTTATCCCTTCGGTTACTACAAGGTTTAGAAATTTCCGTTCCAATGTCTCGCGATCAACCCGTAAGTCAGAGGCAGCAAGGGTGTAATTCAACGGTACAGTTGTGCCATCCTCAATAGATTCGGAAATTGCGTATTTATCCAAGTACCCCTGTTCATCATCTACGCCGAAAACCTTAAATGTTCCTTCGCCTTTAGAGAGACTGTCAATTGGGGTGCCGGTGAATCCGATATAGGTTGCGTTGGGGAGCGCAGCCATCAGGTAATTCCCGAAATCGCCACCGGTCGTTCGGTGTGCCTCATCAATCAGGACTGCTACACTCTCACGGGTGTTGAGATTCGCGGGTCGCTTGTCGAATTTGTGAATCATTGACACGATCAAGCCGCGATAATCGGAGGATAGAATTTCTTCCAAGTTATTTTTGCTATGCGCGACCTCAAGCGTGGTGATGCCGTAACCGGTAATGTTTCTAAAGAGTTGGCCTTCGAGTTCATTCCTGTCAACGACCATCAGCACGGTGGGCTTTTCCATCTGTTCTCCACTGCGTAAAAGGCGAGCAGCAATGGTTATCATAGTGAGGGTTTTGCCGCTGCCTTGTGTATGCCAGACAAGCCCGCGCCGTTTGTTCGGATTCTTAACCCGTTCAACGACTTTATCCACCGCCCGCGTCTGGTGTTGACGCAGGACGATTTTGGTGAGTTGATCGTCTTTGCTCTGGAAGATAATGGACTGCTGTAGGACCTTCAGGAGGCGATCGCTATCAAAGAAGGTTTTGACCTTTTGCTCATAGTTGGTAGGTTCGTCAATTTTCCAGCTGAACAGGTTTTTGCGAGTCACATTCCATGTCACACCGTAGAAGAAGTCAAGGAGTTGCGTGACACCGAAGAGCTGTGCAGTCGTGAACATCTCCGGTGTTTCGTCGTGGTAACGGCGGATTTGCTCGACACCGAGTGCTAATCCATCCGGTTTGCCAGCGTTTTTCATTTCCACAACTGCCACGGGAATCCCGTTAATCAGGAATACTACATCGGCGCGATTGCGATGTGCTGCGTTTCGCTGTTCCCATTCATCGGTGACATGGAACAGGTTATTGTCGGGGGTTTCAAAATCAATCAGGGTGACGTTGCGGTTGCGATTCTCACTGACAACAAAAATTGACTTTTCACCGCGCATCCAGGAAAGTGCTTTCTGATTTCCCTCAAGTGTTGCGTTGAGCAGAGCGAGTTGCCGCATAATCTCATCGCAATTAGAATCGTCTACGATGCCTTCATTGAGTTTCAAGAGTTGCGCTTTCAAGACATCAGGAAAGTAAAGCGAGATGGTATCGCCACCACGCATCTGCATCGCTTCTGAAGCGGAAATAGACTGCCAACCAATTTCATCGGCATATTTGAGCATCGGCTCCTGTACTGCGGAACGTTCAGACATAACTTGCCCCGAATTAGGAAAATAACCAAAATCATTAAGAAAGATGAATGATTTATTTAAAAATTCGTTCTATACCTTCAAGACAGTCTGGTAATACTTTAAATATATGCCAAGCACTAAAAATACTGACTCCATGGTGACTACCTAATTTGAATGCCTTAATATCTTCTAATAGAGTCGGGGCTACTTCGAGTAGACTAAAAATCAGAAGGACAATACCAGCCGTTAAATTGAGAAATGGATCCTCGGCTAATCTTCTTAGGCACGTTCCTGTTTTCATATTAACTCGTCACTCTTCTTTAGTTAGCAAACGTGGTTGGTTTAGTATCAATCTCAGTATCAATCAATGGCACAGCAGACTGCTGCCCTGTCATCAGTTCGTCAAGCATGGCGTGGAAGAGTTCGTCCAGATACTCAACTTCTCGTTCAAGGGCTTCGATTTTTGTATTAAAGTTTTGCAATACATCACTAATCTTCAACTGTTCATCAATCGAGGGTACAATCGTAGGTATTTCAGCACTTCGACTTGCATTAAAAACTGAATTGACTGATGATTGGGAACGCTTTTTTTTAAAGAATCCCTTAGTTCTCAAGTTGTGGAAATAGTGATGGGCAAATACATTGTTTACTTGTTCAACAAAACGAAAACGTAAAATAAAAGATGAAAAAGTGTATTCCCCAGATTTATCAAATAAGGCAGTCTTTCCCACATGGTGCTGACTTCCACTTCGCCAGTTAAAAAGTAGGTCTCCCTTCTTCAAGATAAGTTTCTCTCGTTTATTTTTGGGTAATTCATAGTAACGTAGTTTTGACAAATCCAAGGCTCCATCTAATGTAATATTAATGTTCGTCAAAATCGGAAGTCCCATTGATTCATCAAGAAGATTTGCTACCGCTGCTTGAACTCCGTATATTATGTCTGCAATATCACCTAATCTCACAAGGTCCCAACTTTCAGGAATTTCGCCAATCTCTGTCTGTTTGCGGGGTTCATTCTTTGTGCCGTGTGAAAAGAGAAAATTCATCAACGCTGCTTTGCGTTCACGTTCTAATTCAATCTCGCGTTGCCGAGTGAACTTTGCCTCTTGGATTGTCTGTAAGACGTGGGCAATGGCACTTTGTTCGGGGAGTGGAGGACATACCACTGAAAATTCTCGTAGATATCTATAATGTCGATTATACCCCTTATTAGGCACCTTAAGATTCAAAAGAGCGTAATAGAAAAAGCGGGAATCCAAAATTTCATCGTTTGGATAAAGAAGTTGTGTCCCATCAGCTCCAAGGGCGAATGGAAAATCGACATATTTGAAAATACGAGTATGATCTCCGAAAATTACCACTGGTAAATTATCAGAGATTACAGATTCTGCTGAGTCTGTCCAACCGGCAATAAATGATGCTCCTTGGTCAATTACCGGAAATTCGCCAGATTTCTGATAGTCTCTTTTCGGAATTGATGATTTTTTCTTGGTTTTAACCTTTTTCAAACATCCTGTGAAAGGTAAAATTTCCCAATGTTCTGGTGAGCTCATCTTGTTCATCATAGTCATTCTCTAAACCTGTCGTAATCTTATGCAGCAGAGGACAATCGGCATTATCTTCCACGGTTTGACCCACCACCGCCACCTCTCGGAGTTCCTGTCCCCTTCTGGACAGCCCCTCCTCGTCCAGCCGTCCGTGGACCGCCTTGGCCTCCTTGAGCTTTTTGAGAGCCTGAAGGTGCCTTTTGATGTGAAGTCGGTTGTGCCATTCGATTTATAGGTGCTTGTTTAATTTCCTTTGAATGAGAGACCGTCTTGCCCGGGGCTGAGGTTTGTTTAGTCCCATCTGTCCCTGAATCAACCGCTCTATGGATTACCTGGTAAGTATAAACTTCTTTACCATTAGCAGACAATTCCTGTAACTGGGTTTGGATGACCTTTCGATCCTTCAAATCTATATCTAATATGGCAAGGTCAGAACTAGGACAGACAATATCTAGAGCAATTCCGTCGTCTTTAGCAGCTGCCTCTGCTCCTTTGGTAAAACCAGTATTGGTAATCATCACTGCCTTGTTGGCAGCCACTTTCTCCCTAACTTTCTGTAGAAGCAATACCTCTGGCTGATCCACCTTATCTGAAGTGCGCCATTTCGCATTGGCAATGTTCAAGTACAAAACGACTTCATTTCCATCTTCCCAATAAAGGTCAATCTGATGACTATACTCCGGCAAATCAGCTCTCTTTGGATTTGGAATCCTGATAGACTGTACTTCTTCAATGGAAAGTTCAAATTTATCAGCTATGAACAACCGACATAATTCCTCGTATTGTATGCTATTCATTTTTAACTCCCTTTTAAATTTAATTCCTTGTTGAGTTCAAGGTAGGTTAATATCTCGTTCAGGGTCTTATCCATCTTTCGCGATCGACTGAATACTTTTCTCATATATGATGCATCCGCGGCAAGATATAAAAATTACACAAAGCATCAGCGATTTCGAGTTGCTGGCATCTGTGAAAACAACAACTTGAACTGGGTTTACGCAAAATAAATCCAAGAATATCGGAAAAATATACAAAACTTACTGATCGCTGGTGTTTCTAATTTCCATGTCATTTCTTAGGCTATGTTGTTCATCAAAATCCATTTTAATCAACCTTTGGCGCTTCGGTTTCAATGCTTTTGATTAGACGAAAAGCCCTGCCAGCTTCTTGGTTTTTTTCTAAAAAATCTTTATAACTGCTGTAAGAATTTTCAATAAGTTCCTGGTAATAAATGACGCGTATATTCCTTGTCGCCATAGACTTTCTGGATTCCTCCTCTTTTTCTGAGTTAATCCACTGTTTAAGGGGTTTGCCAACGATGCAGACAACCTCAACAGGTTCATCCTTGCCAGTTTTAGCAACGATATCTTCTAAAGCATCTCTGTAATTCAGAACTTGTGCTGTCAGTTCATGTTCATCCAACTTTCTACCGGAGCGTTTGAGTTCTATGATAATATGCTTCCCAGAGGACTTTTTATATTTGATGTCAAAGCGTCCCATATTTTTTTCAGGATCGAATTTTATATCAAGGTCTTCAAATTCCTTTTTAACACTCTGCTCCATTAAGGGTGATTCTGTTGCCCTGTCCCACGAGGGATCCAATAACCATAGGTGATCATAAAGACACTCCTGTACGATCTTTTCCACAACGTCTTCATCTGTCATTTCTTGAAATTTAGAAATGATCCTTAATCTCTCTTGAATCATCTGATAATATAACGATATTTCAATATCATCAAAATTACCTAAAATCTCCATAAAGGCGGGGATATTTTCTACTGATATTTCTTCCAACTTATCAAGAGCCCCTTTGTATAGAAGATTTTCAAATGCTAAAGCGGCATATTTATAGAACGGGATTCTATCGTCGTCATTATCAAAATGAACTTTACCTATTTTACTAAAAAGTGACTCTGCTTGTTTTCTTTCTGTGGGTTTTAATTCATCAAGCCATGCTTTAATTGCAGGAATTTGATAGACTTCTTCCTTCACTTTCTCAAAACGCCATTCATCCCACTGGCTCCGGATATGAAACAATTCATCTTTCATCCAAGCCTTAAGTTCCTCATACCTCCGACTGTCTTTAATAATCTCTTGGCGGCTGGTCGTTGCAATATCATCTAAATTATCCATATCCAGGAAATCCGCATGAATTTCACCAATAAGGTATTTGGTATAGAATCCCGATTGCCTGAAATCATCAAGGATGTTTTCTTGTGCAAGTTTACCGCGAACCATTATGACAATCTTATTGAGGTTTTCATTTACATCTTTTTTTCCAGTTACATTTGTGTCTGTCAGTTCATTTGGCTTCCGGACAGTTCCAATCCAACCTGTGACAGAACCCGTCAAATTTTCAATATTATCTTCATCCATTATCTCAATTGTCCCATCTCTTTTTTCAGTATGTTCAGGATTCTCCAAATTGTTGCATAAATTTATATATTTTTCACTTTCATCTCCATAGTACCAGAGAAACTGGATTTTATGAAAGTAATCACGATCTGTGATTTCAACGGGCGATCCATCAACAAAGACATTGAAATCATCTTCAGCAATGATACTAAATCGGCGAGCGATTCGCTTCCGTAAATAATTTGAGTGGGCTTTGGTAATCCGTTTCTTTAGATCAGTAAGTACAATCCGAGTGCCTTCTTCAGTAATTTCTATGTCAGATTCAGATAGAGCTTTGGGAGCATAAGGTTTCTCATTTTTCTCTGCAATATGTTTATCAATTGCTTGCTTTGACATCACAAAACCATTTCTTTCGTCTTCTTTATCTTCTTCGGCTTTTTTAAAAGTTTCAACTGTAACAGTTTCGGCAATTGAAAAAAGTGAAAGTTTGCCGATACCTTTCCTGCCCATAACTTTTCGCTCATAACGGTCTGTCACAGCTTCGTTATGCATTCTCCTTGGATATCCGACTAAAAGGTACTTTTCATTGATATCGTCTAACGTCATACCGTGACCATCGTCGGAGATAGTGATTCTGTCTCTTTCTATTTCAACGTAAACATTCGTCGCATCAGCATCCCAAGAATTTGCGACTATCTCGGACAAAACAGCAGGAACATTACTATAAAGATTAATACCAAGATGATACAGGACGGTATTACTAATATTCATCTGATACTTGCTATGTTCATTCATTGGCATTTTCCCTTACATGTTTCTGTATACTTTCGCCTATAATCTTTGCAAGGTCAACAGGAACGGCATTTCCGATGTAGGCTGCTATGCGACCAGTAACGATTGGAGAATCGGGTTCAATAAATCTATAACTTTTTGGAAAGGTTTGCAGCAAAGCAGCTTCTCGAAGCGAAAGAGCTCTATGCTGTTTGGGATGTCCGAATCGTCCGCTGCCCAAATTAAGAAATTGTGTTGTTATTGTTGGTGCAAGATCATTCCATTCCATACGACCATAAACTGTTGTATACCCTTTCCCCGAAGGCTTTTGGTGACACGGCAAACGCAATTCCTCATCCCAATCTTCCCATGTCCCCCCCGGCTTTGACTGCTTAATTCGTCTTTTATTTATATCTGAAAGTTTTCTTGAACGATGTAGTGGGTCTTGTTCATCTTCCTGACCATCATCAATTTTAGGAAGATTACCGATAGCGTTTTTAACAGTTCTGAAGGGAAGCAATCCATCCTCTGGAGAATTGGAGTGCGTTTTGGGAATAAGTTCAACTTCACCCCAAATTGAGGCAAGTAGCACCAGACGACGACGCTTCTGTGGAATACCGTACTCAGGACAGTAGACTATTGATTCTGAATCAAAATGATAACCGAGTGAACGCAGTTTATTACAAAATTTCATAAAAATATTCTCTTTTCTGATGAGCGGTACATTTTCAAACGCTATAAGTTGTGGTTTAACTTCTTTAATCAACCTTCCAAACTCATCAAGTAAACCCCATCGTTCGTCCGAACTTCGATTTTTATTTTTTCGAGTTTGGGCTGAAAAAGGTTGACATGGTGCACACCCAACAAGAAGTTTGATACTATCTTCTGGATATAATTCAGAAAGTTCAGCACCCGTAAATTTACAAATGTCCTTTGAGATAAACTCTGCTTTATTGTTTTCTTCAACGGGGTGGTTTTCTTCAAACGGGTATTTGCACGTTTCGTCAATATCAAGCCCGGCAACAACATTTATCCCTGCTTGTTGAAGGCCATGCGTCAGACCACCAACACCACAGAACAGGTCCACGGCTGATATGGATAACGAGGAATTTTTTTCTTTTGATAAATCCATAACCTACTCCATTGAATCTCTCATAAGACTTAGAGTTTAGTATAAATCTCATGGAATGTCAACTTATTTTCAGATTGCGTTTAGGTTTGCGTTTTGCCGCTATTTCGCCTTTCAACGCAAAATAGATTTGTCATGAAGCGTGTGGGCCCGCGGTTCTTCATTTATCAGCAACCTCAAAACTCCATCATCAAAATCAGTATTAGTCATTAAAGTGGGATGTAAGTAATTTGGTCAATATATTCGCCTTCGTCAGATGCACCAGCGATGAAAATCAACTCGTCAATATTTTTTCCCATTGGCACTTCGAGATTAATCGTGAAAATGCCCGGTACATGGTGTCCTGCTGATAGATGATCTTCAAGATGTTGCGGCATACTTTTCCGATTGTTTGTTATCAAGCTAAATTGGTTCTGTTCACACCACACTAAGATTTCTGGGTCTGGCGTGCTTTTCGGAGGCGCACCTTCATCGCCAACCGCCAAGACTGTTAGAGATGGCTCATGGTAAAACAATTGCGTACGGTATTGCGGAGAAATATTTTCGTCTATCAGAAACCGACGCATCTTTATTCCTGTTCATTTTCGGATGGAGATTGTGTTGTGCTTTCTGATCCGTTTTTTGGAATCTGCGCGTATGAAGTATCAGAATTTGCTTTCTTTTCTCCTATAAGTTTACGCAAGCGAAGAACAGCGGGTGACGGATTTTTCGCCTGTTCTTCTCGCACCTTTCGGCAGTATTCCAGATAATCATCTAAATATGCACCAACTTTTTCTTGATTTTGAAGATAATATAGGATTGTGGCGTAAACCTGTTCCACTGTGAGTGAATAATAGTAGTGGGCGGCGATTACTTCTAGTGTTTTGTTATTGTGAATATATTCGTATAAGATAGTTTCAATACCTACCCGCGTTCCTTTAAGACGAATATCGTATTCTTCCAAAAACATGAAGTTATCTTCAAGAGGATAGATCTGTTGAAAATTACGGATTTGTCTGAGGATACTGTTTTCAACAGGTAAAAAAAATGTATGCTTATTTTGAATGAGATATTCAAGTCGGTTCAATACTTTGTGTGCATTCCGTCCATGAGTAAGTCCAGTTAATAAACCCAACGTCAAGAATTCTTTTTGCCTGAATAAAATTGATTCCTCCCAAAGTTTAAAGAGAAAATCAACGCACACGTCTAATGCTGAATGTCCATTCATTCGTTCTTCACCTAAAGCAAGCACAAAACTGTTGTAAGGCTCAGCGAGTTTCCAATTTGCCCGTTTCGCTGTTTCCAAGAGTAGGTCTGCATCAAAATCACCCATACGACACCTAATCCCTAATTCAGGGTTACCCATGAGGGAACCCCATGTATCTAAACTATTACTACCGGTCGCTTGCTTAAGCTCCTTATTATCATCCTTAATTTTTTCGGTGTCATCTTTGATGATTTGAATATCTTGGCTTATGCGTTCACTCACTTCCAACTGCACCTGTTCAATTTCTCTCATAAAGTCCAAAAGCATAGAATCTGTGTTTGTTTGGGCAGTCGTGGTATCTTGAATAAATTTAAGTACAGTTTGATTGAATGTTTCTTGTTTAAATAGCAGTTGTGCATAAAAATCAATAATCACTCTTTCAATAATGGGACGAATTCTATATTCAAAATCCATATTGGGCAATTGATGGTTGGGGACGATAATACAGTTCCGAAAAAGCGTTGTGATTTTCGCGATTTTTTCGCTTTCATTTAATTGTGTGAATTCGACTTCATCAACATCTTTAAGTGAAGCCATAACGTTGTCAAATGTATCTGGATCCACTCTAACTGTTTTTGGGTCAGTTTGATCGGCGAAGTCCGATGCATATCGCTTAACCACCTTAACAAAAGACTCTTTGAAAAGAGCCTCTGCTGTAGTTTTGCAAAAATGTTTGATAGCGTGGTTAATACCGCCAATGATAGGAAATCCAGTGCCTACAATGTTATAAGCCTTGAGGACTAAACCGAGTATTGTCATGGATTTTCATCTCCTACCGGGTGTTTGTCAACATTATAGCATATTTATGCTGTTAAATCAAAATTTAGGAAACCGCACGGGTGTGTAAATATTTTGTCAATTGCTGTCTGAATGCAGGTCGTTTATGACGTGTACGCCGCAAAATCATGGATTTTCTCGGATTGGGAAATACGTGCCACAGACTAACAGTCTATGCTACAGCAGATACGCGCCACAGACTAACAGTCTATGCTACAGGGCCGCACTTTTATTTATCACGTATCAAAAACTTTACACACCCAAACCGCACAACCAGCATGGCTTTTCTAATCCTGTTCATTCAATCCAAGCTGTGCTAACACATATTCCAATTCCTTATCCGCTTTTTCGCGGGTGATGCGCGCTTCTGTTAAATCTGCGAGAATGTCATTCACTGGACGGTGTTCTACTTTATCACCTACGTCTACAAATTGGGAGGGACTCAGGTTGTAATCGGTTTTTTGGGCATCTTCTAACGTGATAACATTGCTCAACTTCTCACGAGACTCCCATGCCTGATAGACTTCTGTCGCAGCATCAATCGCATCATCGGTGAGGATGTTCTTCGGTTTTCCTTTCTCGAAGTGCTGAGAGAGGTTGATGAGTAGAATTTGGTTTTTGCGTTCTTCTGGTTTGTTGCGGTTTAGCAGTAAAATAATCCCCGGTGCGGTTGTGTTGTAAAACAGATTTTCGGGCAGAAGGACCACGCCTTCGATCAGGTCTTTCTCAACAAACTTTTTACGGATATCGCGCTCCCGATCGGTGTTCTTGCTTCCAGAACCACGAGAGACTGCACCGGTATCCAGCACAATCGCTGCGCGACCGTTGTCTTTTAAGGACGCGAGGATATGCTGCACCCATCCCCAATCTGCGGAGGAACTCGGCGCGATGCCGTCCGAAAATCGGTTCCAATTGTCATTCTCGTAAAAAGCATCGTCATACTCCTTCTGATTCCACATCGGATTCGCAACCACATAATCAAAACGTTGGAGCGATGAATTATTCTCGATGAAACGCGGATTGCGGAAGGTGTCTCCGATCTGAATATCTGCGCCAATAAAATCATGCAGAAAGGCGTTCATTTTTGCCATGGCGTAGGTCGTGGGTGTGAGTTCCTGTCCATAGATTTGGGGTGCTTGGCTTTTGTCGTCTGGATGTGTCTGCTCAAATAGCAGGCGAGGTTTGATAAGCAAACCGCCTGAACCGCATGCCGGATCGTAGATCGTTTTGTAGGGTTCCGGGTTAAGGAGACGCGCCATTAGCCACCCGACCTCTTTCGGTGTGTAGAATTCACCCGCGCTCTGTCCCTGCCCTTCCGCGAACTTCCGCAACAGATACTCATACGCACGTCCGAGGATGTCCGGCTCTGTGTCTTGTAGTCCGAGCCGATGTCGGCTTAACACTTCAATCAGTGCCTCCAGTCGTTCCTCGTCGAGCGTCCGTTGTCCGCTTTGGCTTTCGTTGAAATCCTTGACATCAAGGACTCCTTGTAATAGTGGGTTAAGGCGAGCCACCTCGCGCATTGCATCGGTGATAAACTCTCCGAGATGACCGTCGGCAGGATGGTTGCGAAGTGACTTCCAATGATATTCCTGCGGAAGGTAAAAACGGACAATCGGGTTCCGTCCGGATTTGAGTGCGTCCTCGTGGTCCGCTTTAACAATTTCCCATGCTAATTCTTCACTACCGAATTCTTCTATCTGTTTGGCAAATTCATCGTCAAACACATCGGAGAGTCGTTTGTAGAAGATGAGGGGTAGTATGAAATCCTTGAATTTTGGGGCATCGCTCGCGCCTCGAATCGTGTTTGCGGCATCTAATAACCATGTTTCAAGGGTGGATATATCCAAGTGTTCTTCGTTCTCGGATGAAAAGAGTGTAGGTTGGGTTGTGTCTGTTTCAGTTTTCTTTTTTCCCAATGCTCAGTTTCCTTTGGGGAATGGTTGTCAGTTGTCAGTAGATGCAGTTGCAAACCGCACCTACCGAACTTGGGGATTAGCGTTTGAGGGCTGCCCATTGGGTTGCGAGTTTGCCTTTCGGTTCGACAGGCAAGAATGTCTCAACGCCCTCCATTATCAGACCGATTTCATCTTTGTCCAGAT
>CAZQIP010000100.1:0-3511 GCA_964593655.1 uncultured bacterium | reverse complement strand
GGTACTTCGAGCGTTACAGACGCAGGGGCACCGTTTTCTTGAGACGCAGGAACCGGTATTGTTCCCGCCGTATCGCCTGCCAAAAAACTTTCGCGCCGCGAATTAATTTCGGCTAATATTTGCTGTGAGGCGATTTGGTGGGCAAACTTTTTTGAACCGGGGACAGGTTCCGGGGTCTCATGAACGTGGTCGCCGTAAGACACGGTCACCTGCCAACAAGGCGCATCCGGCGGGCCCTGCTGTGTCTCCGTATACGTCGGTTGCTGCAATCCCCGTTCTTGGCAATATTGAATCAAAAGTCCTTTATAATTTTCTGAAACCTCGTCAGGCACCACATCTGCCATATGTCCCTCCTTGAACCGTTTTACCGGGAGTTACCACCGCCACCGGAACCGCCACTGCCGTGATAATACTGCGGACGCTCACCCGTTCTGCGGGGTTTGACTTTTCGCTGCCGTTTCATTTCAATCCTACGCCGTTTTTCGCTCGGTTTCTCATAGAAACTCCGCTTTTTAATCTCTGTAACAATACCCGCTTTACCACACATCTTTTTAAAACGTGCGAGCGCGCGATCAAACGCTTCACCTGAGTCTACACTCACTTCTACTTGAACCATTGCTTTAAGCCTCCGTTGGAATTTAAAATCTTGAAAACATTCTATAAATTGTATCACATTTCAGCGGAGATGTCAAATAATTCTCAGAAGGATTCAGTTTTCAGGAGCCGTCAGCTATCGGCTTTCAGGAATCAGTAAGAAGCGTTTGATTTAATCAGAAACTTCTTTTACTGACAACCCCTTGACAATTTATAAACAATCCGATATACTTATGCCACCTAAAAGGAGGCAGCACTATCACAGAAATCGTTATCCTCTGCTTCGGCGCATGGCTCACGGGTGTCAGCAAAGCGGGGTTCGGTGGGGGCATCGGCATGGTTGTCGTTCCCATGTTCACGCATTTCCGCAGCGCGCGAAACGTCATCGGACTCATGCTCCTGCTGCTCTTCTCAACGGATGTCTTCTCGCTCCGGCACTACTGGAAACGGTGGCACCGCCAAAGCGTCACGCGGTTGATCCTCGGTTCTGTCCTCGGTATCGTCCTGGCAAGTTTGGTTTTAAAAGACATCTCCGACGTTCACCTCAAGAAGGTGATCGGCGGCATCGCATGTCTATTTGCCGTGTTGGAAGCCTTACGTCCGTACTGGCAACCCTTACTTGGGAACTCGGAACATCCGACAAGCACAGCACTCCAATTCAAATTGTGGCAGGGGCTACTTGCCGGACTGCTCGCGGGTGTATTTTCAACACTTGCGCACATGGGTGGGCTTGTCGTCGTCATGTATCTCCTCCCACAACGCTTAAGTAACACCGCCTTCGTCGCGACCACAACGGCTACCTATTTCTCACTCAACTTCATCAAAATCCCGTTTTATTACCAACTTGATCTTTTCTCTTTCGAGATTTTAGTTGAAGCCATCGCACTCCTGCCATTCATCGGACTTGGCGTACTAACGGGTATCTCGCTGAACGACCGTGTACCGGAGCGTCTCTTTTCAAGGATCGTTTTGTTCTTTCTATTCGCCACAGGCTTGCATCTACTTTTTGGTTGATTAGTTGGTTGCGATATTTCCAAAAATCTTGTATAATATAACCCACAACAAAATAGATGAGGTCGAAAAATAATGAGCTTAAAATGGGGCGTGCTAGGCGCAGGGAGCGTCGCTCAACGTCGAGCGATGCCAGCTATCAAAAAAGCGGACGGTGCAGAACTCCACGCGCTGCTCTCACGCGATACCGAACGCGCAGAACGACTCGCACGCGAACACGGCGCAACCCACGCCTATACCACCGTTGACGCACTTCTCGCAGACGACGCACTCAATGCAATCTACGTCTCAACCCCTGTCTACTTACACCGTGAACAGGTCATCGCCGCAGCTGAACGCGGTCTACACGTGCTCTGCGATAAACCGATGGCACTCACGCCACAGGAATGCAAAGAGATGATCGCCGCCTGTAATGCCAACGGCGTACACCTGCAGCTCTGTTTCCTCTTTCGGTTCCACTCCTGTTTCCGGCAGATCCAGGCTTGGGTAGACGAAGGATGTTTCGGGCAAATCGTTCACGGACGCATGCCGTTCCTGAAACAGTACCAACTCGCACCGGATGAATGGCGCGCACAACCCGAAGAAGGCGGTGGTGGATGCTTGATGGACCTCGGACCGCACAGCGTGGACTTACTCCGTTATCTCATCGGCGAGGTGAATGCTGTCAGCGCGTTCTATAACAGCGCAACCCAAGGCACCCGTGTTGAAGAAACCGGTGGTATCTTCATGCGTTTTGATACCGGCGCGCAAGCGTTCACAGACCTCAGCTTCTCAGTTCCCCAGTGTGACATTGTATTAGAACTCTATGGAACTGAAGGCACTGTCTGGGTTTACAACGACGAGGGTTGGAAAATGAAAACCTACTTCGGAGACGAAAAGCAATTAATCCCCACCCAATACGAGGACTTGTATCAGTGCCAGTTTGAACATTTTGCAGACTGTGTGCAACACGGAGCATCGCCAATCACGACAGGATTTGATGGGTTGAGGGCAAGCGAGATTCTCGCCGCTGCCTATCGCGCAGGCGAAACCGGTCAAGTAGAACCGTGCCCCGCTGTG
This sequence comes from uncultured bacterium, assembly GCA_964593655.1. GTDB lineage: Bacteria > Poribacteria > WGA-4E > WGA-4E > WGA-3G > WGA-3G. The sequence continues at coordinate 847 of CAZQIP010000100.1, read as the reverse complement.
AAATAGGCATCAGCAAACCCGCCCGCGTTCATCCATCCGTGCCAAAATGACGCAATATACCCAACCCCAATTTTTAAGAGCGTCAATTTGTCGCAGTCGAAAACCTGCCAAAATGTCACGGCTGCCACGCCAACCCTGACGCTCTGGCAGTTTTGGAGATTGGCACGAAAATTGCTAAGATATACATGTGAAGGCGGCCTCTCTTTAGACCGTCTCATGACAAAGAGGCATTTGAGCCTCTCCTTATAATTTTTTACGCCAAACTCAAGGAGGAATTCAACGACATGGCACTTGTACCCCTTGGCGATAGAATTCTCGTCAAACGTTCAGATAACGATGAACAAATGACCAGCGGTGGGATTATCATCCCGGATACCGCAAAAGAAAAACCGCAGGAAGGCGAAGTCGTTGCCGTCGGCAGCGGTAGACTGCTTGATAGTGGTGACCGGCAGCCTGTTGATGTAGCGGTGGGCGACTTGGTGCTTTTCGCTAAATACGGTGGAACCGAAGTTACGTATGATAACACTGAATATCTCATCTTGCGCGAAGATGATATCTTAGCCAAGGTTAACTAGGAAAGGAGTTAAACACATGGCAGCAAAACAACTGGCGTTTGATGAAGAGGCAAGGAGCGCTATTAAACAGGGCGTTGACAAACTCGCGGACGCTGTTAAGGTCACGTTGGGACCCAAAGGGCGAAACGTTGTACTTGATAAGAAATTCGGCGCACCGACGATCACCAAAGATGGTGTTACCGTCGCAAAAGAGGTAGAACTCGAAGATGCCTACGAAAATATGGGCGCACAGATGGTCAAAGAAGTCGCATCTAAAACCAGCGATGTCGCTG
>CAZQIP010000099.1:0-9356 GCA_964593655.1 uncultured bacterium | reverse complement strand
TAGCGAGTGTCTCGTGGGTCGGAGATGTGTATAAGAGACAGAACGGGTGGGGACCCCGGTTGCAAACCGCACCTACCGGGCAGGGGGAAAGGGTATAGAGAAAAAAATAGGGCGGGTGTTTGAACCCGCCCTGCAATTAATTGGATCTACTTAGAAACCGGCACGACCGACTGCCGTATTTTGTGCTCTATCTGTCACTTGAATGGTAATCGCGTGCCCGCCTGCGGGAAGTTCACCGGTTTCTAAGAGGAGCTGCTCGCTCTTAGAATCGAAGATACCGTCATCGGGGAATATCGCCTTCCAGTTCTCATCGCTATCAATTTTATAGACGGCTTTCTGGATAGGGGTAGCCATATCCGTAACCTCACAAGCGATTTTGTAAGTGCCATTACCATTAGGCGTGACTTTAATTTCGCCGACAGAAGGCTGGGTATTATCTACATCAAACGGCGGACTCACCTTGTCAGCAGATTTTGCCCACCCGACGGGGTTGCTCAGTTTATCTGTAGCGACAACTTTCACTTTGTATCGCCCATCAGCCACCGTGGTAATATCCCACTCAAATTCGGCTTTGGTTAGCTCTTTTTTCAGGAGTCGCCAGTTTTCTTCAGAAACAGCTTTATAGTAGAGTGTATACTCGAGCGTATCGGCATTTGCGTCCTCAACCTTCCAACTAATCTTCCATTTTTTAGAGGAGGCATCGTCTCCACTGCTGGATCCGCCACTTCCGCCGCGTGCACCTGGCGGTGGTAGGTTTCCGCCAGAAGACCGCCGCCGCGTATCTTGGTTGCCGCTGCCGCTGCCATCATCGACAGTAATATCGGTAAATCGTGGCTCAACATTCGTCTGTACAGACGCGAGGGTAACCTTTTTCAAGACGGGCGTTTTTGCTGCGTCAGTCGTCGTGAATTGCGCGCGCCACTGGATGTACTGCGCGTCTCCATTGGGAACTTGGGTGCCTTCCGCAGTGGTGAGTTCCTCCGACCAGTCGTTCCAAGTATCATCAGGCTTTTTCGTATTACCGGTCCGCGTTGCGAAAGCGATTGCGGTGCCTTCTTCCATCTCACCTTCCCAAGAAAGTTTTCCCCATCGAGATAGGCTCTTTGCGTCGTGAACTTTCGACTCAAGTGTTCCTTTTTCAACATGATCGGTAGCGAGCGTAAAGAGTTTACCGGGATTCCCAGTTGCCAAGACGGTTTTGGTCTTTCCATCAACCTCTTTTTGATGTATGGCGACGACTTGATCCGCTGAACATTTTCCGAGTTCGACAGAATCTCCACTCATTGCGTTGACGCGGTATATTTTTCCTTCATTCCCTGTTCCGACAAGGACTTGGGAATCGGTTTCCAACACGAACGCTAAAATAAGCGGCTCTGGCGAATTCCAAACGGATACGGCAGTGCCATCGGGTCGAATTTTGTAGATGTTAGACTTGTTCTCTTGCGGCGGTCCACCACCGGGTGGCGGCGGTCCACTGGGGGTAGGCGGTCCTGCGCTGCTACCACTGCGGCGATTTCTTGAAGGTTCGGCGGGTTGAGATGTAACGGCTGCAGCATAGAGGTTGCCTTTGCTATCCATTTCAAGTGCGCGGACTTCTTTCTCTTTGGCTTGATAAACAACTTTCGCAGTGCCATCGTCCATAATATGGTAGATAACGCCGTTGTCGCCGCTTCCAGCATAGAACCCGTTTTCGTGCTGAAGGAGGGTCATAATATTTTTTTCTTCGGCATCAAATAGGACGCTGGATTCACCTTCCGGTGTAATTTTGTAAATTTTTCCATCGGTGCCAGTTGCGGCGTAGAGATTGCCTGCATCATCAAATTGTAATGCCCACACATATTTGTCGCCCTCATTGAGAAGGGTTGTAGGCGGTGTTGTCGCATCAGTGATCTTATAAATCAATCCATCGGGTCCAGTCCCAGCGTATAGCACGCCGTCGGGTCCGATAGCAAGGCTGTAAATGGTAACTTCGGGTGAATTATAATAGAGTTCAGCGGTGTCGCCATCGGCATTAATTTTATAGATTTTTCCTTCGTTCCCGGTACCCGCGTAGAGGTTTCCTGCTGAATCTTCGACAAGTGCCCAGACCTGGGTCTCCTTCATTTTCGTAAAAGCATCAATTTTGAGAGACAACATAACGTCTCCGGTGCTTGTGAGCGAAAGGTCTTTGGGCTTACCAGCCTCGAAATCCGCATGATGCTGCTGTTCCCACAACGAAGTTTTTACCGCGGATGCGACACCCGCGAAAATCAAAACGGTTAAAATAAGACTCCAAACGGAGAAGACACGGCGCATTGAAAATACCCTCCTATAGGGTTATTGAGGCGAAACTTTAGGTATGCTGCGAGTCGCCAAATTTAAAGAGATTCTTCTATATGATTTAGATTCACCAGCATGGTCGGGCAAACTCTAAGTGCCTCTATCCTGTTACTGGTTCCTGTAGAGGACGGATATGTTTTCCGCCCTACCCATCCAATCTTTTTAGGTGCTATTCGGCGTTCCTATCAACGACAAATCGAATGATACCACTGCCAGAAACGACATAGTCTGTGGACAGTTTGTCAACATGTACGGCTGTTCCTAAAGTATACCCGGTATTGCCGACGACCTGCTTTGCAGTGTTCATCACAGACATGACTGAGGGTGGTAAATTCGAGAATTCTTGCCCCTGAATAGTGAGTCCCGGCTGCGGCACAGAAAGTTCCAAGATAATATTGGAGTTGTTCTCCTCGCGTTTCAAGAGTTCAACTAACTGGTTGATATTTCTATGCCGAAAATTGTAGGGTGCGCGGGACCGCTGCCAAGACTGATAAAAATTCCCATTAGAAGCGAGGAGCATAACGAGCCCATCTGGCGTATCCTTGGGAATCGTAATGGTTCCTGTCAGGACTACTGGCATTTCAAGATAGGGCTGCAAAGTTATTTCGACTGCGACGGTATCACCCGGACGATAGCGAAGTTTATCGACCCGTAGACTCTGGACTCTTGCCGTTCTTCGCTTATCTTCTATCTTGATATCAAAATCAACGCTTTCAACCTGAACCTTTGTGTAAGTGTTGCTGTCCAACAATGCCATTGGATACATGACTGTCTGCATGACGCCAGATGCTGGCGAACCACTGGAAGAAAAGACGTTCTTGTACGTCAATTCACGGTTTGTGAGGTCAGGATGCTCTTTCAAGGTGATGGTCGTCCCGACGTTGACCGTGTGGTCATGAAAGTAGAACTCGAGTGCATCTAAGAGGTAGGATGTACCGATTCCAGCATAGAGTCCAGATATTCCACGGTCTCTTATGACCTCATAGGACTTTTCGTGCCGCTTCCCATCAGTTGTTTGCACATTGACATTGACTGGAATATAACTCGGATGTTTCCCAATGATCCCCGCGATTGCAGTTTCTCGGTCTTGTACTAAAGTGCCGATGGGTTGTGTGGGTGCTGCGTATTTGGAGGAGCGGGTGGTCATCGGTAAAATAAAATGAACATGTCCGCCTGAAAGGGGTAGGTTCACATTCCCTTCCGCCGACATAGAGTGTCCAAAAGCGAGGAGTTCATCTCCATCTACATAGGTGATAGTGCCGTAGCCAAAAAACGAGACATCCCCACGCACCATTTCCATCCCAATTATCTGCCCTTCCTCAACGGGTGATTCCTTAATAGGCCCGCCGCCGCCTGCGGCCTGAACAGGCATAAAATTGAATTTGTCAAAAACCGGTTTGGCATACCGCATGAGTTCTGCATTCAGGGGCGGCATTGCGAGCGGTATTGACAACTGTGCCGATTTCGCTCGGGCAGGCGTACGGGATAGGCTTTCAAACCATGCCTCATCAAAACTACGAGTGACTTGTGGAACTCTACCATCCCGAATTAAAGACGGTCCCATATCCAACCCAGAATCTTGTGCTGCAGCTGCGGCACCGAGGTCAAAGAGTTGTGTGCCTTGATAACTTAAATTGGGCTCCATCCCCCGTTGTGCCACTTTAACCATCGCTTCAATCGGTGTGACACCAAAGAGATTCGCATGCTCGCGTTGATTCCAAAACCCAAGCGAGAGTGCTCCTATGAGCCGCCCATCAATATAGATCGGGCTACCGCTCATGCCCCCTGCGACACCGGTCCGTTTAAAGTTGTCGCTGAGCCCTTTACACCAGACGACATGCCACCCGGGGAAATAGTTATACTCAACGCTTACAACTTCAAAATCAAATGCTTCCACCTCTATTCCCGAAAATACCGTGTAGCCCTTCCCCTGCATCCCCGGTTTCACATCGGACAACGGCATAAACTTTTCAGCGTCCCACTTAATCTGTGCATGGCTATGATATGCAGTCAAGCAGAACACTATTATCAGCGCGCAAAGCCAAACCTTTTTCACAACGTTACTCCTCCTTGAACTATCAGAAATCTGTTTACTGTCAAGACATTATAGGATATTATAACCCAAGTTGCAACTTACAAGATTTTAGACAGGTGTATACCGTTTTTGATTGAAAATACAAAAAATTTCCTTTAATCCTGGTGTTGTATAGTGTCCTGCCCTGCGATTCTTGTTTATTTACCATAAGGTTGCAACTTAGGTTATTATAGCAGCATAATAAATCCGATGTCAACCTGAATTGACAAAAAATCCAGGGCCATTCAATTTTAAGAAATTATTGGATTGGATGTCTTTTTTTGCAGGATCCGGTGCGAAATCCAGCGAAATCCAGCGAAAATTTCAGCGTTTTTTCATAATACACAACATAAATTAAGAATTATTGCCTGCGAAAAGGACACCCAAAACGGACAATTGAATGCCCCTGATAAAAATCCAGAGTCATTCAGTCAGTCCGGTAGGTTCGGTTTTGCGGTGTACTCACCTGCCCCCTGATAAGGGGGGATAAGGGGAGTTGCGACCTGCATTCCAACCGAACCGGATACGACGCGGAAACCTCGAAGACTTCAAAGTCCTCTTGAATCCCATCTCGGTTTCCAGGAGCGGTAGGTTCGGTTTTGCGGTGTACTCGCCTGCCCCTGTCCCTGATAAGGGGGATAAAAGGGTTTCAGCGTATAAGCAGCAGGGCAGATATTGAATTAGGATAATCAATGGGTTTAGGACTTACATAACGTATTAAAAAAAAGAGGTGTGATGGCATTCGGCAGAAAGCCTACTCACCATCACACCTCGGGGTGTTGGTATCCGTTCATCGCTATGCTGAAAATGCTCGGATTTTTCCTGTCACTTCCACAATCACAGGAAACCCTTCATAAGTGGCATCAGTTTTGAACTGTTGCGCGATCGGGAGGTGTGCGTCTGCTACATACACCCGCAACGCTTCGGAATCTTCATGGCGACCGATGCCAACGCCCACAAAACCCTCCTCAAGACGATAACGGTCTCGAAGGGACTTCTTCGCTTCAAAAATCGTTTTCATGCGTCAATACCTAAGCGCTACTATCAAGGATACAAGCTTGTCTATACCCGTACACTGAAGGTGTACAGAGATACTCGAGGTTCTGCTCCAGCATAGAAGCCGCATCAGGTTCACCCATACCATTAAGTTCAAAGATTCTGTGTTCGTAGAGTGTGACTACGCGGTCGTGCACTTCTTCCGCTGTCAAACCATCAGCAAACGCCCGATCTATTTCAGCGTCGCACTCCAAAAAAATATCAGCAAAATACAAGGGAAATGTGAAAATACCATCATAACCAAAGTAAGCACGACATCCGTTTTTGACAAAATCCGGACCAAGTTTAGCCCCGGTTTGACAGGAAAGAAGATGAACAACTTTGCCATCAACTTCTTCAGGTTGATAGTCCCCTACCTGAAAAATAGGCGAACCATCATATCCGAAACATGCTGTATCACTACCGTGGGCAGCACCAGTGATGTAGGCGATATCGTTTCGGCGTGCTGCTGACTCGACGTTTTCACGAAGTGCTGCTTGTTCTTGACAGTAGACAATTCTAAATCCTCTGGATTCTAAGTACGGATAAACATACTGATTTCGGTAGTCGTGGACTATCCGAATAGCCTCGTCTTCACAGGAATCAATGGCAAGAACTTGCAGAGTTACTTCATTGTTTTGCATATTAGTGGTCTCCTTCATTAGCAAGTTCTATTACGCGCGCGATCGTGCGTAGTTCAATATTTATCAATGTGCGGCCAGCAGGTGTTTGCTTTCGTACTTCCTGCATAGCACGTTCCTGGTCCACTATGCCAATGCCTATCATAGCCACTTTAAAATCGGGACGGTACGCAATGCGTCTCTCTACCAATTCCGCTTCTTGTCCAGCAGGTGCCAATTGTTCAGGCAAACTTTTGGATGAAAGCGTGACCATTTTTTGGTCCGCAAATTCCCGTAAAGTAATCCATCGCCCGTCGGGGGTTATGGATACAGGCATTTCCCACTGTTCCTCGGGAACCATTAGGGCTTCATTTGCCATGATTTCCTCCTACAAAATTTTTCTAAAAGGAATTATACAGAATTTTTCTGATTAAAACAACATCAATTTTTTCCAAAAGGCGAGGCACGAAGACCCCGCCTGTAAATAAATAACAAACTTAAACGCCACCCGCTTACGGAGATTGGAGACGCAAGCGGTTAAGGAATTAAGAGTTAAGGCGTTACAGACTTCACACAGCGAAAACCGATGCCGCTGCCCGCAGCGGCTGTATACGACGGTTCAGCAGCACCGCGCCAGGCGCACCGCACGACTCGTGCCGCATCGGCCCAGGCACCGCCGCGCATCACGCGAGTAGTATTTACACCTGTCCAGTTATCTAATACCCACTGGATGCTGTTCGCACCCGATAACGGATTTTGACTCGGTGAGATCGCATAGAAGGTACTATTATGCTCGTCCAAGCACCACTCCCAGACGTTACCCGACATATCATACAGACCATACCCATTCGCAGCATACTTACCTACGACTGTGGTGTCCCTAACATGCCTATTGTAGTTCGCACGGCTCGAATCTATGGTGTTCCGCCATGGGTACGTCAGACCCGCTAAACCACCGCGCGCCGCCTTCTCCCATTCCGCTTCTGTTGGCAGACGTTTGCCTTTCCACTCGGCATAAGCCATCGCACCATACCAACTCACATAAGTAACAGGGTGATTCTCATACCCACCTTTCACTTGATACTTACGGGATACATATTCAATCCGGACATTCCCGCTTCCAATAGAATACCATGTCTTGCCTGCCTCGGCATGTTTGCCTTTGGCATTCAGAAACGCCGCATACTCGGCATTCGTGACCTCATACGCGTCCATGTAAAACACATCCACATACACGGAATGAATCGGTTTTTCATTGTCCCTCTGATTACTCCCCATCCGGAACTCGCCAGCGGGAATCAGCTCCATCCCTTCATACGGATCAGGTTTCGGAGGCGTGACACCGCCATCATCGGGGGGTGTCACGCCTCCGCCAGGGGTCGTCCCACCGATAGGGGCAGTCTTACCGAGGTCTTGCGCCACCCGCACGAGGTCTAAAACATTCACAACACCATCACCGGTGACATCACCCGCAGGCGAGCCTGTCTTACCCAGATCACGCGCAACCAACGTCAGGTCCAACACGTTCACGGCACCATCTTTATTCAGATCCGTCGGGAGCGATGCCCTCACAACGACTTCACCATCTCGCTTGGTCACGGCTAATTCGTTCGCAGCACTGTCGGAGAGGATCACCTCTGTGAGTTCAAGCGTCGAGGGTTTTACGGCAACCACCTTGAAGGTAAGTGTTGCCAAGGTGCCGCTTGTCGCTGATGCCACACCGGATACTGATATCGCTGCAAGCGTTACACTGTTACCTGACACTTGCGGGGGTGCAGCAAACGCACCTGTAGGCAGGTAATCCGCGTTCTTAATCTCAACATATTCGAGGGCAGTCGTATCAAATGCGATTGTCACATCATAGCCGGCAACACCGTTGCCGTTGGTTATCTTGATATTCACGCTGAATTGCGCCCCAGCTGCGGGGGAAGCCACCTCTACGGGGTCTATAGAGACCACGGCTTGCCCATAACTGCTCGCGGTTATGCCAAAGCACAACACCACGGCGAGGCAAATGAGAAATAGGTTTCTTTTCAACATTGTTTTCATGCGTTATCTCCTTGTACTAATTCTAAAGATAGATTCGTTCGTAGTAGTGCGATTTATCGCACATCTGCGGGTCAGGAACGGGCAATAATGCACGTCGCATTTGGGCGTGTACGCCGCAGAATTGCCCTACTACGAACGAGGTTACTCCACAGAAACGGGCAATAATGCACGTCGCATTTGGGCGTGTACGCCGCAGAATTGCCCTACTACGAACGGGGTTACTCCCAATTGTAGATAGCTTGGTTTGTAGTCGTGCGATTTATCGCACGTCTTCTTGACATTTACTATAAACCCCCTAAATCCCCCTTATCAGGGGGACTTTAAGAAGGGCTGCGTAAATCCTAACAGTCTTACTTCACGATGAGCATTTTGCTGGTGGCGGTAAAGTCGCCAGCTTGTAACGTGTAAAAATACAGACCGCTGGCGACGCGTTCGCCTTGGTTATTCCTACCATCCCAATATGCTGCACGGCTTTTCGAGGCATATATACCCGCAGCTTGATGCCCTAATGCTAATGTCCGAACCAACTGCCCATTGGTGCCGAAGATCGTCAGGGTCACATCGGCAGGCTGTGCCAGCTGATACGGTATCCACGTCTCCGGGTTGAACGGGTTCGGATAGTTTCTCAACAGGGAGGTCCGATCCGCAGGGAGCGTCTCCATCGAACCATCCACGCGGGTATCTTCCCACGTCACTGCCAACGCTGTCGCCGTGACATCCGACAGGATAACGTCTGTCAAGTGAACGCCATAGGCTTTTGCCGTAAGCACCTCAAACGTTAGGGTCGCAAGCCTGCCATCGCCACCACCCAGCGGGGTGCTCTTGAGTGCCGCTGCAACGAGCGTGATGTGCGCCTGTTCGGGCAGTGGCACGGCAAACGTATCCGTTGGGAGATAGTCGGCATTGTTCGCTGCGACATACCGCAGCGCGCTTGGATCGAATCCTACTGTGAATTGATAGCCTGCGACGGCTTCGCCGCCTGTGATATTGACTTGCACCGTGAGATGTTCCCCGACTTCAGGGACTGCAAGTGGCGCAGGTGCAACGGAGACGACGGTTTCGCTATAACTCATCAGCGTCAGACTCAAACAACTGACGAGGATAAGCAAGCCACAAAACAGTTTACTGCGAAAAAACTTGAAACATTGGGTTTTCATGAGAGACTCCTTTTTGATCTCTAAAAGATTGGTTTGGTTTGCGAACGGGCAATGAATTGCCCTACTACGAACGAACGACGGGCAATGAATTGCCCTACTACG
>CAZQIP010000098.1:0-6275 GCA_964593655.1 uncultured bacterium | reverse complement strand
TTTATCGCACTGCTTCGCAGTGAGAACCGATCAGAACGGGCAATAATGCACGTCGCATTTGGGCGAGTACGCCACAGGATTGCCCTACTACAAACGGGGTTACTGCCAATTTTAAACTGGACAGACTAATCATAAAAAAAGTGACACAGTTTGAGTTTTGTAGTAAAATCTAAACGACTAATATATCGGGAGATAGGCAGACTTACGCTACTGCTTTCGCACAAGCAGCGACACTATTAGTCTTTCAACTTTGAATTTGAGGGCAGGTTCGTAGTAGTGCGATTTATCGCACTGTTTCGCAGTGAGAACAACGGGCAATAATGCACGTCGCATTTGGGCGAGTACGCCGCAGAATTGCCCTACTACGAACAGGATCACCTATAAACTCAACATTGAAGCACTGCTATGGGGAATCGGAGGTAACTTATGAAAACGCTGGTGACGATAGCACTTTTGATGTTAGGCGGTGCTGAGATGGTGTCAGTGAAATCTGAAAATGCGCCTCAAAAAGAGGAATCCACGATGCAAACAACTTCTACTCAAGGTTTATCTCATATCACCATTGACTTAGCCATCAAGAGAGGTGTCCACAGTGTCGCGTTCAGTCCGGACGGTTCAATAGTCGTAAGCGACAGGGAAAATACTGTCGAACTCTGGGATGCTGTCACAGGACAGGCAATAGAACTGGAACAAAATTTCTGGGTGGCTTTTCAGGGAAATTTCACTGCGGATATCAACAGCATTGCTTTCAGTCCAGATGGACGGATGATCGCAGGCGGGATCAATGCAAGTGAAGTTATTTGTCTGTGGGACGCTGCCACCGGCGAGAATCTTGGGTTTATGAAGGAAAATGCCCCTAACGGTTTCCATTGGGTCAATACGGTAGCATTCAGCGTTGATAGCAAGATACTTGCAAGCGGAAGTGAGGACGGCAATCTCTATCTATGGGATGTGGAAACAGGCAAGAAGCTGAAAACCCTTACCGAGGCGACCGAGAATGTTTTTAGCGTTGCCTTCAGTAGTGACGGAAAAACGTTAGCGAGTGGCAATGCAGGAAACACGATCCGTTTGTGGGATATTGCCACGGGTGAAAAATTGAAAACACTCGTCGGGCATACGAATTGGGTCTTCAGCGTTGCTTTCAGTCCGGATGGACAGATACTCGCAAGCGGAAGTTGGGACCACACAATCCGTCTCTGGGATACAGCTACGGGACAACAACTGAAAGTGCTTACTGGACATACGCTTACTGTGTGGAGTGTCGCCTTCAGTCCGGATGGATTAACCCTCGCAAGTGGGAGCCATGACAAGACCATCCGACTCTGGAATATCGCCACTGGTGCACACATCGCAACCCTTACGGGGCACACAGCACCCGTCAAGAGCGTCGCCTTCAGTTCCGATGGCGTAACGCTTGCAAGTGGAAGTATGGATAGCACAGTCCGCTTGTGGGACCTTACTTCCCCTTTGTTGTTGCGAGAAAGGAAAGAAAAATAGGACGAATGAGAGACTGTCAAGTTGTGTGTTCCGATGGCACAGGCTAACGGTCTCCTATGCTACAAGCGTGATTTAATCGCTTGCACCAGAAGCGGGATCATCAGTTCATGATGTCCTGTGAATGTGTACCCTTTGCCGCCCATCTCCGTCGGGCGTTTGACGACGTTTTCTACGGGGCGGTATTGCTGGTTCATGTCGAAATTAGCAGCCGTGAAATGGGAGACGGTATGCCCCAAGTTCCGTGCGATGGTCAACGCCTTCAGGAAAACCTCCGGTAGAATCACAGCCGAACCCAAATTCAGCACAACACCACCGCCTTCTAAGTCCGTCACTAAGGCTGTCAACAACTGGAAATCGGTGAAACTTGCCGCGCCGATAGCGGCACCGTTCGCACTCGGATGCTGATGGATAATGTCCGTGCCGATGGCGACATGCACCGTGATTGGGACATCGTCCTGAACACCGGCAGCGAGGAGACTATATCTGTTGTAGGGCGCGTCCATTTCAATCAGTTGCTTCCCCAACGCTTCACCCATTCCGATGCCTGTATCTGCGGCGCGCTGAATTGCGGTATTCATCAATTGTCCGGTCTCTTCCCACATCCCAAATTTACCAGTCTGGAGGTAGGCAGAAACATCCTCCGAAGTCTCCCCAATGAGGGCAATCTCGAAGTCGTGGATGCTACTTGCACCGTTGAAAGCAAATCCAGTAATCACACCTTGCTTTACCAATTCAATTAAGAGAGGACTTAACCCACACTTGATGACATGTCCACCCATCATCACGATGACCGGTTTTTTGTTTTGATATGCAGCAACGATGTCGTCAACGAGTGATAGAAAGTCTGGTGCTTTGAGAATCTTCGGTAGACTTGCTAAAAACGGGGATAGGTTGATCTCTGATTCCGGCAGCGTTGCGAAATCGTGAATGGCGGTTTTGTTGATACGCTCCCGAAGCGGATACGTCGTTATGGAAGACATGTCAACCGGTTTCCGAGGTTTTTTCATGTTTTTTGTCCTTAGTCGGTTTTAGATAAAAAATAATGCCGATAATAAGATAGAAAAGCAACACTGTGCGTTGGTGTAGAATGTTATCTGCGAGTCCATAAACAAGTGCAGAGGTTAGAAAGCCGCTCGCTCCGATGAAGGCACCTCTGCCCCAGAAGTCACTTGCCTGCTGTCCAGCAAAAATCTGCTGATAGATAATCACCACTATCCATAGAAACAGCAAAAGTGACGGGATGCCGTGCTCAACAGCGATGTGCAGATAGATATTATGCGCATGATAGGGGACGCTATATTGTTCAGGCGGTCCACTGGTCTGATATTCATAACGAAACCTACCCAACCCGATGCCGGTGAGTGGATATTTCTGAATGAGTTCCAGTGCTGTTTGCCACCACTCTGGACGTTCACCCATGAATCCAACAGGGTGCTCAATCATCGTTTGGAAGCGTGTCTTAATATGTTGTGGCACGAGAAATAACGATAGACTCAGGAGTACGATGATTATAGCGGATCCGAACAGTGGACGTTTCCATAATCCATGTACGGGTTTTTCGGAAGTCCCGCGATGGCGTGCTTCCGAAAGTTTCCGCAGTGCTATCACAATGAAGTAGGCACCGAGGAAAACGATGGCAATGATAGTGCTTATCCAAGCGGCACGTGTAAGGGTCAGCACGAGGTTAGCACTCATCAGGATTACAATAGCACCGAGTACCAAGATTATCCATATCGGAGGCTTCTGTTTTGTGTGTCTCCGCCAACTCGCCACAAAGTAACCCATTACAAATGGGAGACTGAGGGCAAGATACGCGCCAAGGTCGTTTGGCATCTTAAAGGTCCCGGTAAGCCGTTGTTCGATCATGTATACCATCAGATGCGTTTTGTTCGGACGAATCAGGTACCGTCTCTGCCTCGCCGGGTCGTTAATCCGCCATTCATCAGGTTGTTTTGAAGGTGAAATCGAGACATTTTGGGAGAGCGGTACGTTGCACGCTCGCAATTCAGTGCGAAATTCCTCCGATATTTGTAAATTTGGACTTTCACCTGCCTTGAGTTCTTCCTTAAATTGTAACCCGACCCGTCCCATAAAGTCAATTGCTAAACGGGTATCGTTTGCGTAGTACCAGAGTCCGAGTGCCGAAGATATACCTGCTGCTGCGATAAAGGCGATGACGATATGTTTCCAACGGGCACTCAAGCGGCTATGAATAATGGCGTAAAAAAGCAGAATCGCACGGAGCAGTTTCCAGAAATAACCGAGGCTGCTTGTGGAAGGATGTGGTGCCAAGAGGCAGGCTATCAGAGCTAACGCTAAAAATAAGGCGATAGGGATGTCAAGCGGTGTCCGTTGCCATCCGAGTTTCCGTTCTGAAACGATTCTGCCTACCCATCCGAATGCCACGAGTGAAAGTCCGATGTTGAGGAATACTGTCGAATAGCCAAAAGGTAAGGCAAGGACAAAGATCAGAAATCCGATATAGGTCGCCGTATCAAGGACGGTTTCAGATGTGAAGCGTGTAGGGAACGAAAGTTTCGATTTTGACATAGGTGCAAAAAATAAATAGTGCTTGAAAAATATAAGCGGAATATTATAAAATATCTGTTAACTTAGACAATCCATCACTTATAAAAAGGATACCACCATGCGCTTTACATACAGTCTCGTCGCTTCAATCTTAGTGTTTTGTCTTATCGGTTTGCTATTCACGCCACCGGCATCCGCGTTTATTGAGCGGGAATATACGATTCGTGAAGTCCTCAATGCTTGTACGAACATTGTCTTCGGCAAAGTGAAAAGTGTCGATCGAGGTCGTTTACGCGGTATTGTCACTGTTGAAGAAGATGTCAAAGGTGAAAGTGGTCTCAAAGAAATCAAAATGAATTTCGCCACTGGACATTACAAACGAGGGACTTCGCCACAAAAGTTGGTGAAGTTGCTCAAACCGGGAATGCCGATCATCGTTTTCTATCGTGAGCATTACGGCATTGATAGTATGTGCTTTGTTGATGATACATGGTTTCAGATGCGTGCGTATCGCGGCAGATATGGTGGCGGTTCCTGGTGGACATTCACACACATCGACCCGATGATGTCACGGACGTTTGATGGCAAGACGAAGGCGTTTCAAAAAATTGTTAGCGACATGTTAGCAGGTAAAATGTGGGTTGCCGCGCCGAAAAACGCTGTAAAAGTCTTAGTCCTGACAGGAAATAGTACATATCCGACATGGAGTCAAACCCCTGTCAGTGCGAACGTTGCGACGTATGAATATCAGGCATTGCGGTCGATAAAAGAGAGTGGCAAACGTGCTATTGCTTATGAACTCACCAAAGAACGGACGCTGCCCCAATTAGAGAAAGCCGATATTCTGTGGATCGGATATGAAGAGATTTCGAGTTATGGACGTTACCTCCTTTCCAGTAAGACTGAGGAAAAGATTAAGACGTTCGTAGAGAACGGTGGCATCGTTGTCGTTGCGGGGCAAGACAGTAGTGCTGAAAAACCGTGCGGTATCGGTTGGTTACAAGGTGGCAAGTTAAAGGGGGTTGAAAGTCCTCCGACCCAAGATTTCGTTGTTACTAAAAAAGGGAGTTCCCTTTTCTCGATCCCTAACGCCATTGGGTCAGGTAAAATCTTTGTTGATGATGCTTGGGTAGATTGGGATCGGAACGATGAGGTTTTTGCGACCACTAAGGAAACCAAGGAATTGGTTCTCGGAACGAGACGGTCTGGTAAGGGTTTATACATTATCACGAGCCTTCGCAACGATGAGCAATATACGACTTCAGTGAACAAGGCATTCATGGAAAATATCATGCATTATGCTGTCACTCAATTGAAGTAGTTCTCCGTTGTCAGTGTTGAAGTTACCAGTGGCCAGTTAAAAGAGGTTTTGGATAAATCTAAAGTCTCTTTCTGGATACTGATAAAGAGGAATAGGATTCAATCATGCGAAAACACCCTCTTTTCTGGTAACTGGTAACTCGTAATTGGTTACTTCTCCTAAAGAAACTTCGCCACAACTAAGGTAATGTCATCATTGGTGCTTTCGTCTTGTTGATATGTTTGGAGGTCGGACAAAATTTCTGCCTTAATCTCCATCGGAGACAGATGACGTTTTTCTGAGATGAGTGCTTTGAAACGCTCCAATCCATACATTTCAGCGTCCGGATTGAATGCCTCGGTGATGCCATCTGAATAAAGGACGAGCAAATCACCAGAGTGCCACTCGACTTCAGTGCTGTAATATTGTTGGGATTCATCGAATTTTGGGAAACCGACCGGCATAAACGAGGATTTTAATTCAAGGGGGTCGCAGTTATCTCCACGATAGAGGAGCATCTGTGGGTGACCGGCGTTAGCGAACTCGAACCGGTTGTCCGGATGAATAATAAGATAACAGCAGGTCATGTAGATGAAGGTTTGCGAATCTTCTATGACGCGCGTAATGGCTTTCATGACTTCAGGCACGGAAGCGTCAAATGGGATTTGGGTTTGCAAACAACTTTTGGTCATTGCGGCTACTATTGCTGAATGGTAACCGTGCCCCATAACATCACCGAGGAAGATGGCGATGCTGTTATCGGCGAGCTGCAAATAGTCATAATAATCGCCACCAACGCTGTTCGCTGGTCGGCAATACCCGGCGGAAGAGACATACGGATGCGAGATTTCTTGATTGGGGAGCAGAGATTGTTGAACTTCAGCGGCGAGCCGCATTGACTCTTCCTGTGCGATCTCCTTGCGGATGGCACTCATCTGAATCTCAAGGT
>CAZQIP010000097.1:0-2398 GCA_964593655.1 uncultured bacterium | reverse complement strand
GAACAGAGTCCCTACCTAAATAGCCAGAATATGTAAACCAATCCAAATGCTATCCAAACCCATGCGACCGTTTTCATCACAACGCTTTTCCATCCTTTTGTTGTGAAGTCATAAGCAATGTGATTGAATAGCAGCATCAACCCAATCACGAGACCACCATATTGGTCATAACCAAAATCGCGCGATCCTAGCAGATTGATCACGCTAAGGGCAAGTAGACCAAGAACAATCACGAGAAAACCGTATTTCCAGAGTCGCCTTGGCACAAACTTCCGGACACTCCCTGTTTTTGCTGATGCCTCTTCAAAGGTCTCAGGTAGGTCGGGATTCGATTCTCGAAGTGCTTGTTGACGTTCCTTTTCTTTCTGAATTTTCGTCTCAAGTTCTTGTTTTTCAGCATGAGTTAACTGCTTCACGACAATTACCTTCTTTCGGGCGAGTTAAGAGGCATGACAAATGCTAAACACTTTTCATCACGCTCCATCGGTTCAACGGCGAACCCCATAGAGAGTTTGAGGTGATGGTTTTCAGGGTAATTCTCACCGCTGACGGATCGCACTTGGTAGCAGCCAAACATCTTCGCTTGCTTGATCGTATATTCTTGAAGTGCTGTGCCGACGCCTTGTCGCCGATATCCTTCTTTCACGCCAAAGGCGAGAATCTTCGCCTCTCTTAATATTTTTCCATCCATTTGAATAGGTGGGTGATCGCGGTCGTGGGGACCGATGTCCCACACAACAAACATGAGAAATCCGGCGATAGCACCATCCTGTTTTGCCGCTAAAAAATAGCGTGAAAACTGTTCAAAATACGGATTAAACGCCCAGTCCTTTTGGTTTAATTCCTTGACGAGCGCGACAAACGCTTGCCAATCTGGATGGTCGGCTGTCAACTCTTCAATAGAAAAGTGCTGTTGCTTGTTCATCTGCTGTCTTACTTTGAAACCTTTATTATCCCCCAAGTGAGTGCCAATTTCTGGATTGGTTGAACAGCAAGTCCTACGGCGTCCATGTTCTGTTCAATCTCCGCTTGACTGAGACCGCGGTTGTAGAGGCGCAGTTCGTCAAGGAGACCGTTGTAAGGCAGTCCATCCGATTTTCTGGCACCCATCCAAAAGTTCTCGCCGTTATGTTTGAGAACGCCCTCGAATTTTTTCTCATTATCCACTTCACCATTGATATAAATAATGGCGACAGCACCGTCGTAAACGCCAGCGACGTGATGCCATTTCCCTACATCGGGCTGCCCGACGCTGTGAAAGGGCCACGTCTCTAAGGCCCCGTTCCAGAGATTGAAATCAACCCGCGTTTGGTCTGACCACGCAATCACATAAGAGTTATTTCCTGACCTCGACATGCCTGCAATAATCGCCCAGCCAGGTTTTTCAGGCTTTATCCACATCTCCAATGTTATCTGATCACCAATATCAGTTAGACTCTTATCTGATCCACAATCAACATGACCGCCACTAAACTTGAGTGCCTCACCGACTTTACCGTTAACGACCTCAACGTTTCCGTCCATGGTTCCATCGTTGTCCCCAAAAATGTCTTCCACCGTTTTATCTGCCACCGAATCCTTATTAAAGGACCAGTAACTCACTAACCCATCGGTAATTGCTTGACGCGCTTGTGTCGTGTTTGTAGCCATTAGAACAGTTGTTATAACGGCTAAAACAAATATTTGTCTCAGAGTTCTGTTAATCATTTGGTCCCCCTATTTCGGAATATTGGGTGCCTTTCGGCAAGATTAAGTCACCTTTTTATTCTCACTGCGAAGCAATAGCACTCCGCTGGAGTGCATGCCTTTCAACACTTGGTACTCTATAGACATACTACTCCGTTGGAGTAGAAAAATAGACTGATACCTTCCGCGAACATAGAATACTCGTTAGGTAGCAACTTGGGTTTCAATTAACTTACTCATCGTATTCGACAACAACATCATCACCGTCAATCTTGACGGAATACGTTGCCACGCGCAATGTTTCATCGACGAGGCACTGTCCGGTGGCAATATCAAATGTCCACTGATGCCATGGACAGCGTAGTACTTCACCTAAACCGTCAACAGAGGGCATCACCCCTTGAATTGAAGGCGGAGCATTGGCTGCGAACCTACCGGTCAGTTCACCTGTACATAGAGGGCCTCGCTTATGCGGACAGATGTTTCGGACCGCGTAAAAGGTGCCATCAACATTAAAGACACCAATGCCTGCCTTCCCACGAAACGGCACAATAATTTTGCGTTCTCCCGGTGGAATCTCGGATACTTTTCCCACAACAACGCGCGCCATAACTACGTCCCCTCCAGTCGAAGGATGTCCAGCGCGTTTTGAGCAAAGATGCGCTGGTGTAAATCCTCTGGAAGCTTCGGGAAAACTGTTACTGGATCGTTC
>CAZQIP010000096.1:0-6049 GCA_964593655.1 uncultured bacterium | reverse complement strand
TATTGGGTGTGCCCAAAACCGACCGGGGGTTTCGCGCGTAGCGGATTGCTGATTCATGTTTCTGTTTAACTCGGGTTATCAAATCGCATCTGCTTTTTCGTAAAATAGAGAACGACTGTTCCGGTCGGTCCGTTACGCTGTTTTTTAATCATCAGGTTCGCTTCAACACGATCATCCGCATCTTCTTCTTCGTAATAATCTTCTCGGTATAAAAAAGCGACGATATCTGCGTCCTGTTCAATTGCGCCGGATTCGCGTAAATCTGAAAGTTGGGGTCGTTTGTCTGGGCGGCGTTCCACTTCACGACTCAACTGTGAGCAAGCAACAATTGGGACCTTGAGTTCCCACGCGAGGACTTTCAAGGAGCGTGATATTTCGGAGATTTCCTGTTCACGCTGAGTGTATCTGCCAGTCCCTCTGAGGAGTTGCAAATAATCAACAATGATAAGGGCGAGATCGCCGTGTTCACCTTTGAGCCGCCGTCCTTCGGCACGTAGACCTTGAACGGTAAGCCCTCGGTTGTCATTAACGAAAACTGGGGCTTCAGACAACCGACTTGCAGCTTCTGTGAGGGGTCGCCAATAATCTTCGGTAAATTTACCGGCTCGGAGCCGTCCAAAATCAATACGCGATTCAGCAGATAGCATCCGCATGGCGATATCCTGGGCTGGCATCTCTAAACTAAAAATGGCAACCGGACGTTCTTGGTCGATTGCGATATTCTGTGCCATATTCAGGACCAAGGTCGTCTTTCCCATACTCGGACGCGCAGCGATAATGATAAAGTTGCCAGGTTGCAATCCGGATGTCATGTGATCGAAATCCATAAACCCGGTGGGAATACCTAAGAACGGCTCTTGCTTATGATATAATTTTTCAATTGCATCAATACTCGTTGTGACGAGTGGGTTAATAGGCTGGAATCCGCGTTGGGCATCGTTTTGTCCAAGTTCAAAAACTGATTCTTGGGATTGATTGAGTACCTCGGCGATTTCTATGCTCTCATCTTGTGCGAGTTCTCGAATTGCGGCTCCAGCTTGGATTAACTGGCGGCGCGTTGCCTTTTCATGCAGAATATCGGCATAAAACTCTGTACTCTCCGTTTCCACAATCGGTGCTTGGAGTTCATAGAGATAGCCTGCGCCGCCTGTGCGATTGATCTGATTCGTACGTTTCAATTCATCGGCAACAAGCAGCGGATCCGCGTTGCTAACGCGCTCATATACGGCAAGGATTGCAGAATAGATCAACTGATGGTCGGTGGTAAAAAACGCATCAGAAGTGTGTCCAAGCTGGGCAATTACCCGAGGGATAACAGCTTTCTCAGTCATCATCGCGCCGAGTACTGCTTGTTCAGCATCCTTGTCAGAGAGGGAATCAACGGCTTGTGCCTGCATAATTACGCTTCACGTTCAACAACAATGCGGAGTTCAACGACGACATCTGTATGCAATTTGACTGGTACCATGAACACACCGAGTTCACGGATCGGTTCTGCAAGTTCGAGGAATCGGCGTTCTAATTCAAAGCCTTCAGCCCGTAACGCCTCGGCGACATCCATAGAGGTAACAGAACCGAAGAGCCGGTCGTTTTCGCCAGCGCGCCTTTTGAGTGTGCAAGTAACACCCGTAATCTGTGCCGCAATTTCACGTGCCCGTTCTTTATCTTTCGATTCTTGCTGATCGATGACTCGTTTTTGGTGTTCAAGAAAGCGACGGTTCCGCTCTGTTGCATGCACTGCCAACTGCATCGGCAGGAGATAGTTCCGGGCGTAACCGTCCGCGACCTTCAATACATCGCCCGGTACGCCGAGCCCTTCAACACTTTTCTTTAGAATCACTTCCATAATTAAAAACCTAAACTACCTTTTGTAGGGGAACCCGTTGTCTGGATCTGAGCCCTACTTCTATCGTGTAAATGGCAACAGTGCCATATTACGCGCGCGCTTCACTGCACGGGTCACCATTCGCTGTTGCTTCGCTGACAAACCTGTGACCCGGCGACTTACAATTTTTCCACGTTCGTTAATAAATTTTCGCAGCGTATCTATATCTTTGTAGTCAAAAGATTCAATTTTGTGATAGCGCTGTCTGCGACGAAATGCCATACCAATTTATTCCTTTTTTTTAAAGTATAGCGCATCAAAACGTTTCTGACGCGCTATATCCATAAGGGTCATATAACACCCGTAATAAAAGATGACGGTGTGAGAGAACCACCGTATAACGATGGTTCCGCTGTCCTGTTCCCACTTAAAACGGGATGTCATCATCTGTTGCCGAAGGCGCGCTATCTGTTGCCGAAGGCGCGCTGGTGGCTTCGGGAGCCGGCGCCTCTTGATAAGATTCGGATTGCGTCGGTGCCGCTGCGGGTTGGGCATCGGCATAACTATCACCCATTCCATCTTCATCACGCCGCCCAACAAATTGGAACCGTATAAGTCTGACTTTGAGTCGATTCCGCTTCGTGCCATCTTCAGCTTCCCACGAATCGTATTTGAGGGAACCCTCAACCAAAATCGGTCTGCCTTTACTGAAATATTCACCCACAATTTCAGCTTGCCGCCCCCATGCTTCTACATCCACAAAACAGGCGGACTCTTTCTTTTCACCCGTCTGCTGATCCGTGTAACTTTCATTCATAGCCAACCCGAAGTTGGCGACGGCTGTCCCGCTCGGCAGGAATTTCACTTCAGGGTCGCGCGTCAGATTTCCCATCAAGATGACCTTGTTGTAACTTGCCATGGTTTTTTCCTCTCTATAAACGCTTGAGGCTTTCGGTACTTTGTAAAATTAAAAGCCAAAAACCCGCTGTTTAAAATTAAGCGATACTTATATCAGGCAGATTCTGCTGTATCTTCAGCCTCTGCATCCTCATTATCTGTTGCCTCTTCTGCTTCTGCTTCTGCATCATCAGGCGTTGACTCCTCTACTTCAGGTGTCGGTTGTTCCACTTCGGATGTTGACGGTTCCGCCTCGGCGGCGAGTTCGGCTTTCAACTTATCTATATCGTCTTCGTATTGTACGATCATGTAGCGTAGAATCGTTTCAATAACGTGTAAAGCCTGATTTAATTCTGCAACAAAACTCGGTGCGCTCTCGAAAATGTAGAGCACGTAATAGCCTTCACTCCGTTTCCGGATTGGATAGGCGAGTCGTTTTTTTCCCCAAGGATCAAGTTTCAGGAGGGTCCCGCCATTTTCGATGATGCCCTTTACTTGGTCAGTAAGTGCTTCTGCTTCGTTTTCATCATGGTCAGGCGTGATGATAAGCAGGAGTTCATAAGGTTTCAAATTTTCATGCCTCTCTTTGGACTGATGGTTCCACTGCTCTTACACTAAAAGCAGGGAACAGAGATTAATTGCGTAAACCCCATCTGATCGCATAAGTACCGAAAGCACTATGGCTATCAGATGGAATTCTATTCGTTAAAATTAGTTTATATAATTATACCACATATCGATGCCTATATCAACCCAAAATCACATTTTTTTAGGGTTATCAGTTTGCCTCACAGTGAAAGTTTTCAGTTGTCAGCAGTCAACAATCGGCGGTCAGTAGTCAGCAATTAGCAATTAGCCACATACAGTGGGTTGATTAGGAATTTAATTGGGTGCTGGCGAGGTTTCCCCCACCAGCGAAAAAACTGCGTAAGTTCTGATTAGGTTGGGAGCGTTGCGTGTGCTGTCACATGCAACGGTAAGAAGAACGGACGTTTTGATGTGATAACCTCTTGCCGAATCCGTGCGGCTAATGTATCCACATCAACCTGTTCAGCAGTGGCAAGTTTATACTTTTCAAGGAGTGGCAGCAGGCTCTGAAAGATAGTCGCCATGTATCGGTAACCTGCCCACGTTTCGGCAGCACCGATCGGAGATTCAAGGTGCATCGCCGGTGGCGGTAAACCTGCGTCCACAAAAGCCTGATAAAGTCCAATCCCCATGTCGAGATGCGCTCCAGAATGCTTGAACACATCCAAAATCCATGTGATCAATTGATTCATAAGGGGCGTATCTGGATGTAAGAAGGTAGGATAGAGCGTGTATTCTGGTTCTTGAAATGCGGCGATCCCACCCGGTTTTAAGTGCGCTATGAGCGTAGCGAATGCCGCCGCTGGATCCGCCATATACATCAACACGAACCGCCCGACGATGGCATCAAATTTTTCTGAAAATATGAGGGTACGCGCGTCGCCTGGGATAAATTCGACGTTCCGCGTACCTGCATCGGTTGCCCGTTGGCGTGCGGTGTCAAGAATTTCTGCGTTGATATCCACGCCAACGACCTGTCCCGTTGGCCCAACGCGTTCAGCAATCGTAAGTGCGACATCCCCGGCACCGCTACCGATTTCAAGGACACGCATTCCGACTGTAATACCGGCTCGTTTGCAAAGCCGGTGCGTTGACTCGCCATAGATTCTTGATTGCTCAATGAGGCGGGTTGTTTCGTGGGAGGTGCGTCCTAACGTATAGGTGGCATCGCTATTTGACGCGTGCAAACGCTCTTGATGATTTTTCGCCATACGTAAAAACTATTTATGCCCTTAGGGTTGCATACGCTGTGATGTGCGGCGGTAACAGGAGCGGTCGTTTTGAGGTCGTGACTTCCGCTTGAATCCGATCCGCGAGCGTATCGATATCTATCTCTTCACTTGTCGCAATGTCGTACGCCTCCATGAGCGGAACGAGGCTCCGAAAACTGTTGGCGAGATACTCAAACCCGGGCCAGCCCTCAGGACCGCCCATGGGAGCCTCAAAGTGTAAGGTAGGTTCAGGCAGACCTGCCTCAACGAATACCCGGTAAAGTTCCATACCCATGTTGAGATGTGCCCCTGAACGTTCAAACACTGTGAGTCCCCATTCAACCAACTGATTTATCAAGGGTGTATCCGGATGTATAACCGTCCGGTAGAGCGCGAGTTCAGTATCCTGAAAGGCGACAATGCCTCCGGGGCGAAGATGGGTGCTCAACTTTTTAAGTGCTTCCGCTGGGTCTGACATATACAACAGGACAAGTCTACCGACAATGGCATCAAAGTCGTCTGGAAGTTCAAGCGTTCGGACATCACCGGCTATGAATTCAACGTTTGAAAAACCGGATGCATCTGCGCGAGCCTGTGCTGTTTTGAGAACATCAGGGTTGACATCTACACCAACGACGTTTCCTTCGGGACCCACAAATTCAGCGAGAGTGAGTGCAACATCCCCTGCCCCACTCCCGACATCAAGAACTTTCATGCCTTTTGCGATACCGCTTCTGAGGAAAAAGCGGCGTGTTACATCGTCATAAAGCTGCGATTGCTCGATTAAGCGTTGTGTTTCTTCCTCACTACGTCCCATTGTATATTCTGCATCTCTGCTCTGATTGCTCATTATAATTTACCTCACTTTCGAGAAATCTGCAAGGCATAGTGCCTTCGCGTCACATAATTGCTAAGTATTATGGTTGAATAAAATGATGGAACTGTATCTTTCCATCCCTGACGGTATTAATGACTAAACTCGTCAATGTACCCAAGCCTAAAGACTTGGGCTTTAGAAGACAGCAGTAATTGTGTTGCGTTCTCTAAGCCCGTGTCTCGTGCTTTGTTTGTGTTTCTCGCTTCATAGAGGTCGGTAACCCAACGCTCTCCACGATGGGCGCAAGCCGCCCGTCCGAGTATATTTAGCGCAGCATTGTGGTCTCGGTCTAAAGCCGTGCCACAAAAACTACAATCAAAAGTGCGTATCGCCAGCGAGAGTTTCTTTGGCGATTTCTCACCACAAGCTGAGCAGGTTTGCGAAGTATTCTTGGGGTTTACTTGATGGAAATGGAAACCGTCTCTTTCGGCTATGTTTCCAGCCCACTGAAAGAACTTACTCCAAGACGCGTCGGAAATGCTCTTGCTGAGGTGTTTGTTTTTTACCATATTAGGGACGTTTAAATCCTCCGCCACTAAGACATTATTTTCCAAGTGGTGGTAGAGTTTATAGACGAGTCTGCCGATAAAGTCTTTGCGTCTATTGGTTGTTCGCTCATGGTGTAATGCGAGTTTGTGTTGTTGTTTCTTT
>CAZQIP010000095.1:0-10811 GCA_964593655.1 uncultured bacterium | reverse complement strand
CGAACCTACCGGGCCTGGGACTTTATCAACGTTACACGATCATTTGGTTTCAAATTTTACGATACTTTAACTATAGAATGAGGGTGCAGTCATGTTAATGACCTTAATTCAGAAAGAGATGATGCATCACATCTTGAGTGCCCGGTTCGTCGCGCTTCTGCTGATGTGTGTCCTGCTCATCCCGCTCAACTTGCATATCAATTATCATCATTATCTCCAACGCCAAATTGACTATCAAGAACAAGAAACGCTCGAAGACGAAAACGTCTTCAAAGATGAAAATAGTGAGAAACCGGAGGGTGTGAGCGTTAAAATTAAACTAGCGACAGATACGGATTTTGAAGTTTCCAAGCTGATTCTTAAACCGACACCTTTAAGTGTGTTTGCGACGGGTTTAGAATCTGCGCTTCCGAGTTACCTCGGTATGACACGCAACGGAATAACGCGGGGCGAAGCGTCACTATCCACTGCCCCAATAGCCTTTCTTTTGGGACATCTCGACTTCGTGTTTGTCGTCAGTACTGTCTTTAGTCTACTGGCATTATTGTTTACGTTTGATGCCGTTGCGGGCGAAAGAGAAGCCGGAACACTTCGGATAACGCTCGCCAATGCGCTGCCCCGCGATATCTTTTTGTGGAGCAAACTCATCGGTGGATACTTTGTCTTCATCCTTCCGTTCTTAATCTCGGTAATCATCGGTTTACTCGTGCTCGTTCTGCAAGGGTTTCCACTATCTGAATCGGACATCTTTCTGCGAATCCTGTGTCTTATCTTTGTCTCGCTGCTCTACATTGCGGTCTTTTTTGCAGTAGGGGCGGTAATCTCCATCTATTTCGACAGTGCCAAGACAGCACTTATCGTTGCATTTACCGTCTGGGTGTTCGTTGTCCTCATCTTACCGCGTGTCGGATTTCTTGCGGCACAAATCGTCGCGCCGACTTCAACAGCGGAGAGCGTCTACAGGGAAAAAACAGCGAGGCGGGCAGAATTGCGGGCCGGC
Source organism: uncultured bacterium (assembly GCA_964593655.1). GTDB lineage: Bacteria > Poribacteria > WGA-4E > WGA-4E > WGA-3G > WGA-3G. The sequence continues at coordinate 9,811 of CAZQIP010000095.1, read as the reverse complement.
GTTGACGCGGAAAGAGGCAAAATGATGAGTGAAGTGTTCTCGGAAATGATGAAATCTAACCCCACACAGGGGGGGACTGCCGTCCTTACAATAGGGCCGGAACACCACAAGAAAATGAATGAGAAGATGGCACCGCTTGAAGAAAAGGCTCGGGTAGAATACCGGGACCTCGCGGCGCAACTCGATAGACGTTATCAGCGAGAGAGAAAACACCAAGATACAATCGGTGTAAACTTTTCCCGAATCACCCCTACGGCTTCCTTCATTTTTCTTGCAACGGACACCACACAAACCGGTCAGGCGAAAAAAAATACCTACTTCCAAACAGGTACTCGCTACTTTGAAACACTTGATACGGAAATGTTCAGCAAAATGTCAGAGGACGTTTTTAGCCACAACATGGGCGAAATCCCGTCTACGATGCCACCTCCACCGCTCGTAGAACCGACCTTAGGAGAGACGCTCCAGCATGCTGCGCTGGATCTACTGCTGCTCTGTTTCTTCGCAATCGTGCTGACAACCGTGGCGTTTCTGAAATTCTTCCGTATGGACATTTGAGCTGAAACAGACAAAATGGTATAATACCGTTCAACCCATTAATCATGGAGAATCCTAATGGAAAGAGATGACGTTCAACTGATTCGCAGCATCTTGTCAGGCGACGATGCGGCGTTCAGCACCTTAGTCCATAAATACAAAAAGGGCGTGCATGCGCTTGCATGGCGGAAGATCGGTGACTTTCACCACGCCGAAGAAATTACGCAAGACACCTTCCTCCAAGTCTACAAAAAACTCCCGACACTGAAGAACCCCAACCAGTTTGCTGGGTGGCTTTATGTTATTGCGAATCGACTTTGCCTGAATTGGATGCGCAAGAAAAAACCTGCGATGCAATCTTTGGAGGGCACATCCGCGGCAGAAACAGAAAGATTCTCCTATACCCATTATGTATCCGAGCAGCGTGAGACAGAAGCCTCCGAACATCGGAGTGAAATCGTCAAAAAACTTCTGACAAGACTCCCAGAGAGCGAACGGACGGTAATGACGCTCTACTATCTCGGCGAAATGCCAGCGAAGGAAATTGGTAAATTCTTAGGCGTGTCTGTGAAGACGGTTCACAGTCGGCTCCATCGGGCACGAAAGCGTCTGCAAGAGAAAGACGAACTCTTGATTGGCGAAGTCCTTGGTGGCGTTCAATTACCCGCCAGTCTAATGGAGAATATCACAAGGCAGGTTGCGAATATAAAACCGACACCGTCTCCAGCTGGAAAACCGCTGCTACCGTGGGCGGCTTTTGGTGCAGCTACGGTTTTGATTATACTGTTGCTGGGCGCGAGCAATCAATACCTTGCCCGTTTTCAGCAGCCATATAGCTTTGAGGCGCAATCTGAACCCACGATTGAAATCGTTGACACATTCATTGTGGTTGATATCGACGCAAAACCGGCTGTGCGAAATCAGGGTGGACGTGCCGCTACCCCCGGTAAAAACAGCAGTACCGGTCTGCAAAGCACTGAGATTGCTTCAACATCTAATACACAGGACGATCTCGCTAAATTCTCTGCTTCGCAGTGGACCCAAACAAATGGACCCTACGGTGGTGCTGTGCATAATATTTTTGTTACACCCGACAAGACCCTCTATGCTGCTGCACAATCCGGCATCTATAAACGGGCAGTGGGTGAAACCGTATGGACACTTACCAACAGCGATATATCGACCAATGGGTTTCGGATGCCGATGGCAGCACATGATGATACCCTCTATATCGTTTCTACTGATAAAATACTCGCTTCAATTGATAATGGCGAGACATGGCATGTTTTCTGCTCCCGACCAAAAGGACACGCTGTCGGACTCATCATCACCGATGAAGCACAAGAACATAATTCGCACTCACATATTGTAATGTATCTCGCCCTTCAAGATGAAGGTATTTTTCGATCTACGGATGCTGGCACACAGTGGGATCTCTTGAAAGATGGATTGGGAGATAAAAGTATCCACGCAGTCGCTGCAATTAGAAACATAGTGTTCGCAGGCACAAGCAGCGGAATTTATCGTCTTGATTCAGATATTTGGCAACAATTGCCGGCAGGTCCGTCAGAACCTGTCTACTGGATGACTGGATTTGAAAACAGCCTCTATGTTGGAACGGGTTCCGACCTTTCTCACTGGACATGGATTGAACCAAGCCAAAAGTTTACAGGCAATATAATAGCTGATAGCAATTCAATAAGTTTAGGCGGGATTTTTCACTCCACTGACTTCGGTGCATCGTGGACTGAGATAACACACGGAAATGAATCGGACCTTATGAAACCAGAATTTGGGGTGAATATTCTGGCGAGTACCGGCAAAATACTTTTATCACAAGGGATTGTAGCCGTGGACAAAAATACTTTTTATAGAGCCAGTTCATCCGGTGTTCATCGCACAACTGACGGTGGTCAATCATGGCACGCATTTACGAGCGGAATCAGGGAAACAACAATACAGAATCTGGTCGCAGTCAACAATAGACTTTACGGGTATACCCGTGGGGTTCTTGTCCAATCCATTGACGGTGGTGAAACGTGGGAAACTGTCCAGATTGACTGTGATAGCCAAATACGTGAAACAATGGAACAGAAATTTGCTTACCTTAATCTCGCTTCTCAGTTAGCGGTTGCTAACGACGTTCTCTACGGAATGGCACCTGAAAAAGATACCATGATCGATCTCCAACTCTCTGAAATTACGTCTATAAAGGACCACTTGCGCATTTTCCAGTTATCCGCGGGAAGCAATATATTTGTTCCAGTTCAGGGGGCACCCACTTTTGAACGAGAATCTTCGTTCGTTGAGTTGTGGACAGAGGACCCTTTGCCGAATAAGCCTAAAAAAAATGATAGCTTATCAGATACAACTTATCTTATTGATAAATTTGAGGGAATTGGCGGGTTTTCAGTTACTGGACAGACGTTCTATGCCGAGTGGAAGCAAAGGCTTTTCAAGTGGAAATACGGCGACCCGGAATGGACAGACACCGGTTTAATGGATACCACTGAACCCCTTAACAAATTACTTGATAAGGGCTTCAAATTAGCCGCATCAGCAGATACCGTCTACGTTGGCAAACGGGACGGCAAACTCTTTCAGTCGCTTGATGGTGGAAAGAGTTGGAAAAATATTACACCCACCCTACCACTTCACTTTACCCGTTTCAAAGAGATAATCTTTGCCGGTTCAACGGTTTACGTCGCAACTGATGAAGGTGTCTTAAGTTCACAAACCGGCGCGCACTGGCGTGTGCTAACTGATAGAACGGGTAAACGGCTTATGATAGACAACCTTGCAGCGGAAGGTACTACAGTTTATGGTGCCGATGATGCGGGTGTCTATCGTTTGGATGCTCATGGCAAGTGGGATCAGATTTCTCCCAACATTCCAGATAAAATTGTCTCTCTGGTCATCAGCAACGATAGACTTTACATTGCTACACAACAACGCGGGATATTTCATATTCCGCTTGAAGCACAGTTGTAAAGTCTATCTTCCAAAACAATTTGCTGGCGAGGTGCCTTGGAGAACACCCAAGCAAAACACCTCGCCTCTTCTTTTTTCCCTAAGATTGCCTTCACCCTTCTTCTGTAGGAGCGATCTCCCGATCGCGACTCTTTCTTTCCTTGGAATTCAGATGGCTTTTCAGTTGATCGTATTGTAGGAAGGATATCCGAATCTTGACTCTTAACTGAAAACCGATAACCGACAACTCATCGGCAATTTCCCAACTATATCTGATTAAAATTCAAATTTTTTATTTTTTTTCCAATGATGCACAATTTTTCCCCGAAAATTGTGTCTTTAATTATAAGAAATACGATAGACAACAACATTTAAGACAATAGCAATCGTCCGATGCTCGGATCGAGAGGCATTTCGCAGCTATAGCCGTAAACCGTGAAAGGATGTTGGACGTTAGGTATTTTGATTACACCGGAAAGGTCCCCAGCGTGTCGATCCAACAAGGAAACTTGTAAAAACGTGGGGAGCAACTAAAAAAGGCAGTCATTGAATTTTCAATACTCACAGTAACAGGAGAAAAGCAGAAGGAAAACTTGCGACTACAAGGGCACAACTTAAACAATGAAGATGATGAATCTATAAGGAGAAATTACGCGTGAAAACCACACTATTTTCGATTTTAGTTGCACTTTTGGCGATATTTACTGTCGCGGCAAACACCTTTGCACAAGATTACACAACATTGGGATTACCCGAAGGTGCTAAAGCACGCCTCGGCAAAGGTAAGATAAATGAAATAAAGTATTCCCCAGACGGTACACGCTTGGCAGTCGTAAGTATTATAGGTATTTGGATCTACGACGCACAGACAGGCGAAGAACTTGAATTGATCAGAGGGCATACGGATGCGGTCAACAGCGTAGCGTTTAGTCGCGATGGTAACACCCTCGCAACTGGGAGTGAGGACAAAACCATCCGTCTCTGGGATGCAAACACAGGCAACCATCTCCGCACGCTCACCGGACATACGCTTGGGGTCAACAGCGTAGCGTTTAGTCCGGATAGCATGACCCTCGCAAGCGGGAGTGAGGACGCTACCGTCCGTCTCTGGAATACAAACACAGGTAACCATCTCCGCACGCTCACCGGGCATACAAAGCAGGTCAGAAGGGTTAGGAATGGGGTCACCAGCGTAGCGTTTAGTCCAGATGGGACGACTATCGCAAGCGGGGCTGCGGACAAAACCATCCGTCTCTGGGATGCAAACACAGGTAACCATCTCCGCACGCTCACCGAGCATAGGTCTGGGGTCAATAGCGTAGCGTTTAGTCGCGATGGTAACACCCTCGCAAGTGGGAGTTGGGACAGCACTGCCCGGCTCTGGGATGTCAACACGGGTAACCCGCTACACACGCTCACCGGACATTGGGCTGCGGTCTTTAGCGTAGCATTTAGTCCCGATGGAAACACCCTCGCAAGTGGAAGTTATAATGACACCATCCGCCTCTGGGATGTAAACACAGGTTCACATCTCCGAACGCTCGCTGAGCATACGGGTTGGGTCATCGGCGTAGCGTTTAGTCCGGATGGCACAACGCTTGCAAGTGGAAGTCATGACGGCACCGCGCGGCTCTGGGATGCAAACACGGGTAGCCCGCTCCGCACGTTCATTGGGTATACGTCTGCGGTCATCGGCGTAGCGTTTAGTCCTGATGGTAGCACCGTCGCAACTGGGAATGAGGACCGTACCATCCATCTTTGGGATGCAAACACGGGTAACCTTCTACACACGCTCACTGGGCATACGAATTGGGTCAACAGCATAACGTTTAGTCCTGATGGCAACATCCTCGCAACTGGAAGTTATGACGATACCGCCCGGCTCTGGGATGCGAATACGGGTAACCTTCTACACACGCTCACGGAGCATACAGATTGGATCAGAGACGTAGCGTTTAGTCCAGATGGCACAACCCTCGCAACCGCGAGTGGCGACAACACCGCCCGGCTCTGGGATGTAAATACAGGGAGCCCGCTCCGCATAATCACCGGGCATACGAATTGGCTCAGAAGCGTAGCGTTCAGTCCGGATGGCAACACCCTCGCAACTGGGAGTTATGACAACACCGCCCGGCTCTGGGATGCGAACACAGGTAGCCATCTCCGCACGTTCACCGGACATGCGCTTGGGGTCACCAAGGTAGTGTTTAGTCCGGATGGCAACACCCTCGCAACCGGGAGTTATGACGACACCGGCCGGCTCTGGGATGTCAACACAGGTGACTCTCTACACAGGCTCACCGGGCATACGGATGCAATCGTCAGCATAGCGTTGAGCCCTGATGGCACAACCCTCGCAACCGCGAGTTGGGATAGCACCGTCCGTCTCTGGGATATCAACACGGGTTCACATCTCCGCACGCTCACCGGGCATACGGATGCGGTCGACGGCGTAGCGTTTAGTCCGGATGGCAATACTGTCGCAAGTGGGAGTGCGGATGGCACTATACTCTTATGGGAACTCAATCCTTCCACTCCATCAGATACCCCTGAACCCACAAAACGCAAAGAGGATGTCAATGGAGATGATATTGTTAACATTCAAGACCTTGTATGGATCACATCAAATCTTGGGCAATCGGGAAGCAATCCTGCGGATGTCAACCGTGATGGGATTGTCAATATACAGGACCTTGTCCTCGTTGCGGGTGCCTTCGGCGCAAGTGATTCCGCGCCCGCTCTGAATCCTCAAGTCCTCCAAACGTTCACCGCTGCAGATGTAGAAAAATGGCTTCAGGAAGCCCGGCAATTGTCCTCCCTAACAGACCCGGCTTTTCAACGCGGTATTCTCATTTTAGAGCAACTCCTCGCAACATTAACACCGAAACAGACGGCTTTATTGCCGAACTACCCGAATCCCTTTAACCCCGAAACGTGGATACCGTATCAGTTAAAAAAACCTGCAGCGGTTTACATCGCGATTTACAATCCAGGCGGCGTTCTGGTGCGTGAATTGTCGCTCGGATATCAGGTGGCGGGTCGGTATACCTCGCGCGTTCGTGCAGCGTATTGGGATGGCAGGAATACAGTCGGCGAACTTGTCACCAGTGGTCTCTATTTTTATACGCTTACCGCCGCGGATTTCTCAGCGACGCGGCGGATGGTGATTTTGAAGTAGCGGCGTTATGGGGACACGTGAGCGCACTCGTATCTGCAATTACTATCCACAAGTTAGAGTGAACCCAAAGCAGAACACTGAAAGCCACCTTGAAACTCACAGATTTTCTTCTTACACGAGAACGGAGAGAAAAAATGGGACACCGACAAATCCTGACATGCCTCTTTTTCCTTACATTCATTCCGTTGAGTGCTAAAGCGTTGCCCCCGCCATCACCGGCAGGTGGAAACTATTTAGTCCTCGACGGGGTTAATGACTACGCCGTTTTAGATTTTGAAACTTTCGGTAGACCTTTACCCAACGGCACGGAAGAGTTCACCTTTGAAGCATGGGTATATCCCACCACACCGCCCGACAACAAGGAAACGTTGATAATACTCCATCAACAAGTGCGTATGCTCATCGTGAACGATGAATTTCAACCGTACCTAAATAGTCTGGCTAAAGCACTAAATATTGAGCCCCCGAAGGGGGACCTAATCTTGCTAATGAATGCCTATATTGACGGAAAATTCGGTGAGAGACTACCTTTCCCGATCTCACTTGTGCCGAACCAATGGCACCACATCGTTTATCAGTCAAATGGGGATCAGACAACAACAATCATCAATGATTTCGTATGGACGCGGCCACTCGGGGATCCTCTCGGACATGATAAAGATCCTCGTGCTTGGCGTCCAAAGGACTTCGTGCTTGGAGGGTTTGGAAAAAGAATTGAGGCACCTGCCCTTCCACCAGACAAATGGTTTTGGGGTTCCTTCACAGGATATATTGATGAGGTCCGCATCTCAACGGAGGCTCGTTACAATGTTGACAAAAAAGGCTTTATGCCACGCGGAAAATTCAAGGATGACGCGAAAACGGTTGCGCTGTGGCATTTTGATGAACCGGGTGGCACCCAGCAATTTTCAGATGCATCGGGCAATGCACATCATCTGGAGGGTAAAAATGGTGCACGGATCGGTGACGCACTCACAGTCGCGCCACAAGGAAAACTCACCACAACATGGGGACGACTTAAGCAATGAAATCTCTAAACTGAGGGGAAATGTTCAATATTACTGTCTGATTAACATCCAAAAAGAGAAGAGGACAATCAAATGAAAGTAATAGCAATCATAGGAATGGTGTTGGGTCTGCTGGTTAACTTCGCTCAGGCGGAGGTAGCAACACCAGAACCGTCTGAACAAAATAAAAAAAATATCGAAGTCTGCACCGAAAACCTGCTTGCTATCGGCAAGGCGATCCAAGCCTATCAGAAAGAGCATGGCGATTTTCCAGCATGGCTTTCAGATATCCATCCAAAACATTTGACAGATGAGAATGTGCTCATCTGCCCTTCAGATAAAGAAGGCGGTAAACCGATTTTTACGCAGAGTACAGACCCAGAAATGCCAGTGAGTTATAGCTATGAGCTTAACCCAAACTACAGAGCATCGAAAACTGAACAACGCAAGTTGTATGGTGATGCCATGCCGCTCGTCCGGTGTCGACATCATGAAAATGAAGAATTTACGGTTCTAAACTTGAGTTTTTCCTCAAGAATTTACTGGTCATCCAGTGTTTGGGAATACACACCCGAAGAGATATACGAAAACCTTGAAGAAACCGTTGCAACTTTGGCTGCTGGAATTCAGGAGCATCCAGACAACGAGGATCGGACTTATGTATATTTGGCACTTGTGCGCCTCTACATGAAAGTCGAACGAGCGGAAGATGCCGAGAATCTCACCAACCGTTATAAAGAAACACTAAAACCTGACAACCTTCGAGAACACTTTGTTCTCGGTGATATGCTTCGGATGATGAGCCGGGATGAAGAGCTGCTGCAGCTTTTTACGAAACTTGAGGAGCAGTTCCCGGAAAACAGTGGTGTTTTCAGGAGACTTGCCAAGATTCATGAAAGATTAGGTAACGCCGAACTGGCAAATGAATACCGTATAAAGGCTAATCCTGCGCTGGCGTTAATTGGTAAGACTGTGCCTAATTTTTCCGCTACGGACCTTGATGGAAATCCGATTTCACTTGTGCAATATCGTGGCAAAGTCGTCCTCCTCGATTTTTGGGCAGTCTGGTGTGGTCCGTGCATCGCAGAAATGCCGAATGTCAAAAAAGTCTATGACACCTATAAAGACGAAGGATTTGACGTTATTGGTATTAGCCTTGACACTGATGAAGATATACTGCGGGATTACCTCAAAGAGAATGAAATTCCTTGGCGGCAGGTGTTTAGTGGGAAAGGAGGACAGAGCCCCGTCGCACGACAGTACCACATTAACTCAATCCCAACACCGTGGCTTATTGATAGAGATGGCACGTTAATTACGCACCAAGCGAGAGGGGACGCGTTAGAACGTCTAGTAGCAGATGCACTAAAAGATAAATTAGACTAATTATCAATTGAATTTCCAAGACTCACAGATTTTCTTTTTCGACGAAAAAGGAGAGGAAAATGGGACACCGACAATTTTTTACATGCCTCTTTTTGATTGCTATAATTCCGCTAAGTACTAAAGCGTTGCCACCGCCATCACCCGCAGGTGGAAACTATTTAGTCCTCGACGGGGTTGATGACTACGCCGTTTTAGATTTTGAAACCTTTGGTTATCTCTTACCCGATGGCACGGAGGAATTCACCTTTGAAGCATGGATATATCCCACCACACCGCCCGACAACAAGGACACGTTATTGACGATACTTCATCAACAGGTGCGTATGGTCATCGTGAACGATGAATTTCAACCGTACCTAAATAATCTGGCTAATCTGCACAATATCGAACGCCTGAAAGGGAACCTAATTTTACTAATAAATGCCTATCGCTTTGGGGGAGCCAACAAAGGCAGGACCATACCTTTCCCATTCCCACTTGAGCTGAACCAATGGCACCACATCGCTTACCAGTCAAAAGGGGATCAGAAAATAACAATCGTCAATGATCTCGTAGGAATATGGCAAGACGGGGCACCTCTTGGACGCGTTGTTTTCTTGCGTCCACAAGACTTCGTGCTTGGAGGGTTTGGAAAAATAATTGAGATACCTGGTCGTCCGCCAGACAAAACGTTTTGGGGTTCCTTTACTGGATATATTGACGAGGTCCGCATCTCAACGGAGGCGCGTTACGA
>CAZQIP010000094.1:0-20721 GCA_964593655.1 uncultured bacterium | reverse complement strand
TTCTATATCGATTCTGTTCTTCATCAAAGAAATCTAAACGTAACTCCCTACCCACTGCGTCCTCAGATCGAACAATAATTTCACCATCAGCAAGTTTCATTGTTATTGAATTAACGACTGGTTCTACGCCTGTTTTTTTTTCAATGAATTCAATTGTCTCTTCAATATCTTCATTATTATATTTAGCAGTAAATCCAAGTTTAAAGTTTTTTTCTTTTTTCTTATTATTTCTGACAATATCCTTGAAGGTCCCCATGGAATAGGGGTCTGAATTAAAATCTACACCATTACCACGCAAAAAATTTGCTAACACATGAAAGCAAGCAAGTGCCGTTGTCTTACCAGTGCTGTTTTCTCCCACTAAAAATGTTAGAGGTCGAATTTCAAGGGTCTGACGTTCGCTGAAACAGCGGACTTCTTCCATTGTGAATTGGGTAATGTTCATGCTATCATCTCCACAACACTATCATGTAGGGCCAGGGTACAGTGATTTGCAGCTTTCTCAAGAATTTCACTGGTTATGGTAACATACCCAATGCGAAAAAGTCAACGGGAATCTATATGAACATCAGAATTATTCAGTTTTCGTTTTCTGAGCGCATTATGGGGAATAGGGGCGTAAGAATCGGGGTTACTTAAGGAAACACCCGAGCAAAACACCCTCCCACAAGAGCGATTGGGACAATTGAATGGCTCTGCATAGTCTCTACACATACCGCCCCTACGGGGCTTAGGTCTGGGAGGTTCCATTTTTCTACACAGATACCATCCCTACGGGATTCAAGAGGGGTTTGAAGTCTTAAAGATTTTCGCGTAGGATCCGGTTCGGTTGAAATGCAGGTCGCATTTGGGTGAGTACACCGCAAAACGGAACCTACCGGACCTGGGAACCGCGACAGGATTCAAAAGGGTTTTGAAGTTATCAAGATTTCCGCGTAGTATCCGGTTCGGTTAGGAAACCGAACCTACCGGCCTGGGCACCGCGCTGGTTGTTGTTTCTAAAATTGACACTTATGGCGCGGTTAGAAACCATACCTACCGTGTTTGGAGGTCAAATTACCCTAATAGGATTCAGGATCAGTACTGCTGATTTTTAGATCTGTAAACGGTTTTCCGTCTGTGTCGGTAATCCGTAGATAGAATTCCCACTTGACTTCCTCATTGCAGACTTTGACGAGAATGCTATTTTTGCCGGACTTGAGCGTCACAGGAATCGTATAACGGTCAATTCTGACACTATGGGCACCGGTATTTGTGAACACCTGTTCGCCGTTGAGAAAGACTGTCCCTTGATCGTCGCTGTCAAAACGGATGTGTGCTTCGCGTTCATCAGGTGAAGTAACAGTTGCGAAGGCATAGGCGACACGCCAATTGCCATCCTGTCCGAGATCAATATAACCGTTTAGGGTTTCATCAGTGCTTCTTTGCCAACTTATCTGCCCGTCTACACCGTCGTACGTTGCGGTTGTGTCAATCTGTGTTGCATCTTCTGCGATGTATGCTGTGTCGTAACCGATGCCTCTGGTATTGTCAAACGGACCGAGGATTAACCATGAATCTTCAGTGATAACGCCTGTTTTTTGAACATAGGTTTTCGCCTTCTCCGGCATAGCATTTTCATGGCAGAATTCCGCCAACTTAAGGTTGACCGCCAACGGATCCGTTAGATTGTTAGGTGCGGTATTCACCAAGGTATCCAACATCTCAACGTAACGTTCTTTGTCGGTAGCGTTCTTACCGGCTCGAGAAATCCATGCGGCTAACCAGCGTACAAACGCCTCCTGTTCCATGGTGTTTAGGCGTTGTTTGAGCTGCGCCAATGCATCTTCATACCGGTCATTGGCGACATACGCCTGCGCCAACGTCTCGGTGTAACTTGCCCCGGACCCCATTTGCGATGCGCGTTCAGCGTATTCCAGTCCTTTTTCCGGCATGATGCCTTTGTCAAGAATCAGCCTTGCAAGACTGCGATAGCCTGCAGGGCTTTGTCGCCGGTTTGCCTCTTTTTGTCGAATGGCTAACCACTCGGTGTATACTGCATCTGCTTTTTCAGCATCACCTGCTGCTTTGTAGGCATCGCCTAACAATTCAAGTAAAGAAGCACTTGTCCCCATTTTCGGTCTTAATTCTTCGAGGACAGCAACTCCCTTGTCTTTCTGATCTTTGTCGGCGTAAAGTTTCCAGATGCTCCGAACTACCGTATCATGTTCGTTCTCTTCGAGGGGAGCCTCCAATGCCTGACGATACACCGCTTCCGCTTCTGACAATTGATCTGCCTTCACGTGCGTTTGTGCCAACAGATTGTATAACTCATAAGAAGTCGGTTCAAGTTGAACTGCCTTTTCGTAGGCTGCAGCTGCCTGCGTCAATTGTTCAGCGTCTGCCACAGCTACGATCTGACGGGTATAAGGCTCCAGTTTAGCATTCCCGACCAGGTTACCGTTACTTTTGTTAGATGACGCATCAGGGACATTCCCATCCGTTTCTTCGTCAAATTCCCAGTAAGCGACTAAGCCGGGTTCGTCGCCCTTCAACCGAGTGTTCATATTTGAACGAATCTCATGCTCTGTTAGGGCGACATCCCAGACAGAAACGCTATCAATTTGGCCCACAAAGGAGGCATGTGTTACCCACTCTTCTTCATGAGAACCGCCGATTCGGACTGGAAGGCTGCTCTCATAAATGTTTTGATTCCCTCTAAAATCATTGCTCCCTACCATAACACCATCAATATATATCTTTACGATATTTTGTGAAGTATCAACCACACCTGCGACGTGGTGCCATTTGTTGAGCGTAATGGATCCCGGTGGTGAAAAGGCGAATTTTTCTGCCTCACCCCTCGGCGATGCAGCGAATTGAATCCGACCATCATTTCGTAGCCAGAGTGCGTAGCTGCGATTGCTGATGTTAGGTGTCCGCTCGTCCCCTTTGTAAAGAATAGGGGTATACCTGTTCGAGAAACCGGTCGATTTGATCCATGCGGTCACGGTTACTTGTCGATTGATATTGTTCAAAGCCGGACTATCGTCAATTTCCACGAAACTTCCGTCGCCAGCCAAGTCCAGTGCCGTATCTTCAACGACTTCGTCTGTCTGCCGCTGCTTTTGAGAGAGATCGCCAATCTTTTTGTACCACTGTGCGTCATCGGGTTGGAGTTCACTAATTTTCTGATATTGCGCGATGGCTTCGTCAACGTTATCGCTTAATTCGTAGCTTTCAGCAAGCGCAAAATGTGCATCAAGATCCTCAGGATTTTCCGCAACCTTCTGTAACTGCTCAGGAATCTGCTTTTGATGAAGGTTTCCTTCTGTGTAAGCTTGGCGTATACCCTTCTCCGCTACTTCTCGCATCTGGTCAAATCTGGCGAGTCTTGCCATCTGTTTATATGCGTCAGCGGCTTCTTCGTAGCGTTTTGCGCCGAGGTAACTCTTCCCGAGGATTTCGTATACATACTCGTTCAGCGAAGAGAGTCCACCGCCCATCCGTGAGCTTGCAGCCTGCGTGTCTTCAGCAAACTTGACTGCCGAGTCGTACAATTCATTTTCAGCACAGATGGATGCGAGTGTCATGAGTAAAAAGATATCGAATTGTGCGCGCGGATTGGTTGAAACAGCGGTCTCACCTTGACTGAGCATCTCTTTTGCGAGTTCTGGTTGGTTGCTTTTTTGGAGCGCGGCAGCGGCATAGAAAAAACTGTTGAGGTTACTCGGTTGCGCTTTGCAAAGTGCCTGATATGCTTCGGCAGCCTTTTCATAGTCGCGGGCATTCCGATAAATTTCAGCAACCATTTCAAGGACCGCTGGATTAGTGGCATCCTTTTCGCGTTTTTCCTTAAAAATGGTTTCCAACTCCTCAAGTTTCCCCTGATTTTTATAGGCATTAATCAAAGTCTCGCGTGCCTGATCTCCACCCGACCTAATTTTGAGACCGGATGACCCCGTACTGATTGATACCCCTCCCATAGAGCTGGCTTGAGACTGGTTCTCGTAGAGTTCTATTGCCAAATCGTTATCACCAACCTGTACGTATAGTCTCAGTAACTCGTTGGTGATGTTAGTTCGATAGTAGCTTTGTGTCGCCAGGTCCAACGCTTTCTTATATGCCTCAATTGCTTTCTGAAATTCACCGGCGTTGCGGTAGTCTTGTGCGCGCTCTCGTTGCATCTCAAACGTTATCGTGCCGGCCTCTTCCGCCTGCTTTAGCATCTCTTCCAATTTCCCCTGACGCTTGTAGACGCTCATGAGCTGGCGTTCAATACTTTGACGCTCGAATTCTTGTCCTGTGTATTGGATGGCATCCTTGAATGCCTTTTCAGCAGCATCAAGATCATCTTTACGGAGATACAGTTGTCCCAATTGACGATAGGCTTTTCCATCACTCGGATTGCTTTCAACGGCTTTTTTATATGCCTCAATGGCATCGTCAACGCGGTCTTCGGCAGCATAAAGTTTCGCAAGACGCGCATAGTGAACACCGTTCTCAGTATCCGCCTCGATGTATTGCTGCGCAAGTTCAAGTGCTTCGGGGGTTTTGTCAGCAGCTTGGTAGGCATCAACGAGTCCGTCTTGATACTTTGTGTTTTCGGGATCTTCGTCAAGTAAGGTTTTCCACGTATCTACCGCCCTATCGTGCTTATTTTGACGTGAATAGAGATTTGCGAGTTGTGCGCGTGATTCAAGGTCTTCGGGCATCACCTCTGCGAGCTTCTCGTAAATGTCTACCGCCTTTTTGACCTCGTTCTGTTGGACGTACTGTTGTGCTAACGTTCTTTGCATCCCGACATCAAACTTTTCCGTTTTTTCAGGTGTCTGGGTTGTCTTCGCCATCCCATCACGCTGCTGCTTGATTTGCATTAACTGTCGTTGTGCCTGTTCACGGTCCCACTGCTGCGTTGAGAAGTCATTAACGATTTCGGTAAAGAGTGCCTCAGCATCGTCCCACATTTCGTGTTGCATGTACGTGTTCGCGATTTGCTGCTTCTCATACGAACCACGCCCTTGGAGTAGGCGGAACGTCCCCATCTTACGGAATGTGTCTTGTGCCTTCTCTTTCTCATCCATTCTGGCGTAAGCTGTGCCAAGTTTTTGATAGGTTTCTGTCAGATGCCATGTATCTTGATGATTGATTTTTGCGATTGCAGATTCAAGCAACCGCAGTTCACGATCTCTGTCATTCGCGCCTCGGTAAGCATCGGCGAGATTGTTTAACCAGTGTGTGTCCACAGGTGTTGAATCATCAAGGAGTTTGTTAACAAGCACGTCTGACCCTTCCAGGTCGTCCGCTGCAATCTTCATAGAAGCGACGAGATAGATGAGCATCGCGTCATCCGGTTTCTCATCAAGTTTTGCTTCATATTCGGTTAGCAATTCCTCTATCCGCTCTGATGCTTTGTAGAACTCAGTCAGTTTTGATACCATATCCACCTGTACGTGTGGAGATCGGCGCTCGTCTATGTCTTTTGCGTCCAGTTTTTCGCGTAGGAACTGGATCGCCTTTTCACGATCACCTGCAGCGACATAAGCCGAAGCCAAATCGGTATAGGCAGAAGTGTCGTTTGGCTGTACGGCAAGAATTTTTTCGTAGAGCTCAATCGCAGCTTTAGGGTTATTGTTTTCGAGGGACTGGCGTGCGACGCCTTCTGCGAAAAAGTTGCTATAGCTCAGCCCGACGGATGGAGCGATCATATCCTTCGCGAGCGAAACGAGTTCATCAACTTTGCCTGCGGTGAAGAAAACCTGCATGACCTGATAATAGTTGTAGCCGAGTGCGTTCGGATTCTCTTTGAGGAGTATCAGGTATTGCGCTGCTGCTTCCTTCGCCTTGCCGCGGCGCTCTAACATCTGCGCGTAGCGCTGTCGTGTCATAGTGTCCTGCGGACGCAAGGCAAGTGCCGCGTCAAAGGCTTCGGATGCTTTTTGCACCTGATTTGTCTGTTCATAGAACGTCGCCAACCGGACTTGTGCCTGAAACGAATTAGGGTCCTTCTGGACAGCTGCAACCAACTGAGGTTCGCGTTCTCGCAATCCTTTTGCACGTCCAGCGGTCTGTACGGCGCGTCGAAGGTCCCACGCATACAATGTGCGTCCGTGTCGGTCGCGCTGGTTGACGAACTGCATTGCGCGTGCGGCGACACGTGCGGCATCCTGCCCGCGTCCTAAGTCCTCCAAATGTTGGCTTAAATCTACAAGGAAGTTCGGATCCCGTTCACCGGTTGCGAGGGTCATCGCTTTTTTGGCAATAGCGATTGCGTATTGGGTGAGTCCGTTCTGTTGGAGGGTTCGCGAGAATTGATAAAGTTCACGAGCCCCACTCGGTGAATTGAGTACTTTCGTCACCAATTCGCGTACAGCAACGGTATCGCCTGTCTGCACGGCAAGCTGGAGTGTGAGTTCATGGTACTGTTTGCGGTTTCGCGGATCCGCCTCAGCGAGTCCGGCAACTAATTTGAATGCTGCGGCGTGTTGTCCTGCTTGGATAGCGGCAAAAATTGTGTTTAGCTTAAGGGTAAGATCCTCAGGGAATTCCTTTTGAAGCGTGGAAAGTACGGCTTGTGCCTCGTCCCGCTGCCCTGCCCACCAATAGCAATAACTGAGTGCCAAACTCGGATAGATCCGGTCTCTTCCTATCGCACGCTCCAATTCAGCCTGCAATTTTTTGTAGAGTGCCTCCTGTTGATCGCGGGACCACAATTGGCTGAAAACCCGCTGGAGGAACTGTAAACGACTTTGATTGTAGTAAGTCGTGGGCGATGGATAGTTTGTCTGTAGCGATGTGTAACCGGCGTAAGATTGATTTGCGTATGCTAAGGTTGCGACGCGCCGTGTGGTTGTCGCTTGCGGTTTGGTGCGTTCAAAGAAGGTCCAGAACAGTGCAATTCCCTTGTCAGTCTGTCCCTCACGAATATAAGCAGTGGCGAGATTTTGATAAATATCCCGATATTGCCGCCATCGCTGTGATGCGTAGGGGTTGGGTAACCCAACCCCTACACCGCTTGCTGGCAGTTGTGTATTCTGTGCTGACTGAGGTTGCGGCGTTGAAAGCCCTGGTACTGGCATCTGTGTAAGGATTTTCTCGGCAGCGTCTGTTTTTCCCATCCGTGCGAGCGCACTCACAATCGTCGCACCTATATTGAGGTCAGAGACCTCTGCATCTACAAGTTCTACCACCAATTTCTCGGTATCTTCTTTCCGTCCCTGCCGATAGAAGTCGCTTGCATATCGTGCGACATACCAGAGTCGTGCGTCAGGCGCTAAAGCGGTCATCTCATCAAGATATTTTTTCAGCGTTTCATAACTGATGCCTTGCCCCATTAATCGTGTCAAGCGCGTTCCTTGATAGACAGGATCGTTGGGTGATGCGGCAATGAGTCGTTCAAGCGTTTCATTGGTTTTGTCGGTATTTTGGGTTAAGATATAAATTTGCGCTAACGTTTCGAGGCCCTTTATGTTTTTGGGATCGGCATCCGCTTGTGCTTCCAGCTGGTTGATGAGTTCCCCCAATTTTCGTTGCTGTTGTGCGATAGTTGTTATCTGAACGAGCGCGCCTGCCTGTGCCTCATCAAAGTCCGTCGGTATCCACTGGGTTTGCCGCCCCCCCTGAATCTGGAATGAGGATCGCTGAATTCGCGAGGTGAGCGTTCGGGGTAGATTAAATCTATCTGTCCTGATGCCGGGAGGTCCCGATGTCGTGCGAGGTGCACTTGTTACTGGGTTCTGTGTTGCCTGCTGCGTCGGTAACCCCCCTTGATCCCCCCTTATCAGGGGGGCAGGCATGTCAAGCACTTTTTGAAAAAGTGGACGTGCTCGGTCAAATTCGTTCATTTCGACGAAGGCATCACCCAACTGATAGAGTTCAATATGCGCGTTTGGGCCTGTTACCTTTTCAGCTGCACGGTCAAGAACAGAAATCGCTTCATCCAATAGCCCGTGCTGAATCAGTAAAGTTGCGAGTTTAATCTCTGCGTCAAACGGTTGATTTTGGGTATGGAGGAGTTTGGTCCATGCCTGAATGGCCTCTTGTTCTCGCCCTACATCAAAGAGTAATTCTCCGAGCCGTTGCCTATGCATAGGATTCGGTTGTGCCTTGACGAGTCGTTGTTGATAAGTGAGCGCGTCCTGTGTATCACCGAGATCAAGACTGATTTTGACGAGTTGTGCCAAGAGGTCTGGGTTATCGCGCTTCCGATCTAAAGCGCGCGCAAGCTGGAAACGTGCGTTAGGTAAGTCGCCCTCCATCTGATAAAGGTTTGCTAATGCAACGACGGCGCCTATATCAGATGTGTTGGTTTTCGACATCTGTTTTAATTTTTCTTCCAACTCGCTGCGTCGTCCCAAGTCGTAATATAATTCAGAAAGCGGTTTGACAAAAGCGAGCTTATCAGTGATGCTTCCGCCCAATTCCCAACACCGCCAGTACTGTTCAAGTGCCTGTCGGGGGTTTCCTGAAAGTTTGTAAATTTCAGCAAGTTCGGAACGGATGTTGGTAGATTCCGGTCGCAGCCGAATCGCCTGCTTGAAGCTGTCAATAGCCGTCTGGTAATTTCCGGCCTGCTTCGCGATCAGTGCGAGTATCTGATGCCCTTCGGGGTTGCGGGGACTGTGGGCAATTGCTTGCTTCGCTGCGTCCGTAGCAGCAGCAAAATCCATAACTTCAAGATAGGAACGCGCGATGTTTGTATAGTATTCGCGTGCATTTGCGCCATCAACTTCAATCAGGTGGGTGTAGATAGCGTTGGCATCGTCCCGGCGTCCCTGTAACGTGTATACTTCCGCGATCCAACGATTAACAACAAGATCATTGGGTTCGAGAGCCTTCGCCTTCATAAGCACTTCGAGTGCATAGGTGGTATTGCCGAGTTTGAGGTACATCTTAGCGAGCTGCTTGTACTGGATGAAAGCATCCGCAGCCGCAATGTCTGGTTTTTCAAGTGCCGTTTCCAACGCACCGATTTTTTCAACAAGTGTTCCTTGCCGCCGATAAATTTCGATGCGCTGGTTATCCATCTGTTCCGCGAAAAATTCGTTCGGTGCGAGTTTCGCGGCTTCAGCGTATTCCGTTAAGGCTTTGTCATAATCTCTGTTCTCGACGAGTCGCTTCGCCAATGCCTCACGATACCGGTACACATCGGGTGCCAACTCAGCAGCTTTTCGGCTTGCAGCGATGGCTTCGGTTTGACTGTTTAGTACGCGTGCTTTGCTATCAAGGAGTTTCGCGAGTCGGTCATAGTTTTCAGCGACGGCTTTGTCGCCGGCAACCATCCGGTTCCATGTCTCCAAAGTTTTCGCACGATCCCCTTCTCGGAAGTAAAATTCGCCGAAATATTCAATATAATCCAGATTATCGGGTGCCAGTGAAATCGCCTTTTGATATGCTGTGACGGCATCATCCACCCATTCATGATTGGCGTAAATCTCGGCAAGGATAAGGTATGTGCTTGCGTTATCAGGGTCGCGCGCAAGCATCCGTTGATAGGTTGCTCTTGCCTTGTCTTCATCATCTAATTGCAGGTATAGTTCGCCGAGTTCGCGGTAGATGCCAAAATCGTCGGGTTGTTGTTCGCTGAGGGATTCGTAGGCAGCCGCCGCTTCCTGAAACTTCTCAGCGTTGCGGAGTGCAGCGATTAAGTTCAAGCGGAGCGCAGTGTCTGTCGGTGCGAGTTCAAGTGCCTTTTGATAGGCATCAATCCCTTCGTCTAACTGTTGGTTTTCAATATGTGCCTCAGCCAGCAAACCGATGAGTTCTGGGTCGTTCGGTGTATTTTCAAGTTTTTCTTTATAGTGTGTGATTAAGCCTTCCCAGTTTCCGTCAGCGGCGTAAATGCCGATGATGCGATGCTGAAGGTCTTTACGCAACCAGTTTCCGGGTGCCGTCAACGCCAATGCGGCTTCGTAGGTTTGAATGGCTGCCTCGTAATCACTCTTTTCCTCATGTATATTCCCGATTTCCCGACGACTCAAGCAGACGCGATAGGGATCGTTGGTTTTAAGTGCGATAATCGCTTCATGTTGCGCGATGGCTTGCTCGTAGAGTTGTTGTTCTCGGAAGAGGTCGGCAAGTTCAATACGGGAAAAGATGTTTTCTGGATCAAGTTCAGAGATTTTCGTCCATGCCGAAATTGCTTCGTCTACGCGGTCTCGGCTGAAATAGGCGCGTCCGAGTGCCTTGTAAATCGTCATCAATTCTTCAGGAGATGCAGACTGTGTCTCTTCAGATAATTCTGCGGCTTTCGTCAATTCGCGAATCGCGTCTTCATGCCGACGCAGGGTTACGTACATCTGTCCCAAGGCGAAATGGGGATAATAGTTGTTTGGTGCGAGTTCAACTGCCCGTTGATATGCAGCAAGCGTCTCCGCATCTTTTCCGAGACGTTTGTGGATATGTCCCAAGATCAGCTGGAGGTTTGAATCGTTGGGTTTGGCTGCTGCTGCCGCCTGATAATCGGCAACCATGGTATCTAAGCCAGCATCCTCAAGATAAAGTTGGTAGAGTCGGTCGAACGTACTTCCCTCTTTTGGGTTGCGATTGAGCATTAATTTGTAGCGTTCGACAACTTTTTCGTCTTGGGCGAGGGTGATTGCAGAAAAATAGAGAGTGCAGGATAGTAGGTAAAGTACACACGTGACGATTAAGCATTTTTCTTTTGTGAACATAAAAATCTCCTTGAGGAAATGTTTGGCGTTGGAAAACCTAAAATTTTTGAGGTTTTTAAATCGATTTCCAAAAATAGATAACGAATTTAAATATCTGTCGGTTTACTTAATAGTGACGCACTTTAAGGGTAAAAAAGGTGCATAATTTTATGAAAAGTCGATTTTAATCAGACTCGCTAAAGACTTCCATCCCGGCGGAACCGTCTGCGACTTTACGGATTTGTTTCTCAAACCCCGGTGGCGAGAGCGTCCAGGTGATCCAAAGCGGTTCATCCCCTGTGTTGACAAAACGGTGTTCGACATTGGGTGGGAGATAGATGACTGTGCCGGGTTTCAGATCAGCGACTTCGTCACCGACGTAGGCTTTTCCTTGTCCACCATAGACGAAAATAATCTCTTCTGCTTCACTGTGGGAATGGATAGGAATTTCGCTATTCGGGTCAATCTCCTCTAAACCCATCGCGAAATGTTCAGTATTCGTTGTATTTGGTTGAATGAGTGTGTAGAGTGTTCGCGGTGCCTCGCCTTCAATGCGGACGACTTCGGCATCTTCTTTGTGGTAAATATGTTTCATTTTTTCTCCTTCGGATGGATAGCGGTTAAATGAACCAGTAAGAATATAGACTGGCGTTCCTGAGTTGAAACCGTAGACGTATTTCTTTCCCTTTGAGTGCTCCTAACGCACCGTTGAATTTAACCGGTGTGTCCAACTGATCGCCAACGATTTGCTGAGAGGTGTAATTCTCTAAAGGTGTCCCAATATCATCGGTGACGGAGACGGTGACATAGCCTTGACTGGCATCAACGTTGAGGTGTAATTCTTCATCGGCAATTGTCAAAAGCTTTGTCAACATGTATCCTTCGGTTTCACCCGCATCAAGAGATACAAATCCGTCCCGTCGCAACGTCGCCAAGCCGAGCATAGACTTATGTTTGCGCTCGACCTGTTTGAACTTCCTACCGGTGTGCGGTCCGTTCACACCGCCGTAATAGAAATAGATTTGGTCGTTATGTGTGATGAAATTTTGACTGATTCGGACCATACCATCTTCCCAACTGCCTTGCTGACCAAGCGTCAGGAAAGTCTGTCGGTCCAAGACGCGTTGCCAGTTGATACCATCACGACTTGTTGCGAGCGACGTATCAATCGTGCCATCAACGCCTTCGCGGTAGACCCAGATCATACCGAGATAGATGCCTTCGTAGATGTTGATCGGCATGCCGTAAATCTGTGTGCCTTCTTCATCAATCGCGTCACATTCAAAGACGCGTTCGGGTTCGCTGAAGTTGATCGCGTCGGGACTTTCGGCGCGAGCGGTTTTGCGTCCACCTGCTCCGAATCGTCCAAAGACGACGTACTTCTGTATTTTCGGGTCCCACACTAAGGATTGGGTTGTGTCGCTATCAATGGGAATGACGGGATTGGTTTCGCAGTCTGTCCAATGAATACCGTCCGGTGAAAAGGACATCCACATACCGTCTCCTTCACCGCGTCCCCAGATCGTGCGCCCTTCGTACTCAACAAAGGTGTCGATCCCGCCGTGCTCCCAATAAAAGGCTTTGTAACGACGTGCAGGATCGGTTTCGTGTTCATCGTAGAGGATAGCTGCACCTTCACAGTTTGTGCGTCCGATGTCAACGAGATTGTTCTCGGTGCTGCCTTCAAAATCGACTTGGTTTAGGATAGGTTTCTCCCAATGCACCCCATCGGTTGAAGTTGCATAAGCGAGAAGTGTTATATTGCCGAGTGCGTTTCGTTGACGGATTTGTACCATCCCATCTACATAAGGTCCGGTGAGATACCACATTTTGAAGAGCGAATCCTGTGGGTCGTAGAGCACAGTGCCATAGAGGGATGCGATACTTTCCCACGGGTTTTCGCCGCGCAGAACAGGGTTATTGGGATGCCGTTGGGGCTGGTGCATTCGGCGATACAACCCTTCGATCCGGGTGATGTGATGCAGATCAAGGAAAAGATAGCGGTGTTCCATGGGTTGGCTCCGTAGGTATTCTATGTTTTTCGTGCAGCTATGTTATCACAGACGTGGATGCAAGTCAATCATGACGGACGGACCCTACAAGGGCATTTAGTTTAGATAAATTATCGGATTGTCTAATTTTTTGAACTTTCTTTTTTCAAGTCCGGTGCGGTTCCAAACCGCACCTACCGGTCTGGAGGAAATTAGAATTACCGGTTGGGTTACAGCACGCGCAACTCTTCAAATAGAGCCAACTGTTGACGGTAATTTGTCGGGAGTGGTCGGATTTCTTGG
Organism: uncultured bacterium; assembly: GCA_964593655.1. Classification (GTDB taxonomy): domain Bacteria; phylum Poribacteria; class WGA-4E; order WGA-4E; family WGA-3G; genus WGA-3G. The sequence goes on along the minus strand of CAZQIP010000094.1, from coordinate 7,796 downwards.
TACCCCTCAAAGAAAATTGTCTGCTCATCTTCACTGAAATGGCGGGAAAGCGTCAGAATATCTAAGAGATAATAACCGAATCCGAACTCCATCACGTCAACAGGACAAGGTTGTCTGTCCGAGATAATGATATTATGGGGTTCCAGATCCGAGTGAATCAGTCCAAAAACGTCTTGTTCTTCACCGTGTTCTGCGACAAACTGTGAGAAGTGCGAAGAGAGAGCGGCAAGTTTTGCAAGTTCCTCTGTCGAAGCGTCCTTATCAGCTTCAAGTGCTGCTTCAATTTTGGCTGTAATCCAGTCTGTATCGTACCGCGGGCGGGTGAACCAGTTCGGTAATTCTAATGTTTCTGACACAGCGTGCATGCGCCCTACCATATTCCCAAGCTTCCGAATCAGTTCCGGTGTTTTTTCTGCTGCGGAGAGTCCATGAAGCGTCTCACCGGGAATCCAATCGTATACAGTCGCATAGCGCAGCGGTAGGTCGTTTGGGGAGATAGATTGAATCATTTCACCGTCACGTCCAGGCACGGGAGAGAGGGTCCTGATGCTTGCTTCGTTCCAAAGTGCTTGTAACCAATAGATTTCAGATCGGATTTTATCAATAGAAGTTCCAGCCTGATAGATTCTCAGTGTGAATCGAGCATCCTGAGTGTGCAAGAAAAACAACATATTCGCAAAATCAAATCCGATACCACTGATTTGGAATGAAACGTCATTGAATTCATACAGCATAACAGCCGCTTTTGCATAGTGCCAATCGGTGACAAGGTATTGTAGGATATTTCTGTTATAGACTATCAAAATGCCATTGTCACACGCGTGTCGTGTTGATTCGGAGACAAATGTTCGCTGTTCATCATTGAGTGAATCCAAGAAGGCAAGGATGGCGGGATCAATCTGTGGATGCGGGTCAGAAATTGCTGCAAGCCAATACCGTCTGCATTTCCCATGACAATCGATTCGGTAGACGGGTAGGGACGGATCGCGGTACCAATCCGGTGAATTTTCGATAGCATATTCAACTTGGGTCCTACAAAATGGGCATGACATTTTCTCTGCCATGGTGGTGTTTCTCCTGTTCACGTTGATTTTGTATTAGATTCGTCCGTAAAATATAATAGAACGCCGATTCTTAGGCACTTTGGCTAAACCGCGGTTCCGCCAATCGGAAAGTCAGCAAAAACCCTACCAAAACAAGAATACCGCCCCCGATAAAGACCGGTTCAAAGGCGAATTCCTCGATCAACGCCCCAATCAAAGGGGAAACAAACAGCGGGATCGCCTGAAAAAGACTCATTACACCGAGATATTGCGGGTGTTTTTCCTGTGGCGCGATCTCAAGGGTGTAGTTTGTGACGATGCGAGCAGAGACGGGTGTGAATCCCATAAGGGCAAAGATAATCCAATAAAACTGCGCACCGGTTGGCATTCGACTAATGCCGACCGCTAACAGCGGCATACAGGCACTGATGAATATCAGGATCCGCAAGACGAATCGGTTCCCTGACCGGTCTGCGATGTTGCCCATGATACCGGCACCGATAGCGTTGGAGGCGTTTTGTGCAATTATCAATGTGACAAAACCAGAAGGGACTAACCCTAATGTCCGGGTCCCGAAAACGGTATAGTGTGGGAAAAGGGGCCAGATCGAGTAAAATAGCAGGATAACGATTGCAAATCGCCGAAAATTTCTGTCGTACCGCAGCGATAGGAGTGCATCGCCGAGGAATCTGAAAAAAGGTGCTGTGCCCTCTGGCTGTGAAGGGAGTTCTCTCAACCCAAAACTGACCGCCGCTGCGATCCCGAAGAAGAGAGCCGTTGCCGCAAAGAGCACAGCATAACGCGGTGGACTCACAGAAAACCAACGCGGTAGCAGGTAAAAAGCGACACCAATCGCAAGCGTACAACCGATGATATTGGAATAGGCGAGTAGCCTGCCCCGTTTTTCGGGACTGATCAATTTCCCCTGTAGCGTTCCGTTCGCCAGGTGATTGCAACCCACCGCGAGCCAATGCAGTGTACACAACACAAGAAAAACAGCGACAATGACATTCCCTGACCAATGTGTTAGGCTTAATATACCGGACAACACAAGCCACGGAATCGCGAAACCGAAACCGGTGAAAACAAAGAACCCACGTTTTGTGGGCATCCGAGCGACACGTTGGGCGACCAGAAACTGGGGTAGACTTTGCCCGATTCGCAGAATAAGCGGTAGCAACCCGCGGATGGTTCCTGACGAGGTATAGACATCAATAAACGCTGGAATGACAACCGATTCGGATTTGAACATCCAACCGAGACGCATCAGAATCTGATTGAGCGCGAATACAATTAAATTGCGTTTTTCATGCGGATAGGATTCTACCGAACGGCCGTTCGTCTGATCTGATGCGTTTTTATTCATTGAAATTCCATTCGTTTGCTAACAAGTTCACTTGTCCTCCCATTTTTAGCGTCAGATTTACGGTGTAAGCGCGCCTTCTTCAAGCCGCTGTGCGCCGTATTTTTCCAAATCGGCTTGTTCATCGGGTGTCAAGGTCTCTCGCTCGGAGAGTGCTTCCGCAATTCGGTGGAACCGTTCAACGTCTCTCAATCCCATAATCGTCAGGTGGACACTTTTATGGCTGAGTACATAACGGTAGAATTGCTCCGGAGACGGCGCGTCTGCGTCTCCAAAAAGTCTGTCATTCCGCGAGGCGTTCATAATGACGACACCGGTATTGTGTTTGTCAGCAGCCGGGAAAACTGTATCCTCTGGTGTCTTCATCGCACAATTATACCAACATAAGACGGTGTCGAAATGCCCCGTTGCGACAGCGTGCTGAATCTGGACCCAATCGTGCCCGGTAACACCGATGAATCGGATCAGTCCTTCATCTCGTGCTTTTTGCGCCATCTCCAATGCGCCGCCGGGTGCTAACGCTCGGTCTCGTTCCTCTTCCGTGTTCAGGTGATGCAGTTGGTAAATGTCGATATGATCAACGCCGAGCATCCGCAACGATGTTTCAAGTTCTGTCCGTGCGCCTTTTGCATCGCGCTGAGCGGTTTTCGTTGCGAGAATGAGTTTATGGCGTTGTCCCTTTATAGCGGCTCCGATGACCTTCTCATCCTCGCCATCTCTGTAGGATCGTGCTGTATCCATATAATTGATACCGGCATCAATCGCTTTCCGGTAACCGTCAACGGATTCACAATACGCGCCCCCACTACCGAATCGGGTAACGGTCAAACCTGTGCGACCTAAGACTGTTTTCGGAATCTCATAAGCCATGATGTTTACCTCAAAATACGTTTTGTGTGTCCGCCAAGATAATAGCGAGAGTATACGCTATTTTGCTACAAAAGTCAACTTTCTCTCAAAATGCGGGTGCCATCTCCCACGCCTGAACGGATCGGAAATGCGCCTGTCCGCCACGGCTCACCAATCTCACCCTGGTGCTATCGGCTCGCGTTGGGTAGACGCGCTGTGTGATGCACTGTCTACCGTTCGCGAACACTTCAACCACAGATTTATCGACATAGATGCGGAGCTGAAGTGTTTCGTTATCCTTCAGCGTAAACGGGGCACATTGTGCGTCAACGAACTGCTCTGATTCCGGTAGTCTTGCAGTGCCGCCCGCGTCTCGGTAGTGTGGATACCGGATGGCTTCGTTCAGGGTGGAACGACTGATGTCGATTTTTAGCGTTCCTTCCGCTGGAACATACAGAATCCCGGTGCTTTCAGCCTGATCTGGCGAGCAGAGCACCTGAACGCCGACTTCAGTTGCATCACTGGGGTCAATTTCGACAGCCAACTCAAGACAGTTTCCTTGAATATCTTGTAAATTGACTTCGTCATCAGCGTTCAAGGTAATATTTTCACATGCGCTTGGATTCATCCGTAAGCATTCTAACTCCGGCACGGGTTGAATCTGTAAGCTACGGTCTGTTGCGAGGGAAAGGATGCGTGGCAGTGTCATAACGCCTGACCAACCGGAAGCGCGTTCCTGTTCAACGCCACGAATTTCTCGAACCCAATCGAAAAAGATCCGGCGACCTTGCGCGTCTAACAAGGAACGCGGTCCACCGAGTAGTCCTCCCTCCCAACTCATCCGCCCGTAGGTTTCGACGTGATATTCCTCATTTTCAAATCGTCCGAGGTAATACTGTGTGCCCTGCCAGTGGCTACAAAACAGCAACATGTGCTTATCGCCCAACGGATAAAAATCGGGGACTGCACAGTCTTCTTCTGGATCTGTCCATTCGCGCCGCGATTGATAAAAGGAGCGCACGAATTCCCAGTCTACGAGGTTAGACGACTTAAACAGCGCAGTGCCATCTCCGATTTGTCCCGGTATCGTATTGCCGATGAGGGCGTAATAGGTATCGCCTTCCACCCAAGCACACGGGTCAAATACAATATATTCGCCGTGTCCTTCCTCACCGGGTTTTGGTACTGGAATCACTGGATTGGCGGGATGCTTGTCCCATGTAATGAGCAAATCATCATGACTCGTTGCGATACATGTCCCATCGGGGATTCCATGATAAATGAACGTCGGGACACCCTCCAGATTCACGAGTGCCCCGCCGCTAAAGCAGCCGCCGCGGTCGGGTCCGTCAAGGTCCGGTGTTAAAGCGATCGGGTGATGCACCCAATGTACCAGATCGGCACTTGAGGCGTGTCCCCATTGCATCCACTTCCAATAGCCACCTTCGGGGTTGTGTTGATAGAAGATGTGGTATCGCCCCTTCCAAAAGATGGAACCGTTGATATCGTTCATCCAGCCAAATGGTGGTGTGAAGTGGTAGCTCGGTCGATAAGGATCGTCTGTATACATCGCGCCGAGTTCTCGCGTAGCCTGAATAAGTGCTTCTGTTTTTTCGATGGCTGTGTTCATAGTTTTGTCGTTCCTTGCAAATCAGTCAGTGAACCAGAAGGCGTAGAGTTCTGCCCGAAGGATAGAAAAGCGGAGGCGCACGGTCTTGCCACGAAGTTCAGCAAGGTCAGGCTTCGCCTTCCAGCGCATCGGTTCGTCAATACTATCCACCATCGCCGGAATACTTTCGTCGAAGGTGTACCCCGGAAAGGGTTGACCATTATCGGCATTAAGCACCTCTACCTTAACCCGACCGCGCCAAGAATCCACATTCACACGCAGTTCGCTGCCTTCCACAACTATCGGTTTGGTCAACACCGAACCCCATTCGATACCTCCCTTGAGCGACACAAAGCCGTCAACACGAAGTTTTGCGAGTGCCATAGCAAAGTTGTTGAGGTATTTTCTGCCCATTATGTCTGTCAGCGGTTGGCTGCGGTGCCGAACTCCAAGATAGTAGAACCAGAGTTCATTGTTACGCCTGATGGGTCCGTTGACGACTGAGATCTGTCCTGTATCGTAGGCACTGCCGTCCCCTACGGGTGAGAGTTCGATAAATGGCATGCGGTTCGCTACTCGCTCCCATTTTCGTAAATCTCGACTCGAAGCTAGTTCCACCGACTTCCGACTGTCAACGTTTTCGTACAGCGGTGGGTGCTTCCCCGTCCAGTGGTGCATTACAGGTAGCCCCAGATATAAATTCTCGTAACGAAATACGGGAAAATTGTAAACGTCGGTGCGCCATTCCTCAGGTCGATTGTATATCGGCGTAAGATAAGCGGGATCCTCGATGAATTTTTGTATCCGTTCCTCCCCGTTTTCTTGATCCATCTGATCGGCATGAAAAATTAGTTCTATCCCGCTCCAGTTTTCAAAGTCCTCGCTGGTACTCAGACAGAAGCTGCGTCCATAAGGCGACCTGCCATCGGGTCCGGCGTGCTTGACGGTTGCGATAAATAGCCTATTTTCCGGATCATACCCGAAGTGTGCCTCGTCTGAACTTGGAACAGGTGGTACATCAAGATATGTCCAGTGAAGGCAATCTGGGGAGATCGCTGGCGTTAGTCCGCCGCCTTTTCCCCAGCCCATGCCTTTGTAGCGACGTTGTTCATCAGGGTCGTGGGGATCGTAGATGGGTGCCAGCGGCACGCCTGTGGGTAGGATGTTGTTGTCTGTGCCGATTGCGGTGCCTCGCCATGTGAGGGCATCATAATCTTGAAGCCCTAAAGCAGGTTTCTCCCAGTTCACACCGTCTTCGGAGGTTGCATAGCAGATAAAACTCCGCCCGCCAACCGGTGCCCCGGTTACATCAAGCTTGACCTCTGGATCATCTCCCTCTGCGCTGGCGTAGTAAAGCGTCTTGAAAACCGCTTCATCGGGGACCCATGCGGGGGTTGTCCACATCATGATACCACAGTTCTCCCAGCGATGTTCAGCCCGCAGCACGGCGTTCTTTTCAACTTTTTGCAGTGGATGTAACTTCCGAGCGAGATTGTTGATTTCCTCAACATCATGGTCATCAATGAATAGCGTTTTCATTTGTGCCCCTTGTATCAGATGGTGTGCTGGTCAAATAATCCATAAGTAAGAAGATCGCGAGTAAAACTCGCTCCTACAGTAAGAGGATCGCGAGTAAAACTCGCTCCTACAGCAAAGAATTCTTAATGTTAATGACAATTCCATTATGTTCCCAAAATTGCAAAAGCAGAGATTCACCAATCAATAGAACTCCTACGCTAATACCCAAAAGAGGTAAGCGAATCCCAATACTATCCAAACCCATGCGACCGTTTTCATCACAACGCTTTTCCACCCTTTTGTCGTGAGATAATAGGCAATGTGGTTGAATAAGAGCATTAAGGCGATCATGAGGCCGCCGTATTGGTCATAAGCAAAATTTCGCCATTTTAGTAGATTCATCACGACAAAGACAAGTAGACAAAGAATGATACCAAGCATACCGTATTTCCAAAGATAGCTCGACATAAATCTGGTTACTGCTGATGTCTCTTTTGAAGTTTCAGGGTGTTCGCGGACTTTCCCTGAGGTTCTTGTTCTTCCTCGATTTTCGCATCAAGCTGCTGTTTTTCAGTATCGGTCAATTGCTTCACGAAAATTATCTCCTTTTGGACGATTTGAGAGGCATAACAACGGTTAAACACTTTCATTACTTCATTGACGCTTATGCTACCTCACAAAGTGTCGCTTCACATTACCCCGAAGAAACCGGAACTAATAACTACCCATAAAATGTAAACTAATCCGAATGCTATCAATATAAAAGCAGCGGTTTTCATCACACGGTTTTTCCAACCTGTCTTCGTGAAATTAAAAGCAATGTGATTGAAGAGTAGCATCAACGCAACCACAAGGTTCATCCTGACAGCGTACTTGTTAGATTCCGAATTCCCTGAAATGAAAAAAAGAAATACGTTGAAAGCAATCAGACAAAGAATAACTCCAAGGATCCTATGTTTCCAAAGCGTGCTTGTTATAAACATGAAACACTATCTCCTTTGCTACAATTAACCCAAGTTGCCACTTTTTTATTTACATAGCACCCCTACAGGGTGCAGTTCCTTGCACGCCGGATGTTCTATAGACATAACACCCCTACGGGGTGAAAAGAGAAAGTTTTTCTTGAAAAATCTGTGTTTATAGTAAAACCTATAATTAATAGGGCACTCTCAAACAGTCTGAATACCTATAACAGGCATTCAGACTGGCACAAACTAAAAGTTTATGCTACAAAGATGTCCACTTATTTATGGGCTTCACTATAAATGTCCAAGACCTATACGGTAGCGACTTAGGTTACAATTAGTGTCAACCTCCGCGGTTCGCCTACTGTCTGTTCTTCAAGCAGGACAAGACCTCGTGTAGACTTGAGACTGTGTAATCTGGTTGTTCGTCTGCTGATTCGGGTATCAAC
>CAZQIP010000093.1:0-16120 GCA_964593655.1 uncultured bacterium | reverse complement strand
ATCAAAAGACCACTGACGCGTTTGTTAAAAAGGGTTGATTCTGTTTCGGACATCGAGAGAAGAATCTGCCTACTGCGCCCAACACTTCAAACCGTTTCGTTTCCGATACGGCTTATTGCAGACAGGGGCCGACGCACACTTTTTCCACTGTTGACGGCATTCACTATACCGACACGTCTTGACATCCGTGTGATTCGAGGCAGACGCAGAACACGTCCAATAGCGGTTGCCACAACCGCTACACGACGGGATCTTGTGTTCCGTCCGTGAGGACACAGATGCCGTGCAGCCCGTCCACGATGCCGCACCACAGGCGACCGTTGTCGGCGGGGGCGGGGTCGGTTCTGGCGGGGGCGGTGGTGTCGGTGTCGGCGGTGGTGTCGGATAGGCATGCGTATGGGAGTCACAGGCATAGAAACTCGTCACGGTGCAGTTGCCATTGGCATTACTCGATGAACAACTCGATTGTAAAGAATGATCACCACTGACGGTCGTTAAATGGACATTACACGCATGATAAGACGGTGTCGGTGTGTTACTCGGCGGATTGCTACCCCCGCTACTCGGCGGATTGCTACCCGAACCACTACTGTGACCATTGTCACATGAACCCTCACACGTGAAATACTTATCACCACACACCGTTGACGCAAAAAAACCACGATAGTAATACGCTTGACACGTCACCTCATGGTCGTGATAGGTCTTTACTGTGTAAACACTGCCCCCCGGAAAGTCGGGAGGAATGATTGTGATGGTCGGCGGTGGGAATAGTACGCTGCAGTTGGTCGCACGACAGGGCACCCAATGTTCACTGCTGCGGGTGCAAATCGAGCTAAAGCATAACCACGTGTCAATGTTTGTCGTGCCAGACGTACCATGCTTTTGCGCGCAGGTATGCTTATGACTGTTCGCATCCGTGTAATACCCATAGCAGGTCGGCGAGAGACTACTCGGACGCGCACACGCGACCAGTCCGTACGTCGATCCAGAAGGCTGATCCTTTTTAGGGTACGGGCCGTCCGAGCCTTTTGCTTTTCGGACGATCGCCTTATCTGACGCGGAGAGGTTGTTGTAGGCATCTACATATCTATTGTAGACCGCGTCATACCCCGTTCTGTTTTCTATCGGGGTGCTAGGGGGATCCGTGTAGAGACCACTGATGACCCCGTTCTGCGATGATATCGCTGAATTCGCAGAATTGAACGAGGAAAGTAACGCGATACCGTCCATCATATCCATTGTCCCGTTGGCCAATGCCGCAGTCGCCGCACCCATATCAGCGAAACCCGCAGAAATAAGGGTCGTTCGGACACCGTCTCGTAGATCCTCCACATTTTCGGAAAGATATCCTTCAATACGAGATCTGAAATCTTCAAATTGCCCTAAATCATCTTTGGCAGAATTGATTTCACTTTCTTTCTGCCCCCTGGCCTTGTCACACTCATTATAGTACTTGTACGCGTCACTATACTCCTGGGCATTCATGTTGGAAAGCGGTAGAGAAACACAAAACAGCACCCCAAAGACAATCAGGACTTTTGAAGGGTTATTTATTCGCATGTTCGTCCCTCCATTTTGTTAGGTTCGCGATATCCTGCTCCTGGGCATCAAGATGTGTCTTGGCTTCCGTCAGTTGTTTCAGAATGCGAGCCTCGCCCGGGTATCTTCTACCTGTCCGTTGAAAATACGCATCGCTATATTCTTTCTCTTTTCGTAGGCGTTCGTAACTCCGCTTGAGGATATCTCGGTTTTTCTCTCGCAGTGCAAGATTTTCGGGCATGTCTTCGAGCATCGCAGCTATTACCGCTTGCCGTCGTGCCTCTTGCTCTTCAGGCGAGAGTGCTTCTTGAGGTTGAGGTTTTTCCGTCTGCGGTGTCTCCTGTGCGGCCGCTTCCTGTTCATGCGGTCCTTCGTGCCATGTGCCATCTTCGTGGAAATGTCTACCTTGAGAGGTATCCTCAACAGGCACTTCTGCCTTCGGTTGTTCGGTCGATTTCGGTAAAGGTTCAACAGGTTTGTAAATCACAATCGGTGGTTTCTCAGGCTGTGTCGCGAGCAGGTAAAGCCCTATACCCACAATCGCCACGATGAAGACCGACAGCGGTAGCCAGTATTTTCGGATAAACATTTCAATTCTCCTTTCGGTTGCCCGGGCGTGTTATCTTGTGTCCGCATTGGGACAGATATATTCACACGGCGGGATCGGTTTCGGTTGGCAGATTTCGGGACTTGGGCGACATGATGTCTGCGTCGCGTTTTTGGCGCGCACGGCATACCCGAGCGTCGCCATCAGTAAAAGTAGAACGATGGGAAACCATCTGTGGATGCGTTTTCGCATAGATTGACACTCCTTGCTTTGATGATGTCTTCCACCGGTGGCGACAAACGTCCCTGCCTTTAAGATACCATGCACGCGGAGGCTTGTCAAAGAAAAAAGTCGCATCGCGAGCGGCCGCGCCTGTTGCGGTGGTCTGCAATGCAACACAAAAAGCCCGCGATGCCGCGTGGAAGACGAGGGCAGCATGCGGGCACAGAAAATCCTTACAACTCTTAAAACGGTTGTATAGACCTTGTGAACCTCAATACTTATCAGATGTAAAGTGGGGGGGGGTAGACTTGGTAGTGAGAACCGAGAGCACACACGGTGCCGGCGGGCATTCCATCCAGTGATAGATAGCCCCTAACACAACTGTTCTTAGTATTACCGGAAGCGGTTGTCGCTCTCATTTTCACTCACCTACATAAAACTTCGGAATAAGGGTCGCGGTCGCAATTTCGTGGCGTACTCGCCCATGAGCGATCTGCTTTTTACATATTAGCCACCTGACTTGCAAATAATTATACCATAAATCCAAAAAGATGTCAAATTTTTTTCTAAACAGGTGTGTAAATATTTTGTCCATAGTTGTCTGAATGCAGGTTGCATTTGGGCGAGTACGCCGCAAATCACGGATTTCGCGGATTGAAAAATATTCGGCACAGGCTAACAGTTTCCTATGCTACAGGTATTCCGCACAGGAAACCAACAGCCTATGCTACAGGACCGCCTCTGTAATTATCGCCTGTCAAAAACTTTACACACCTAAAGGTTGGTTGCGGATTTATTTTCCAAACCGACGCTTACGTTGGCTATAGGCACGCAAGGCACGGAGGAAATCAATTTTTCGGAACGAGGGCCAATAGGTATCGCAAAAATAGAATTCCGAGTAAACGCTCTGCCAGAGCAAGAATCCTGATAACCGTACCTCTCCACTGGTGCGGATGATTAATTCAGGGTCTGGGAGGTTCGAGGTGTATAGGTATGGTGTAATCTTGTCCACAGTGAGTTCATCTGCGATTTGGCGAACCGATTTACCAGTGTCACTTTCGGCTTTTAGGTGTCCCCGAAAAGCCTCAATGATTTCTTCGCGCCCCCCATAAGCGACAGCGACGTTTAAGATGAACTTTTCGTAATGTTGCGTCGCTTCTTCTGCTTCGCGAATCGCTTCTTGAAGGCTCGGCGGTAGCAGTTCTATTTCGCCCATTGCGCGTACCTTAATCTGGTTGGCGTGGAGTCCTTCAATTGTGACGAGTTCGCGCATTTTCCCTTCAATTAGCCCAAGAATCCCTTCGACTTCATGTGCTGCGCGTTTGAAGTTATCAAGCGAAAAAATCCATATTGAGAAAATCTCGACCCCAAGCTCATCACACCAATGGAGTACCTCTTCTAACTTGTTTGCGCCTTCGTGGTGTCCTTTGATAACATTCTCAAGTCCACTGGCTTTAGCGTAACGGCGGTTTCCATCAAGGATTACACCGATATGACGTGGAATTTTCCATGTGTTTGCCTCGGATTCCAAACGCCGCTGGTAAGCTTTATAAAAAAATTTCTCAATTTGTCTTTTAATGTAGCGGAATGGCTTCATGTTTTTTGTATCCTGATTCGTTGTCGCCAGTTGTGATTAAAGCACAACTTACAAACCCGTATAACAAATTCATTATAACATGAAAAAGTTAGAAAAATAAAGTTTATTTTCTGTAACGATCTCGGTTGACGGGCAATTTCAAATCTACCGCCGAATTATGGCTTTAAAGGTTGACATGTTATAGCGGGTATGATAAATTTGTGTAAAATTATTCACTGGTGTATTATAAGATGGGATTTTAAGAGACATCAGTTCGCGCCCATTGGAGTCATAGTTTATATGGAAGTTGAAACTTCCGCATCGTCAGCGTCATCACAAATTCCTGCCCACGGTGTTACCCCCAAATCTATTCTTATTGCTGTTATCCTCATACCGATTAACTGCTATTGGGTCATTGAGATGGAGGTAATTCGGTATTCGGGTCACCCCGTGACAATCTCCCTCTTTTTTAACGTAATTTTCAGTCTATTCGTCGTTATCGGTGCGAATCAATTATTGCGCCGTTTTGTGCCGAGCAAGGCGTTGGTCCAGAGCGAATTGGTAGTTGTTTACCTGATGCTGTCTATTGCTTCGGGTATTACTGGACACGATATGCTTGAAATTTTGGTGCCGATGTTAGGGCATGCGTTCCGTTTTGCTACCCCGGAAAATGAGTGGCAGCAGTTGTTTGTACCCTTCCTCCCAGAGTGGCTTACTGTCAGCGATCCATCTCTTTTAAGTGGATATTATGAGGGTGAGTTGCCGCTCTATACAGCCGAGACCTTGCTCGGATGGGCGACCCCTGTACTTTGGTGGACTGCTTTTATTAGTGTGTTGATTTTCGGAATGCTCTGCATCAATATAATTGTCCGCAAGCAATGGATTGAACATGAAAAATTAAGTTATCCGATCATTCAACTCCCGCTCCAGTTAACAGAGACACCACAGAATCGCCTTTTTGAGAACAAATTGATGTGGCTCGGTTTTGGCATTGCTGGTGCGCTTGCCCTCTGGAACGGCATCAATTTTTTGTATCCAATTTTACCCGAATTCAGAACCCGTGTGCGGAGTTTTCAAATTTTTACGGAGAGCCCGTGGAACGCTATGGGCAGCATCCCATTTTCACTGTATCCGTTTGCCATCGGGCTCGGTTTTTTTATCCCTTTAGACCTTTCGTTTTCATGCTGGTTTTTCTTCTGGTATTGGCGATTTATGCGTGTGCTGGGTGCTGCACTTGGTCTACGTACGCTACCTCGCTTCCCATACATGAATGAGCAAGCAGCGGGGGGTTACCTCGCGCTGTGCGTTTTGGCCATTTGGGCAAGTCGGCACCATCTATTGCACGTTGCGAAAACGGTTATAGGACTCAATAGCCAACAGGACAATACCGTCGTCAGTGCTTCAGGGCGCGAAACTCAAGAAGCGATGTCTTATCGCGGGGCGACGCTCGGTCTTATTGCTGTTATGGTATTCCTTGTGCTTTTCTGCTACTATGGTGGCGCGGAACTTTGGGTGATGTTCGCATTTTTTGTTATCTATTACATGATTTCGATCGCCATCACCCGGATGCGCGCCGAACTCGGTACACCTGTGCATGATCTACACTATTCTGGTCCTGATGAAATTCTGACTCGGACTGTTGGCACCCGTCAATTGGGAAGAGACAACCTGATTATGTTCTCTATGTTTTGGTTTATTAATCGGGCGCATCGGAGTCACCCGATGCCGCATCAGTTAGAGGGCTTTAAAATCATGGAACGCACCAATATGACGATGCATCGTATCCTCTTCGCGTTAACGCTTGCGACCGTTTTAGGTTCGTTGGCGGGGTTTTGGGCATTAATTGACCGTGGCTACCGACTCGGAATGGAGGTGCGTGCGTATTGGCCCTCTCTGAGTGCTTTCGGGATAGAACCGTACCGTCGCCTTGCGGGGTGGTTGCAAGCCCCTGAAGAGACACTGATTGCTGAAAGTGGATTTATGGGTATAGGTTTCCTACTGACGACAGTGTTAATGTTCTTTCGGATGCGATTTGTATGGTGGCCTTTCCATCCTGCGGGATTCGCCATCTCTACGAGCTGGGGCATGCATGTTACGTGGAGTTGTCTTTTCATGAGTTGGTTAATCAAGTGGTTGATTCTTCAATATGGCGGTGTTGTGCGGCATCGGAAGGTAGCCCCCTTCTTTTTAGGGTTAATCTTGGGGGAATTCACCATCGGGAGTCTCTGGACGATCTTAGGGATTATCGCTGGCATTCCGACCTACGGATTTTGGGTGTAGTTGATACCGGGTTTTAATCGTCGTCTGGGCGCGAGTTTATTGCCAGATTTAATGGCAATAAGAACAACGTCAGGCTAAACAGGAGCGTCCATTGCCATTCCCATTTGAGTGGCGCCATACCTAAAAACTGCGTGACAGGTTCAATATAGAGTGTTGTCAGATGAAGTCCGATAATGACGAGGGAGATAACGATGAGCCGAAAATTTGCGAATATTCTTTGAAATAGTGATTCCCATGGATAGCGCAAAGCTTGCCAGCATGTTGCCAATTGCGTCAGGATGAGCGTCGTGCAGACGACTGTTCGCGCGACCGTGATATCCGGGGAAATTGGAGTCCCAGTATTTCCGACGGATAACACCTCTCTCATGAGTATCGAAACGCCGAGCGTATCCGCCAATGCGGGTGAACGCCACAACATAAAGAAGAAGGGGATGAGAGCCATCAGACTCATAGTCAGGGCACGGCAAACAATATCTACGCCTGTTGTTCTTGAGAGAAAACGCGCCTTTGAAAAGAGCGTCGGTCGATGGTGCCAGTCCCGATTGTCGGCATCAGCGAATATCTGTTCCGCGCCTATACCTAATGCTGGTAGTAAAGTTGTGAGAAATTGCACCCAAATTATCTGCGTTAGCGTCAACGGCATCGGCATTTTATAGAGGTAGTGCAGTACCGTTCCAATAGTAAGTGTGAAAAGTAGGGAGAGCGTACAAGAAAGGTTCCAACGTAGGAATCCAGCTGCATTGTGATACGCCTCACGGGCGTGAAGTAGCGCATCCCTTACGGCTTGAAAGCCTTTATTGCTGATTAGGCCATCGGCAGTGGCTTGAACAACATGTGATGCGTGCACACTATTAGCAAGCGCGATATCCGCGACATTCATCGCGCGTAGATCGGTTCTATTTTGGCCCAAAAATCCTACGGCGTGTCCTTGACGCTTCAGACTCAGGACGATATTCCGGCGCTGTTCCCAAGTTGGCTGCGAATAAGCAAACCACTTTGCTGTTTCGTTGTCAATTTGTTCCCGCGGCACTGCGTCAAGTTCTTCTCTGGATGCTACTGCCTTCCGGTTGTGAACAAGGCCGAGATCTTTCGCCAAGTCAACAGTCTCTTGCTCTTTACCTTCGGAGATGAGGATAATTTTAAGGCCGGTGTCAAGACTGGATTTCAGAACTGTTTTCGTTTCCTCATCATTGCTGATAGAGAAGCTCATAAATCCTAAGAAGATCGGATTGTCCTCCATTTCTTGTGGCTTCAGAATAACATCAGAGGAATGAAAGGCGACACCATAAACCTGGGATTTGGTGCTGAGCAAATAGCCTATGATTTCATGATATATTTCATACTTGTCGTCCGAAAGGGATGTAATTTCGCCATTAACAAGTACGGAACCACAGGTGTCAAGGACTGTCTGTGCGTCTCCAAAAATAACATTAAGATAGTCCTCTGGTGCTGACTCAAACACTTGCATTTGGTACCCATAATTCCGTGTAGAAGGGTATGCATCCACCAAAGGGAGTTTAGCCTTGACACTATCCAATTGATAGCCGAGTCTTTCCATATTCTTTTGGATAGTAACTTTGGGTGAAGGTGCTGTCTCGTTAGACTCAGCTTCGGAAGTAGCTGCATTAGGCATATCCCGCCCGTCAGAGGTGCCAAGTCCAGCAGTGAACACTAAGTGCGGGGCCCCTTGCGGAATTTTCCCACCTTGTGGTATCGCTGCAACGACTTTCTGTCGTTCTGTGGCGGAAAGATCTTTCAGGGAATCCAACCATGTTCGCCACGTATTCCCATCAACGAGTTGTTCATCAACGAAAAGACTGGAGATTGTTAGGGCACGTGTCGTCGCAAGTCCATCTTCATTTGCACAAAAGAGGGTGATGCGACTCAATTTTTCAAGGCTGCTTGAATTGCGGAGTGTGATCCCTTTTTCTCTTAATTTTTCGGCATGTTTAGAAAACGACAATCGGAGCAACCCAATAACATTGCTCGGTGCGGATGCAAGTGCGAATAGCAAACCGAGAAGGATTAAGGACTGCCAATCGGTAACCCGATTTTGATATTCAAACCACCAACCGACGGCTACAGCTATAGCTGCGACAACGATGCCTCCTATTTTTATTATCGTATTTAAATCCTGTGTTTCGTTTTCAGCGAGAGTGTTCGCTATAGATACCGGGGGGGCATCTTGATGTTGCTTCCATATTTCTATCTGTTTTCCAGTCTTCACAACGATTGCGAACCCATGCCCTGCTACGACGTATGTTCCACCAAATGCGATATTGTTCTGTTTTTCTGGTGGTAAGGCAGGTTCTGGAATATCCATGCTTATTTTTTCTACGGGTACCTCGGTGCCGAAGAGAACCGATTCATCGATCATAAGCCCTTCAGATTCAATGATTCTGGCATCCGCAGGCACGTAATTCCCCGCAGTTAACGAGAGTAAATCGCCTGGTACAATGTCCTCCGGTGCACATTTCTCAAATTTTCCTTGTCGAATAACTTTGATACTATGCGCCATGAGTTTGTCAATATTGGCATTCCGACTGCGAGTGCGATACACTATCGCCCAAGCGTATGCAATATGGATAACTAACACTGCTGCGACGATACCGACTGTGTGAAAGGTAACGCTGCTCGTGCCGCTGGAGAAAAAGGCGACCAAGATGACCGTTGCGAGTGCCAAAACAATGATACGCCATGTCAGTAACGGTTCCAGAAACGCCTTAAGCGGAAATATTCGTTTCTCTGAAGCAAACTCGTTTTTGCCGTATCGCGCTTTCGCTTTCTCAAGGGCTTCTGCGCTCAACCCTTGGTCCATGTTGGAATCGAACTTGTTCAGTATTGATGCAATGTTTTCTGTATGAAAATTTGACATCTTTTTCTTACTTTTTCAGTGTCGTTTATGATGACATACGAAACTATGTAGACATCAGCTGATAAGCCATTTACGAAGCGCGCCGATCAACGGTCTATCGTTAATTATAAAGTCTATTATAGTTACAAGAGAGAATCTCTGGACTAAAACACCTTAGCGTTTAGTTATCAAATCAATTTTCAATTATTGGCTCTCAGGGGTTTTCAACGTGAAGACTCGCGCCCTCAACATCTGGTTTTAGAATTTTAATATCAGATGCAATCTGATGTTTGCTGAAGGCAGCCTGCATCTGCTCAGCCACCTGCTCTGTATCCTCCAGACAATAGGCTGCAACAGTCGGTCCCGCGCCGCTCAAAGCGACACTGAGTGCGCCAGCGGTGGTAGCCGCTTTTGCGACATCATCAAACCCCGGGATCAGGGCGGCACGGTAGGGTTGATGCAATCTATCCTTCATAGCGATGCGAAGCATCTCAAATTGCCCTGTGGCAATACTTGCGATTAACAATGTACTTCGGCTTGTATTGTATATGGCATCCGCGAAACCTACCGAAGTTGGTAGCACACCGCGCGCTTGTTCCGTTGATAGCGGAAAATCCGGTATAGCAAGCACAACCGAAAGTACCGGTGGACATTCTAACCGGACCGTATGCACTTGGGCATTCTCCTGTGCTGAGACGACGATGCCGCCATACAATGAAGCCGCAACGTTATCCGGATGCCCTTCTAATTCTGTTGCAAAATTGAGGAGTTCTACGTCAGAAAACGGAGAGCTGCACAAGGCGTTCGCCGTTAGTAACCCCCCAAGAATGGCTGTCCCACTCCCACCTAATCCACGAATGGCCGGTATTCCATTCTCTATCTGCAATTTGAAGCCTTTTGGACGTTTGGTATCACTTCGATCGAAGACAAGTTCTACCGCTTGAAACGCGATATGTTCTGGCGTACTTGGTATTTTATCGGCATCTACGCCGCTAACAACGACTTGGGTGTCGGTTTCAGTGGCTTCCAACGTGACTTTACTATAAAGTTGGAGGGCAAGCCCCAGCACATCGAACCCAGGTCCGAGGTTTGTCGTACTTGCTGGAATACGTGCGGTAGCTTTCTGGTATTTTTGTATTTCCTTGCGGATAAGCTTCATTGTTGGTTACTCAACAGTTTTCGCGTTATTTTATATTTCCTTGCGGATAAGTTCCATTGTTGGTTACTCAACAGTTTTCGCGTTCGAGTCACCCTCCATTACATTACGGGTTTGGTTCTCCTTAAGCAATTTTCAATATTAAATATGCAGTCAATGACGGGCGGGGAAACCCTGCCCCTACGTGTTTGGCATCGTCAACTGCTAAAAAAAAACGAAGATTATTATTTAATATTGCTTAGGAGAAACCCGATTTGGACAACGGACAAATCGGAGCGAAAACCCAATATTTAAAGTTACAATTTTGAGATTGCAGTTTCCATTCTGCTTAATGCCTCTTGGATGTTCTCTAAAGAGTTGGCGTACGAAAGTCGGAGATACCCATCACCATACTTACCGAAGGCGGTTCCGGGTAAAAGTGCGACATCTGCCGCTTCCATGATGTAATCAGCGAGTGCTTCACATGAAAGGGGCAATTGCGTTACGTTTGGAAACACATAAAATGAACCGAGAGGCTTGATACAACTCACTCCATCAATGGCATTGAGTCCATCGACAATTGCATCACGCCGTTTCTGAAATTCCGTCACCATTTCTGTGACAAAAGTTTGGGGGCCTGTGAGCGCCTCTATTCCAGCGAGTTGTGTGAAGGTAGCCGTACACGAGTTTGAATTAATAGTTAACTGGGTAATTTTATCAGCGATTGCCTGCGGCGCGATGCCGTATCCGAGCCGCCACCCTGTCATCGCGTAAGTTTTAGAATGCCCTTCGATCAAAATTGTCCGTTCCTTCATGCCGGGGAGACTCAGGACACTATGATGTTTACCTTCGTAGAGGATGCGTGAATAGACTTCGTCTGTCAGTACATAAAAATTGTGTTTCTGTGCCAATTCAGCGATGGCTTCAAGGTCCTCGAGGGTAAGTATCCCACCTGTCGGATTTTGAGGTGAATTGAGGATTAGCAGTTTTGTCCGATCAGAGATTGCGTCGGCGAGGTCTTCGAGTCGGAATCGGAAATCTACCTCTTCGCGAAGGGGGAGTGGCACCGATTTCCCGCCAATGAAGTCAATAACGGACTCATAGACAGGAAACCCCGGCTCCGGATAAATCACTTCATCGCCATCGTCTATTAAGGCAAGAATCGTGAAGAAGATAATCGGCTTCGCGCCGGGTGTTACGGTAACCTCATCAGGGTGTATTGTAATCCCGCGCGTATCGGTTATATGTTCCGCGACGACTTCTCGAAATTCGGGTACACCTGCAGATGGACAGTAACCGGTATGACCGTCCTTCATTGCTTGGTATGCTGCCTCAATGATATTCCTCGGTGTTGGGAAATCCGGTTGTCCTATCTCCAGATGGATGATGTCTTTACCCTGTGCCTCAAGCTGCTTCGCTTTAGCAAGCACCTCAAAAGCGGACTCTGTTCCCAATCGACTCATTCGCGTTGCGAATGTGGATGTTTCCAAAATTCTACCTCCGTCCATTAACAATCTCACTGATGACTCAATATGAGTTGTTCGTTCTTTGCCTGCTGGGCTTCATCTATTTTCCTAACAAAACTACGCCGTTTCCACCTGCTAACCAGACCTGTTTGTCTAAAATGAAAACACTATTCATCCGGAACCGTTGGACCATGGGATCCCCCGGATCTTGGACTTCCCAGTTTTTACCACCGTCATTGGTATGTACAATCACACCGACACCTAAGTCTCCACCGACTGCCCACCCCATATGTTTATCAGCGAATTGGATACTTCTCAGTGTTTCTTCAGTGCCGCTCATCTGGATTGTCCATTTGTCGCCGCCGTTGCTCGTGTGGAGGATAAGCCCGTTTTCACCGACTGCCCAGCCGTGCTTATCATCTAAGAAAAAGATGTCTTCAAGTACATCTTCCGCGCCAGTCTCTTGTGCGTCCCAAGTCTGTCCGCCATCCATCGTCTTCTGAATCACGCTATTTTGACTGACTTGGGGGACCAAGTGTACGCCAGCAACCCAGCCTGTGGATTCATCAAGGAACTGAACGGCATTGTACATTGTTGCTTCATCATCACCAACGGCACCGATTATCCCCCCTTGAAGGACTTTCCAAGTCCGTCCACCTGTTTTTGTTGAGAGAATGGTATCGTTTGCACCGACAGCAAATCCGACATCTTTATTGGCGAAGTAGATTCCTTTAAGCGGGTTGTCAACCTTGCTCGTTTGTATTTCCCAATCTTTCCCGTTAGTCGTAGCGACAATCTTGCCGTTTTCGCCGATTGCCCACCCGTGATTTTCATCTAAGAAATAGACCCTGGCGAGCTGAGCATCCACATCAATTTCGGCTTTATTCCATGTTGCTCCACCATCTGTCGTATATCCGACAAAACCGGGATAATCTAATTCGAGGGGCGAAACACCAACTGCCCACCCATTTTTTGCGCTTGTGAACGAGATCGACATATAGTCCCGAATTTCGGGGTCCTGTTTTTGAAGGATATCCCAATTTGCTGCAACAGTCAAAGATGTTGCCAAGATGCCGACGATTGCGAGTAGTGTTATCCGCCAGAATAGGCGTGACTCGAGCCTGTTCATTGTTATTGTATCTCCTTTTGATTTCGGTTAACAGCATGCCCTTTTTAATGTATTTTGCAGGGATCCGAAATTGCTGTAAAAAAAAATTTAATGCGTATTAACAAGCCAAAGACTTGTCGCTAATCAAAATTATAATATAACCTCAAATTGGGAATTAAGTCAATAGTTTTTTCAGTTGCGGCAAAGCTGCCCTATGTTGGAGTAGCGGCGCGCGTTTAAAAATTTAGCGGCTCCGTGCCGCTGTAGTGGCGAATCTCAATTTCTGATGCTACTTCGCGACGATTAACGTGCCTATTGTAAAACTCTCCCCTACTTGAAGTTGGTAGACATAGATACCACTTTCTACGATTTCTCCAACTTCATCACGACCGTCCCAGGTCAATTTCGTTGCATCGGGCCCATCTGGATTTAAGGTCTTGACCAGCATTCCATCAATGTCGTAGATAAGCACTGTGAATTCACCGGATCCATCTTCAAGCGCGCTCGCTGGGAAAACAACTTTATTGAAATCGTCATCTGGAGAAAGCGGGGTAAATGGGTTGGGGTACGGTTTATCAAAGATACGCAGTTTTTTCTGTATCGGTTCAGATGCGTTCCCTACTTCGTCAATTGCGATGATCGCATAAGTGTAATTGCCTGTTGGCCATCCAGGGGTATTAGACAATGTGCGGGCAACAAACGATTGACGCTCATCAATGAATTTGTATTCTGTCAGTTCATCTTCTGGTATTACCTCTATTTCACCCTCGTGAAGAGGTTCAGGTTTATCGGTTTCTGAGCGGCTGAACAAGACTTGATACTGTATCACATCACGACTGACGCTCGGTTTCCACAAAACCTCCACACGATCTGTTAAATGGGTAATGTCAATCATCATCGGCGGTTCCGGTGCAGCGGTATCTGGTGATACATTTACAGTCTGTATTGGCGAACGTTCCGATTGCAATAAAAGCGTCTTGTAAGCAGTTATCTGATACGTATGATTTCCTGGGGGAACATTTACATCCCGAAAGGTCGTCGAAGAACGTTCCTCGACATTAATAGGAAGTTCTTTATCCCTATAGATGAGATAACCGTTAACATCCGGATCATTTGATTTTTGCCAGCGGAGTGTCACATCGTTTTCGCCGGTTGTGTCGGCTTCAGCGGTAAAACCGATAACGAAGTTAGGTGGCACATTTGGAATTACCTGCAAGGTGAACTTGTCGTTATTGAGTTTCCCGTCTGCTGGCCCTTCTCGTATAAATTCACCGATAGGAGCGTCATCAAGATTGCGGAGGCGCGCTCTGAATCTAGCCTCTAATGTGACAGTATTCGGCGTTTGGCAGTCAAAGGTAATTTCATAGATCGAGCTCTGGGTATCAATAATCAAATCTGCGAGTTCAACGCGCAGGACATTTCCGCCGGAGACAACTGCTCGGGCAGCGATTTGGTTACGGTCTCGCAAAATACCTTTGAAGTAGGAGGACTGCGTTAGGAATCCGGATGGCATTTCGATTTCAATAACCTTAATTTCTTCACCCAGTTCTGCAAGTGACCTGTCTATTACAAGCGTCACAATCAGTGGTACCGTTGAACTGGCCGGTACAACGCCCTTTGTTTGCCCAACGACGTTTATTTCTCCAACGGAGGTAACCGCGCCATAACTACTCATCGCAATAAATAGACTTACAATAAGTGTTAAAGTAATCACTATATTTTTCATGGAGTACACTCTTTTCTAAAATATCAAATTGATGGAGAACCGATGTGTTGTGTTGCCTTGAAAGTCTTCGCTGAGCAGTTGAAACCCGTAATCAATTTGGAGGGCGGCACTGCTGACTGGCAGTCTTGCACTTCCACCGAAACTCAAGGTTGTCGCAGAATTACCACCATTCTTTAGGCCGTAACCGCCACGGACAGCAATAGCTTTATTCAACCAGACTTCTACGCCTGTGCGTACATAAATCTCTCCATTGCGAGAGGCGACCTCGAAAGTTCCTAAACTCCCTTTCAATAAATTGCTGACCGCTGCGCCTTGCGCGCTCATCTCTGCGATAGATTCAAGTCTGTATGCTAAGCCTGTGCGGATGTTTAGGGGGACTGGGTCTGTCTCCTCATGAGAGATACTCGTATCAGCGGGCAGTAAATTCTCTATGGATACGCCGAGGCTCAAGCTCTGAAACGGCTTTGCGATCACTCCAAGATCGAAAGAAACAGCTGAACTGGATGTTTGAGCGAAATATGGATTCTCGGTGACGAATTCGTTTGCCTCGTTAAAAGAGGTGCGGAAGAGTTTCAGATTTGCGCCGATTGCGAATTGTTTGAAAAGCGCATTTCCGTAAGAGATACGCACCGTCTGTTCATGGTAAACGTCGGAGTCTTCCGCCAAGTCCCCGAAACTCGCCCCAATGGAACCTATTTTCCCAAAAGGGATGATGCCACTAATTGCGTTATAAGTAATGAGTCCATTAAAACGCTGTGCGTGTGTTCCGCCGATGTGGATGGCATCAATATATCCTAATCCTGCGGCGTTGTAGTTCGCAGCGTTGCTATCATCAGCGAGTGCGACGAATGCTCCGCCTAACCCTAACGGTCTTGCGCCAACGCCGATGTCGTTAAATGCAGCGAAGGTGACAACTGGAGCAAACATCGCGATAAATAGAAGCAGATGAAGTATGTATTTCAATTTATCGTTTCCTTTATAGTCAATCTATAGTCAATCATATCGTTTGTTTTACTCCTGACTCAACATTTTTTGTGTCGCGAGCGTAGTAGGATTTTGAAGGGAGACTCATCTGAGTGCCCCTGTCATTGGTACAAAGCTGACTGGCGTAATCTCGCTTGTCTCAATAGACAGTGCTGCGTTCTTTCCAGTTTGATAATCTTTCCGAATTAAAAGCAGATTTTGTTCAGAATCGCCGACCGGAATCACCATTCTCCCGCCTATTACGAGTTGCTCAATGAGTCGTTTCGGCACGTCCTTAGGTGCTGCGGCAACAAGCACAGCGTCATAAGGCGCGTATTCTTGCCATCCATAGTGTCCATTTCCTTTTTTGAGATGGACGTTGTGATAGTTGAGTCTGTCCAATCGTGTTTTCGCACTTTTGGCAAGCCTCGGTATAATCTCAACGGAATAAACTTCCTTCGCCAACTCGGCAAGGACTGCCGTTTGATAGCCGCATCCTGTGCCGACCTCAAGCACTTTTGATGTTGGCGTGAGCTCGAGCAGGTCTGTCATCAGTGCGACGATGTACGGTTGCGAGATTGTTTGGTCGCAATCAATCGGTAGCGGTCCATCCTTATATGCCACATTGCGGTATTGCGGTTTTACAAAGAGATGTCGTTCTACCTTCCGCATGACAGCAAGTACTTGAGGGTCATGGATAC
>CAZQIP010000092.1:0-2967 GCA_964593655.1 uncultured bacterium | reverse complement strand
AGCAGACCCAACAGCAGGAACTCCCGGCGTTCTCACGGATGATGCGTCGGACCCAACGCTGCCGTGTAGTTATCTCTATGAGATGCGTCTGTCTAAAAAAGCTGATCAGGAAATGCTGTCGATGCAGGAAGGTGATATGACGCCCATCGTTCGGTGTGAACATCATCGCCTCAACTTAAGTGTTGCTGGGAAACTTTATCGAAACGGACCGGAAAGAACTATCTATAATAGCAACAAGACAGAGTTTTCTGCCTTATCTGACTTTTTACGTGACTTACGGTCACAACACGGAGAGAATTTTCTCAAGACACAAACAGTCAGAGAGGAAATTAAGACAGCGACTGAGACGTTGATACTCAAACACGTGCCGAAGGTGCTTAATCGCATGGAGGCTAGTATCCTTGAAAAAGTTAAACCGGAGTTGGAAGCACAACTTGGAAAGGGTATTCTTGATACACAAATGGGTGTGGATATCCTCCAGCAAGTGACCGTGCAGGTGAGAGATCAGATTCAGGAAAAGCTGCAGCTGCAACTACAATCGCACCTTGGGGAAGAGTTTCTTAAGACGGAAGAGGGGCAGGACATCCTTCAGCAGCTATCGGTGTTGATGTCGCCTTGACGTGCCATTTTGCTTTTCCGAGTTCCGGAGGCGAGGATTCAATCCTTGCCTCCCTAATAAAACCACAGGAAACCTCACAACTAAAATCTTATAGGTAGCAACTTCGGGTGTAATATACAACTACTATTCTAAAAGCGTGAACGGTTCATAAAATAAAAGATAGAGGAGAAATTACCATGTTAATGACATTGATCCAAAAAGAGATTATGCATCATGTACTCAGCGTCCGGTTTGTCGCGCTCCTGCTGATGTGTGTGCTGCTCATCCCCACCACCCTTTCGATCAATTATCGTAAATATAGCCAGAACCTTATTAATTATCAAGAGTCTGTTAAACGCGCACAGACAGAAGCGGAGGAAAATCCACCGAATGCACAGGACCCGAACACAGAAGTTTCCAAACTTTTCCTCAAGCCGACACCTTTGAGTGTTTTCGTGAACGGTTTAGAGGATGCGTTGCCGACCTATCTTGGGATGACGCGTAATGGGGTCCGGCAAAGTTCTACTGGGCTTACGCAGGCATCTGTTGCGTATGTCTTAGGCAATCTTGATTTCCTGTTTATTGTGGGGACTATTTTCAGTCTACTGGCACTGCTGTTCACGTTTGATGCTGTTGCAGGGGAGCGCGAGGCGGGAACGCTTCGGATAAACCTGTCAAACCCTCTTCCGCGAGACGTGTTTTTGTGGAGCAAGCTGATTGGAGGATACGTCGTATTTGTTATCCCGTTTCTGGTATCGTTCCTCTTGGGGCTGCTCCTGCTCGTTTGGCAAGGCTTTCCTTTAGGCGAATTTAACGTCGCTGCACCCGTGTTTTGTCTGACGCTGATCTCGTTGCTGTATATTGCGGTGTTTTTTGCGATAGGTGTGGTCATTTCGACCTATCTGGATAACGCCAAGACTGCGCTGATTGTCGCTTTTACGTTTTGGGTGCTTGCCGTGCTGGTTGCACCACGGGGTGCCTTTATCGTCGCTAAACTCGTTTCACCGACTCGAACACAGCAGGCGGTTTATATGGAAAAAAACGCACTTCGCAATAACTTGACGAAAGATAAGGAAGAGAAGATTGGCGAAAAAATGGCTGAAACTATGGCTTTCGGGGGCAGTGTTAATATCTCACTAAACGATCCAGGGACGCAGCAAAGATTGAATGACCTCAGAAAACCTATTGAAGAACAGTTTCGAGTGGCGTTCCAGGACCAAGCGGACAAGATTGACAGGGACTATCAGCGCGAAAAGGATCGGCAAGAACATGTTGGAGAGACACTTTCTCGGATCGCACCAACAGCCTCTCTGAGTTATATTGCGATAAATCTAACGCAAACGGGTAAATTGAAAAGGAAACTCTACTTTCAAACGGGTGAGCGGTACTATAATCAACTTGAGGAGTCATATTTCAGCGGAATTTCGGACGATAGACTGGGGCAATTCATGCAATTGGTGAATCAGATGGACGATTCTGCTGAACCAGAAGAAATCCTACCGCCGCCAACCCTGACAGAACCGTCTTTGTTAGACACATTGCGTCGCTCTGCAGTGGACGTATTCTTACTCGGTTTTTTCGCGGTGGCGTTTACGGCGATAGCGTTTCTGAAATTCTTCCGTTCCGATATTTAAAGCGATCATTGCCATATAAACAAACACAATCGACTATAGCATCGTAGGTGTTTTTGCTTGGGTGTTTCCCTTAGGTTGAACGGATGCCACCAAAACTCTGAAAAGTCATAGAAAAATGAAACCTCACCATACATGCGATGTCAAACACAAACCGAGTGGAACCCAACACTTTTGGCGTTTCCGGGGTTCTGTCGGTATGAAGTTGGGTTTCACTGTGTTCTTGAGTGTATAGGACGACATGTTAGGTTTGATGTGTCTTTGAAACCCCGCAGCTGTCTTCTGAGTTCCGTTCAACCCAACCTACGGACGCTGATCTAAAACTACTATTCCGAAGGATGGAATGGTTAATGAATAAAAAATAGAGGAGAAATTACAATGCTAATGACCTTGATCCAAAAAGAGATTATGCACCACATTTTGAGTGTTCGGTTTGTTGCACTGCTGTTAATGTGCCTTTTGCTGGTGCCACTCACCCTTTCGATCAATTATCGGAGGTATAGCCAGAACCTTGTGGACTACCAAGAGTCGATTAAACGCGAACAGGCAGAAGCGAAAGAAAATCCGCCGAATGCGCAGGACCCGAACACGGAGGTTTCCAAGTTGTTCCTCAAACCTACACCTTTGAGCGTCTTTGCGAACGGTTTAGAGGATGCGCTTCCGACGTATCTTGGAATGACGCGTAATGGGGTCCGGCAAGGTTCAGCCGGAGTTTCTCAGGCATCCGTTGCGTATGTC
>CAZQIP010000091.1:0-41162 GCA_964593655.1 uncultured bacterium | reverse complement strand
TTTATGATTAATCGTGGCTCAAATATCACATTTTTATTCCAAAGATATTTTGGGTAAAATACAGATTTGATGAGGTTGTACTTAACGGATGGTTGATTTCTTATACGTTTACCTTGTCTGCCATAATCCCATATCGCATAAATAATCAAACCAGATGAAGCTACCATACCTGCCCGCACTAAAACATCTACTGTTTCATCATTATTCCTTACGCGGTACGAAAAACCGTTGCAATGCATAGTATATTCACCTAATATCCAATCTACTAGCCCCTGTTCTTTGGTGCATTCCGCTTTCAAAGAAGTTTGACAAACGAAAAAACAACAAAAAATCAAAAATACGTGTTTCATTTGTACGTACCTCGCGTTAAACGCGCGTTAATGAAAATTGATTTGACAATTGTTCAAAAATCGCGTATACTTTAAAATGAGATGTGGTAGGAGGCCACAAGAAGCCCCCTACTACTTCTTAAAAGTTGAGAATCACATAGCGGGAGGTATGGACGGCCATCCGTGCCTCCCTATTTCTCAGTTAGAATTATACACTATCAAAAATAGTATGTCAAATTAAAATAGACGATCACTCACAAAGAGAAATCGCCCAAGCACTTCCTTAAAATAGACCCAGTTCCATGACACACGCCCTGCGCCATTTCTACATCTCCAAGCTAAAGCATGGAGTTTTGAAATGGAAGACTTTGATAAAGTTGTGCTTGGTTTTTCAGAGAAGCACTTGAAGAAAGTTACTCATAGAGTAGAGGTGTTAGTATGAGCCTTACAGTCCGTTTAAAAAACATTGGAATTTTAAAACAGGCAGAATTCTCGCTGGGCGATTTGACGATCATCTGCGGTGAAAATAACACCGGCAAAACTTACGCAACCTACGCGCTGTATGGTTTCTTAGAGTCTTGGCATAAGCTTATCAGTATTTCCATTAGTGATGATCAGGTTTATAACTTGCTGACACGTGGTGCCCTTAAAATTGAGTTGACCCCATATATTGAGAAAGCCAAGCAAATGCTTGCGGAGGCATGCAAGAGATACTCTGGACAATTAGACGAAGTTTTTGCAGCACCTGAAGGGACATTTCAAAACAGTAAATTCCATCTCTATACAGGTGCAAATAACAACATCCGTGATAAAGAAATTAATGGAAGGCTTGGACTACCTCAAAGTGCGAATTTTGATTATTCAAAGCAACAGGGTAGTGAAGACCTGACAGTTACTGTGGCAGTTGAAAAAGAGCAAGAAGAAATTGATCGCGATTTTGCCAGAATAGTTGTTGAGATTATTATCACCAACACTATTTTTTCGGATTCTTTGCCAAATCCTTTTATTTCCTCGGCTGAACGCACCGGTGTGTCTATCTTCCGGCGGGAACTAGATGCAGATCAAAATGTCGATCCACGCGAATTGCTAATGGAATCTTACCAAAATTATCCGTGGCCTGTCCGAGACAATGTTAAGTTTACGCGCCAACTTGAAGACATCGTCAAAAGGAAAAGTTTCATCGCCAAAGAACACCCTGAAATCCTAGAAGACTTCGCGGACATTATCGGTGGAGAGTACGCCATAACGCAAAACGACCAACTCTACTATATCCCCAAAGACACAAATTTAAAATTAACGATGGACCAAAGTTCAAGTGCCGTGCGTTCACTTTTAAACATCGGTTTTTATCTCCGTTGTGTTGCTAGAGAGGGGAACCTGCTTATGGTAGACGAACCCGAGTTAAGCCTGCATCCGAAGAACCAACGCCGCATTGCCAGACTTTTTGCAAGGCTCGTAAATTTAGGCGTTAAAGTTTTCATAACTACCCACAGCGATTACATTGTCAAGGAACTGAATACGCTCATCATGCTCAACCACGACAAACCACATCTGAAAAAAATTGTCGAAGAAAACAGTTATCAGGGCGATGAGTTAATCAGTGCCAGTCAGGTCAAATTGTACATTGCAGAAAAAGGGATGCCGCCATTAGAAGAGCAACACACACTTGTGCCGGCCAAGATCCATCCTGAGTTTGGCATTGAGGTCCGTAGTTTTGATGAGACAATTGATGACATGAACAGAATTCAGGACGAAATCGTGTGGGGAGCAGAGTAAGTTCCGTGAATGACATACAGATACTACAAGAAATGCTCAAACCTGACATCCAAGTTGTGTTACAATCAGGACAAAGTAGACCGTCTGTTAAACTAACGGACTCTCAATCCAACACAACTGTAGAAGTAAAAGGGCTGCCTTATGACTCCATTATTATTAAAGCGGACTATTTTAAAGGCCCTTTTGCTGTATTTAAAAAAGGTTTAAATATCCGTAAGAGAGCCGATTTTGTGATCGTATCCATTGATGAGCGTGGAAAAAAGTGGATTATTTGCATTGAAACTAAAGGAGGAAATAAAACAAGAACAAAAATTATAGCACAATTAAAAGGGGCAAAGTGCTTTATCAGTTACTGCAAATGCATAGGCAAATCATTTTGGCAATCGACAGATTTCCTTGATGATTATTGCTACCGGTTTGTAAGTATTGCCCACCTTAACGACATCAAGAAGCGAGGTACACGACCCTACCCTGCTACAGCCCAATTACATAATCGTCCTGACTTTTTTTTAAAAATCTCACGGACCCCTATTCTCCATTTTCGTAAGTTAATTCATCCGGTTTCCTGAAAAGTAAAGCACTCTCTTTGTGATCAACAAGATTAATTTCCTAATGGTCACCTTGGGTTCATACTTCCTTACAAAGCGTTGGAGACAAACAATGACACACACGAACGACGCAGCAATCAATCTCGACTGGCACCCACTTTCCAATGACGATATCCGCCACTTTGACGACAACGGCTACCTCATCGTCCGGAATGTACTGGACTCAGATACCATCGCCGAACTCCTTGAGGCAAGCGACCGGCTCATCGCGAGTGATCGGCGCGAGAACCGTCAACAAAATTTCGACGGATTATACGACAGCTTCCGAAATAGCATCTCTATTGTCGATGCCTTCATCCCGCTACTCACGCAAAAGACCATCCTCCCCGTTGTTGTCCAGCTGCTCGGCGCGCACTTGCAACTCATGACTTCACATCTGATATACAAACACCCAGATCCAGCGGGAACCCCCGATACCACTCGAAGACCCGGTTGGCATCGCGACTACGCCATGGCAACGACAACACACGGTAACAGGGTACCACGCATCCTGCTAAAATGTGCCTACTACTTCACCGACCTGAGTGAACCCAATTCCGGCGTAACACTTGTCGCCCCCGGTAGCAACCACCTCCTCGAACGAGTTCCTATTCCAAAAGGACAGACGGATCCCGAAGGTGCACTCGAAGCGAGTTTACAACCCGGGGATTGCCTGCTGTTTGAAAACCGTACCTTTCATGCAGGAGCTGCAAACTTAACCGACCAGATCCGTAAAGGTATAATGTTCGGCTACGGATACCGGTGGTTGATGCCGATGGATTATCGGACACAAGAACAGACGTTGTTAGATAAACTTACACCACTTGAGCAGTATTTGGTGGGTGAACCCTACACGAAAACGAAAGAATTCATTCCCAGCGGCAGTGAAAGTCCCCTCGCTGAATGGTGTGAGCAGCACGGCGCGCCAGCAGTAAGACCCGTTCATTAGCCATAGGAGGGGTTTGGAACCCCAATTATGTCAATGTAACAACGTCCTGTTTGACAATCTCTTTCGTGTGATAGTGGTCTGCACGGGAGATGAGTTCCAACGTCTCCGGCGAGAGCCGTCCCCTCACCTCCTCAGACACGCGACTCTCACCACGGTGTTGCGGTCTATAGCGTAAGGTCAGGATGCAACGATACCGATCCTTCGGTTTCCAAGGCAGCGCGCCGTGCGTCAGGAGTTCAGAGATAATCACCACATCCCCTGCTTTGGGTGTGATATTAAGGACCCCCGGTGGAATCTCATCGGCATCTTCAATCTTCCCGTTGTTGAAGAGGTGTTCCGGTCGATCGAAAAGGGTCTTGTGTGTACCGGGAACGACAAGCAACCCGCCATCTCCGGGATGCACATCGTACAGGTATGGAAAAACGACAAAATCATCGCAAAAGATGCGACCCTCCCGGACTTCATAACGATTGCAGTGCCATCCAAAATCTTCGCGTGCGCAATGCAAGCGGAGTCCCTCCGCCGACTCCGACACACCCGCCCGATCCGCAATCATTGTTCCGCGAAAGA
Source organism: uncultured bacterium (assembly GCA_964593655.1). Lineage (GTDB taxonomy): Bacteria > Poribacteria > WGA-4E > WGA-4E > WGA-3G > WGA-3G. The sequence goes on along the minus strand of CAZQIP010000091.1, from coordinate 36,951 downwards.
GTTGCGGTTTATCCCGCGTCAACTCTTTGATGATGGGCCACGTTGATCGGTGCATTGTAAGTGCTTCTAAAGGTTTCGCGAAGGCAAAGCCGTTGGGGAGGTTTTTTTGGCTGGAATCAAATCCGGGGGGAAGTTCTTCGGTGGGTGTATTAATGTATTCATTTGCCGCTGCTTGTGCCGCTTTTAGTTCTTCGTCAGTTAAGACATTCTTTAGGTGGAGGTATCCAGTAACATCAAATAGATACCGCTGTTCAGGGGTCATCATCGCATTTTGCTCCTCATTCATGTCAATCGGATAATTTTTATTCAAAAATATTCAGGATAAGCGTCAGGTTCGTAGTAGGGCGATTCATCGCCCGTTCTTACCTCTCAAACGCGCAATAATGCAGATCGCATTTGGGGTGTTTTTGATAGGGGTCTTTGATAGGGTGTTTCTGCGTATTTCTGCGTATTGCTTGGATATTTCTGCGTATTTCCAAAGCGTTTTCGAGTCCTTTCCTCACCCCGTAGGGGTGATATGTCTATAGAAACTGATTTCTAAGATGATGGAGTCTCCCATACGGGCCAGTCGCTCTCCTGTAGCTGCTTGAATAGTGTGTCAAACGCTTCGCTACCGTCATCTTCCCACTCGTCCAGACGCACACCTGGCGCATAAGATTCGTCCACACCCTGTTTCATAAGGCGTTCCGCCTGCTGCAAGTTCCGGTAGTAGTGTTTTATACCACCGGGCAAAGTAACAACAGAGATATGCCGCTCCCACTGCGGCTCAGGTGTTTGAGAATACCGTTTCACAGCATCTTCATCTAACACCACACCCAAACCAGCACCTTCTGGCACCTGCATAAATCCGCGCTGGACTTTATGCGGCGTAATAATTAAGTCGTCCTCATAAGCGTGACTGGCAGTAACGCCGGGTAACGTAGCAGTTGGCATCACCGCGCCCAGATGACACGCGAACGCAGCTGTGATGCCGGTACCGACATACTGTAGCAGAATCGGCGTGTTCGCGGCGGCGAATGCCCAACCCGATGCCAACGCACTTTTGATAGTTTCATGACTACACAGCGCACCGTCGAAATCACCGGCTCGCAGCCCAATCCAAGGACCAGACGGTTGACGCGATGCCCCTTCCCGGATAACACCGACACCGTGCAAATAAAAAGGGATCCGAATCTCCTGATGCAACCGTCGCCAGCCTTCTACATCATACGCAAAAATCGGCTCTTCAAGACCTTTGACAACGGGAATTTTTTCCAACTCACGCAGGATAGGCAATGCTTTCTCAACGTTAATCAACGAACCGTTGAAGTCAAACTCCACACGAAAGTCAGGAGGGGCAACCTCTTGAATTGCATTCGATTGCTCGATAACATCGTAGAATGCCCGTGCTTTACACTTCAGACCGCGATATCCACGTTCAGCTGCAACCTGAATCTCATCGGCAGTATCTTCGGCAGACATACACGGCATCCACCAACCCATCGCAACCCACTGCCGGACCTGCTGTCCCATCAGTTTCCACGCTGGCAAACCGAGGTGTTTCCCCATCAGATCGTAGCACGCCATGTCAAGATTAAAACGCCCTTCACCCATCACATGATCAAACGGGTTTGTGCCGAGATAGGTGTCCAACACGTCCTGATCAAACGGCGGTCCCGGATTTTCTCCGAGACCGATGAGACCCGTATCGGTATGAAATTTGTAGACCGTGACCAACTCGGTCATCGCAAAGTGATAGTATCTCTTACGAATCCGCTCCTCATAAGGCACACGCAACGGAATCGCTTCAATCTCGGTAATTTTCATCTGTTCCTACCCTCACGGCACCAGCTGCACTTTAATCGAATCCGAACCTTTCTGAACCATCTCAAACCCTGTCAGATAATCCTCCAATGGCAACTGATGCGTCACAATATGACTCACATCGATTAGACCGCGATGGATATAATCAATCGCCAGCGGATACGCATACGGACCTAAATGTGAGCCGTGAATGTTCAACTCTTTCGTGTCGCCAATGATCGTCCAATCCACAGTCACCAGCTCCCGCATCACACTGAATTCAACAAAGGTGCCTGCCTTCCGAATCATGTGAAGTCCCTGTTCAACCGCCTTCGGGTGCCCCGTCGCTTCAATATAGACATCACATCCGTAGCCTTCCGTCAAATCCAACACTTCTTGGACAGCATCCGTTTCCGATGGGTTAATCCCAATATCCGCGCCCAACTTCTTGGCAACCGCTAACCGTTTTGGCATCAAGTCAATAGCAATCAGCACACCCGGATTTTTCAACTTCGCCGCGCCGATCATCCCCAATCCAAGCGTACCTGCCCCCGCAACTACAACAACATCACCAAACTCAATGTTGCCCCGTTGTACAGCATGAATAGAACAGGCGAGTGGTTCAATCACCGCTGCATTTGCTATTGGAATATCGGAGGGGACCTTGTAGACAAGCGAACGTGATGGAAACTTCATATAGTCCGCCATACCACCGTTGACAACCGGTTGGAACCCGTAAATATTGTGGACTTGGCAGAGCCAATATTTTCCTGTTCGGCAGTATCGGCATTCCCAACACGGAACGATCTGCTCAGCGATGGCACGGTCACCGATTTCAAGATTGTATTTCTCGCCTGCTCCCGGACCGAGTGCTACGACTTCACCTATGAATTCATGACCAGCGATGACGGGTGCTTCCACATACGGCTTGCGGTGTTCGTCGCCCCAGAAAAGCGGCGCGCCCGTGTAGCACTTGATATCGCTCGCACACACACCGCACGCGTCTACCTTAATAACCACTTCACCCGGACCCGCCTCCGGCATCGGGACCTCTTCAAGACGATAATCCCACGGTTCACGACACATAATCGCGCGCATCGTTTTCGACATTTTTTTAACTATGGACCTCGCTACGATTGACCCAACGCGTCAATCGTCGTTCTCTGATTAAATATGCATGTCTTTATGGTTGTCATGCTTCGCAGTGAGAACAGTTATCGGTTAAGAGTCACTTTGTAAAAATCTATCTCAATTTGGAGTCCCCAAGAAGTGGTGAATTGTTACACTAAGACCTCTTAACTGAAAACTGAAAATCGATAACTATTAAAAGTGGTGTAAGATGTGGTAGGCGGCGATGCCTAACGAGACATGAACATTCAGCGAGGCACCCGCCCCATACATCGGGAGAAAAACTACCATATCACAGGCAGCAAGCGTCCGTTTTGTTACGCCGTGATCCTCATGTCCCACGACAAGGCAGATCTTATCTGGATAGTCCACCTCATCGTAGCGGGTTGACTGGGCAGTAACCTCCAGTGCACAACTCGTGTAGCCATCCGCTTTGAGTGATACAATAGCGTCTGCCGCCTGTTCTATATACCGCCATTTTACCCGTCGATGCTTGCCTCGCGCAACTTTGCGGACAAGCGGGTGAGGCGGTTGCGCACTGATGCCGGTGAGGATAACTTCTTTCACGCGGCACGCATCCGCTATTCGAAATGCAGACCCGACATTGATGGGGTCCTGCACGTCTTGTAGGATAAAAATCAGTTCCTTCTCTGGCAGTTCCGCCTGCTTCAGAAAATCTTTGAGCGGCTTGCCGCGTAATTGTTTCATATCCTATGAAAACATCGGGTTTACAAACCCCTCCCACAAAAGAGAGATACTGAAAACGTCAGAGTTACAAATCCCTCCCACAAGAGATAGGTTATGCCGCTTTGCGTTGTATCAAGCGTCGTCTTGCGCTGGCACGTGCGAGCCCAACATCTAACGTAATATGCGGGTAATCCGTCATACCGAGATTGATCGCATGTGCCGTCTCGAGGTTGAAACCCCACTCGATCCATTCCGGCATATCTGCCTCTGAAATACCACCGGCTACGACAACCTTCATGATACTAATGCCTTTTCCTACATCATACGCACGTTGGATGTATTCCAGATGCCGGTTGATCGAACCCCCCTCCAACATTCTACCTTGTTTATTTGCTGTTGTCAGGATAACCTCAATTTCAGGATGGTCTATCACCGCATCCATCACAGGACCGGTATAGGTATGCGTTGAGCAGCCAATGACTCGGACTTTCCCAGCAGCTTTCGCTTCTCGGAATGCATCAAGCACACCCTCACGCTCCCGCGCGGCCAAGTCCTCCGGCGAAGCTATTGCGTGCAGCAACATGACATCCACATACTCGGTCTGCAGCTCGCGCAGTGCCTTCTCAATACTATTAGAGGCACTATTGTAATTTTTCACGGCAGTTTTCGTTTGGACAATAACTTCTTCTCTACGAATCTGGCGAATTGCCTCTCCGAGATGTGGTTGCGTCCCGTACCCCTCGGCGGTATCCCAGAAAGTAACGCCTTCGTCAAGTGCCTTCAAAATCAGTTTGCTACCCGCTTCAATGGTATCGCAAGTGTCTTTGATCCGTCCCGCACCGAAACAGAGCCGTGAGATTTCTAAACCCGTTTTTCCATATGCTAAATATTCCATGGTGCCCTCCACATCCAATCGTTGGTTTCTCCAGCAGATGCTTGTGTGACTATGATTTTATAAACTGGTTCAGATGTTCTTTAATATACTTTAACCGAATTCCAGCAAAAAATGCAACCTTTTTTCTCATTGCTATTTCGTCTTGGCAATAAATCAGTTTTCGGGTATGATAAAGAAAACATCGAAAATCTCCAGTGTTTGGTTGGAAGGCTGCAAGGTTGGTGCCCATCTTTCCATCTTCTATCCAAGAATCTTTAATCTTCCGTTCCCTGCTAATGGAAACCGACTGCTATAAAAATGAAATTCAGTGGACAAATACTTTTCAATAATACATCTGTTGAAATTACCATCGTCAATGACCGAGTTCAGTCAATTCGTGAAGTAACCGCTGCCGATAGCACCATACAGATCGCGCCCGCGTTGATAGACATTCAGGTGAACGGCTTCGCAGGGTTCGATCTCAATGTTGCTACTGTTACACCGGAGGATGTCTGTGCGATGGTACGTGCCCTCTGGCGAGTCGGCACGGGTTTCTTGTGTCCAACCGTCGTGACCGCTTCTTTCGACGCGATTTGCAATTCGCTGCGTGCCATCGTAGAAGCATGCAAAACAGACGCATTGGTTGCTCACTCTGTGCTTGGAATCCACCTTGAGGGACCCTATATCTCCGTTGAAGACGGACCGCGCGGCGCGCACCCATTGGAACACGTCAGAGACCCAGATTGGGACGAATTTCAGCGGTGGCAGGACATCGCCGAAGGGCAAATCTCCATCGTAACCCTCGCACCAGAGAAACAGAACGCTATTCCGTTTATTGAAAAACTGGTCGCGAATCAAATTGTGGTCGCATTGGGGCATACAAACGCTTCAGCAGATGATATTCAAGCCGCAATTGACGCTGGCGCGAAACTGTCAACACATCTTGGCAACGGGGCACATGCACGCATCCAGCGGCACCCTAACTATATCTGGGAACAACTCGGTGCCGATGAACTCTGGGCGAGTCTCATCGTCGATGGACATCATCTACCACCCTCTGTCGCCAAGTCAATGATGCGGGCAAAGACACTTGATCGATGTGTCCTCGTTAGCGATGCGGTCGCTCTGGCAGGCATGGAACCCGGTGCCTATCAATTTGCGGGAAAATCCGTAGAATTGACCGCAGAACGGTGTGTCCGTTTAGTTGGCACTGAGTATCTCGCCGGTTCTGCCATTGAGTTGGCACGTGGCATCGAGAACAGCGTCCGATTTGCGGACATCTCACTTACAGAAGCAGTGTCGCTTGCCACATTACAACCGATGCATCTGCTCAACGCGAAAGCACACGTAGAAACGAAAGCGAACCTGATTATTTTTAAATGGGACGCAGTGGAATGTGAAATCAATCTGATTGCGACAATTGTTGGCAGTGAGTTAGTATATCACGCGGAGACACCGCAATAATACAATATCGGAGGAAGCACACGATGGAAGGTTACTACGGCATTGGAGAAGTGTTCGTTAAAGTCGCAAATCTTGAGCGGGCAGCAGAGTTTTATCGGGATCTGCTCGGATTTGAAGTGGTAGAACGGAACAATCGGCAGCTTTATATCTACTTAGAAAGCGGACATCTCGTCCTCAAGGAAGCCGGAAGCCCAGGACATGATGCCGGGGGCCCGATGCACTTCGCCTTTGTGACAAGCACCGATCGAATTAACCAACTCGCTGAACAATTCGCAGCCTTACCTTACCGCACTCGCGGTCCCTTTGACTTTGATGACCCACGAGGGAAATGTCGCGCTTTTTTCATCTTCGATCCAGACGAAAATGAGATTGAGTTTAATGATCTTTACTATCCAACCAACTCAACTTAGGGCTTGCCACATATTGCGAGGAAACTACAATGCTAACCCGTTCAGAAATCGACGCGTTTTTTGAAAACGGTTATATCATCCGTAAAGGCGCGCTTTCCCCAACAGACATTCAAACCTATCGGAGTGCTATTGATCGTATACTCCACAAGTGTCGTGCTGAAGGTTTACACGCCGATCACCTACGCTACATAGATGGTGAACGCGATGACCTTTGGGGTGTCAATAACATTCTTCATCCGAGCATTCGCGAGCAGGCACTTGTGAATGCGCTTGCACACCCACAGATATTGGATGTTATCAAAGCACTTATTGGGGAAAGATTAAGGTATTACCTCTGCACCCTCCTCGTCAGTTCTGAACGAAAACCGTATCACATCAACTGGCATCGCGATTTCGCACCGGATGGAGAAGTGCCGCTTGAAACTCTGATGGGTCGGCTCAGGAACCACGTGCAACTCAACGGTGCCCTCTATGATGATGAGACGCTTTACACCGTTCCAGGTAGCCATCGCCGCGAACTCACGGATGCTGAACGCGCAGTCATACAACAGACACCAAAAGCAGATATGCCGAATCAACTTGTTGTCAAACTGAAAGCCGGGGACATCGTTTTTTATAATTCAAGTATACTCCACAAAGGCTACAACATTGACGGCTCAAAACGACAAACGCTTCACTATGCGGTTCTCACCGCACCGCCGGAGAACGAACCCCCAAATCCAGAAAGTCCAACGAGTCAAGAATGGCTCAATGAACCCGCTTTCTTGGACAGTCTTCCGAATCGACTCAAGCCACTTTTTGACAACTGGTTGAAGTACGGATAGCCACGATAGACAGCACTCTAATCTTTGTGGCAGATCATCGCCGTGATCCAGCAGAGCCGTTTAAGGAAGGGCAGGCCTTTAAGGAGAGATGTATCAATCACTTTAAGGAAACGGAGGGAGCCTTTATAAAGGATTGGGACAGGGAGGCATTTCTGCCAGAACAGCGCGCTCACCGCGGAGAGATGAAACTCACGATGCTCCAACCTCTCAAATTCAGCACCGACGGTCTCAATATCGCTGACTGAGAAATAGCGCAACTTGCCGGAATACTTAAGAAACACTTTGCGATAGAGCCATACCGCAGGGTGATGGCGCATATTCTCAATGAAAATCGCCTTACCCCCCGGTTTGAGGACCCGGTAACACTCTTGAGCCGTCTGCACATGCTCTGTAAACACCAACACAGATTTGGAGATTATGAAATCGAAAGTATTGTCCGGAAACGCGAGATGCATCGCATCCATCAGCGCAAAATCAATCGACGCCCCGACGTTGTGCGCCGCGGCTCGCCCCTGCGCCTCAACGAGTCGAAACGGCAATAGATCAATCCCAACGACAGATGCACCCCGTTTCGCTAACAGCGTTGCCGTCCCGCCTGTGCCAGCACCTAATTCCAGGACCTTTTTCCCTTCCAAAGTCCCCATTTTCGGGAGTACATACTCGAAAACGGGGACGTAGAAGTCTTCCCACCAGAGTAGAAGATCTGTTTCAACAGTGTCGGCGCGACCATCGGATGCAAGCAACCTAAATTTTCCCCATCTTCCGGAGAGCGTCAATGCAACGTTCAGCACATTCGATCGGCGGGTACGGATAACTCTCCTGTTCAACAATGTACCATTCGGTACCGCCAACAGTTTCACAAGCATTGAACACAGCGTCCCAAGGGATTTCACCTTCACCGATGAGTGCTTTGTCATTCGTGGCGGAATACTCTTTAATATGCACCAGTTTCGATCTGCCCGGGTAGCGTTCAATAAAGGACACAGGGTCGGAACCAGCGCGAAGTGTATGACCGATGTCAATTTGCATTACAACATCGTCGCGGGTGTTACCCCCGAATATATCCCACGGGATCTCGCCGTCCATCGATTTAAATTCACCCGTGTGGTTGTGGTAACCAGTAAACATCCCCTGATCAGCGATTTTTCCAGCAATATCGTTGAAGAGTTTTGCGGTGTCAAGCCATGCTTGTTGTGAACCCTGGTACTCTCCCGGTAGTCCCGGCACAATCAGATATGGGTTGCCGAGCCCTTTGTTGAATTCAACCGTCTTGGCGAGCTCGTCGCCGAGGAGTGTGTTCAACCCCGTGTGCGTCCCAGCAACTTTCAATCCCAGGTCATCACACATCCCTCGTAACTCTTCGGCAGTCCGGTCATAGTAACCCGCAAACTCAACACCTTCATAACCCATCTGTGCGACTGCTTGGAGCGTTAAAGATAGGTCGCCAGCACAATCGTCTCTGACGGAATACAACTGTAATGCAATCGGAATTCTATCGCTCATTGCGTCTTGTTTCTCCAAAATTTTATGATATTGGCAAGTTAACGACCTTCCCACTATCTGCTGATACCAAACCTGCTTCAAGGATTTCTTGAGCATCCCGACTCACTTTGGGACTACACAAACCTTCAACGGGCGCGCCTGTCTCCAAGCAGTGAATAAAGTATTCCGCAGCGTTGCGCTGCCCTTCTGGCAGTTGCTCAGGCGTTACCACCTCGGCATCACTGCCTGCGGGATGCAAATGCACTTCGTTACCACTAACCATCAACGCACCCTCAGTGCCATAAACCACTGGATTCGGTGTAACATAACCGACCTTTTGTGTCCAAGACGCTTCTGTAATTCCGAAAGCGTTCCCGTATTTCATGACGATGACAGCATTATCATCAGGAATCGGATAATCTTTCACGAAAGTGCCGCGGAACGCCGTCACCTGCTGAGGGGTACCGAGGAGGTAGGCACACATATCCGCACAGTAACAGCAATAATCCATCAACGCACCCGCCCCATTTTTCTCCTCATCGTAGAGCCATTCGTAGAAGTAACGAGAGCAGCCGATTTCTTTAGGTCCGTTGTGCGCAGAACGCCACTTAAAGTAGAAAACGTCACCGATTGCGCCGTCTTTGATGAGATTCATCGCTGTATTGAGCGCGGGACTCCACGCCGTGGGCCAATTCACCATGAGTAAAGTACCGGCATTTTCTGCGGCAGTAACCATCCGCTCCGCTTGCGACAGGCGCGCAGCCATCGGCTTTTCTGAAACAACGTGAACACCCTTTGCAGCCGCAGCTTCAACGATGTCAGCACCCGCACTGTTCTCTGCCGATGCTTGGACGATGTCCAATTCCTCTTTCTCTATCATCTCTTGCCAAGAATCATAGATGTTTTCAACACCCGTTTCATTACTAAATTGTGTGCGTAATTCCGCATTGACATCACCCGCTGCAACGATTTCAACGTTTGGATGTGATTTCCAATGACGAAGCTCGCCCCAAACATGATCATGCACAAGGGACGCGAAGCCAATGCGATATGTTTTTGCCATCAATTATGCCTCCTATAGGCGCGCCGTATCAGCACGCAGTGTGTGCACGCTTAAAAAGCGCGCAATTTTTCAACATGCGTCTATTCTTCCGCTCGAACCGCAATTTTAATGGCTGTTTCGCCGTTAATACGATAGCCACCATCAAGTGCTTTAAAACCGTCTTCGACCTGTGAAAGCGGCAGCTGGTGACTAATCATATCGGCAAAGGGCAATCCACTCTGTTCCAGAAGCGGTAAGCCGCGAACGAAGTGTTCATAACTGCTCCCCCAAATTGCCTCGACCCGAAGGTTTTTGCGCATCAGTAACTGGTTAATGTTGAAGTCAATTGACCCCATATCCACAAAGTGACCGACCTCAACAAAAGTGCCGCTGCGGCGGGTGTAGCCCAACCCTTCTGGCGTAGCCGGAAGAAAACCTGCACATTCAAAAACAACGTCCGCGCCTTCTTTGCGCGGCGTTTCCGCTTTCACAAGTTCCGTCCGCTCTTCAACAGAGGTGACCGCTTCAATATCTATCGTTACGTCCGCACCGAGCCGTTTCGCGAGAGCCAGGCGCCCCGCGGGGCCACCGACCATGATCGCTTTCGCAGCTCCGCTCAATTTCGCACACGCAAGCGTTACAAGCCCAATAGCACCTGAACCTTGCACAACAACGGTATCACCCAGTTTTATTTCACCGCGCATTGCGGCGTGAACACCAACAGTAAAAGGCTCTGTGAGTACTGCAACCTCAGGAGAAGTTTCGGTCTTCATAAAACAGGTATTCGGATAGTTGAGATACATATAATCCGCAAACCCGCCGCGAAAATGTGGTGCTTCATCGGGGTTCCACTGAAATCCGTAAGCCCCGTAGTTCGTTCCCGGTGCAAAAATAACTCGGTCACCCTCTTTAACAGGTTTACCTACATAATCGGTCTCCACACCTTCACCAAGTGCCTCAATAATGCCGACGTTTTCATGCCCCAATAGCACCTCTGTTTGGAAACCGTTCTGCCAGTTATGCAGGTCTGTTCCGCAGATCCCCGCTAACTCTTGACGGAGCAGCACGGTGTTAGGTTCAGGTTCGGGAACCGGATATTCACGAATTTCAAAATCCTTGCCGCACGCGACCACGGCTCTCCCTGTTCGACTCATTATATTTTCCCTCTCATCAGCTGCGGGGCATCAATAGACAAACCACTATGACTATACGCTCGCCCCTATTTGCGATAGATGGCTTCAATCTTAGAAAATTTAGGTGGCGACTTGGTTTTGGAACCGATGAGTGCTTTGGGTCACTACCTGAGGCTCAATTTCGATTCGGATAACCTCAAAACCTGATTCTGTAACATTCATCAGGGCAGAATCAATAGCCTCTTCCAAGGATGAAGCTTCCCGGTGAAAGCGAATTTGCGGAACACCGACACTTGTAGCGAGTGTCGCATCGTTAAAAACGCCAAATAACCTATCAGCCTCTTCCTCAGTAGGTTCAGTCGTTAAAATGAGTGTGAACTCATGCACTTTCATAGTCAGTTTCTCCATTATTGATTGTCATATCGTTACCAGTATGAGGGCATCTGTCAATGTAGCGACGGATATCCCGCGCATGCAGTTCAGGGTTTCTTGGTGTTGACAGGATTTGTGTGCGGCAACCATCGCGGGCGTGGTGCAGGCACCAGAGTTTACCCCAGATATGCGCTCGGGGGCCTGCCTTCGTAACCCTCCAATTTTTGCTTTCAGCGTAACGAATCGCATCGCGAATATGTTTGTTTGAATGGTTAAACCGTATTTACTTCCCTTTTTTAACCTAACAACCCAATTTAGTTGAGGCCGGGGTCAGCCTAAAAGACATCCAGCAAACTAAAATCTGTTTCAACTTTGAAAAATTGTCAAAAATCAGTAAACTGTGCCAGGTTCAACGGGTTGATCGGTTCACAAATGATATAACAAGGGCCTGCCAGCGCCTCTGAGCATTCCAACGACCGCGACGAAGCCCAAATATTGAATAGTAGATGGACTTCAAATGTCAAACGTACCTTCGTTTCTTCCGCGAGATGAGCACAATCGCAATAATAGCAATAACGACAATTGGCAACCAAAACGCTTTAACGAATCCCCAGAAAATGGTAAATCCGATCCAAAGCAGGACTTCAATCCCGACGATCATCGCTGTTTTGCTCCACGGGAAGTCCGCACCGTACTGCTTTTTCAATCTACTGGCATATAGCCACGAAACCACTAAAGTACCAACAATCGCCACAAAAAATAGAAAATTAACGAGCCCTTGGATACCGTTCAAAATGCCTAACATAAGAATTTTTCTCCTTTTAAGTTCTACTTGCTATTATAGAGACGTACACGCCGAAAAAGATAGTAAAATGTGTATCTTCTCTTGTTTTCTCAGGATTCGCGACGAATGCGCGCCGGGCAACTATAAACGGCCATACTCTGTCCCCGCATGAAACCAACCAACGTGAGATTACCTTCCTGCGCAAGGTCAACAGCGAGTGTCGATGCGGCGGAAACAGCAACGATAACTGGGATGCGTGCGAAAAGTGCCTTCTGCACAATCTCAAAACTGGCGCGACCGCTGACCATCAAAATGTGTCGCTCAAGTGGCACCAAGTCAGACAGTAACGCTTGTCCGATCACCTTATCGACAGCGTTGTGTCTGCCGATGTCCTCTCTAACAATCAGCAGCTCACCTGTTTCGCTGAATAATCCAGCGGCGTGAAGCCCACCCGTCTTTTCAAAAACCGATTGTGCTTTCCTTAATCGGTCATTGAGCTGATAGAGCACCCCTTGATTTACACAAAACCCCGAATCCAGCGGAGATACTTGCTGTCTAACAGATTCAATCGTCATCTTGCCACAGAGTCCGCAGCTGGCATTCGCGTGAAAGTTGCGCTGCCAGCCCGATTGCGTATCAAGATCCAATTCTTCCGTGAGCTGAACATTGACAATGTTCTGTAACGACGATAAACCGCCATCTTGCGTCTCCGTAACATCTTCATCGCAATACGCTATGATCTCAATGTCGTCGCCGGAAGTTATGAGGCTTTCCGTATAAAGAAAACCCGCTGCGAGTTCAAAATCGTGTCCCGGGGTCCGCATCACAACGATTAAACTCTGTTGTCCCACCCGAATCTCAAGCGGTTCTTCAACAACCAATTCATCTTCGACCTGGGCGGGTTCGGCAGCTGACCAACGCGTAATAAGTTTTGTGGATGTCGGTTGCATGATTTTTAAGTCCGTGCACGCCCGAGAACAGGACTCATTGGACGCTCACTGTTGCTAAACCGTTGTTAGTCGCTATCCATGCCCTGTTGTTTACGACGATCAGCGCATGTATTATTAATTCACCGGACACTATTTGTGGGGTCGTTGTATCCTCCCATTCATTAGGACGTGTGTGATGCGTATAAAAAGCATCATTCGTCGCTATCCACAGCACTAAAGGCGTAGGAGGCGGCGGTGGTGGGACTTCCTCTTCTAACTCTAACGCCTCTGTTTCGGGAGAACCTTCGGATGTCGGCGGATCCGGTGTTTCTACAGGCGGTGTCTCATTATCTTCTGAGACTATCGGTGTCTTGTCCAAAATTCCTCTGATATAAATGTTTCTTAAGTCGCTCTCATCTTCTATGCCCACGTCAATAGGCGTCGATTTTCCGTTCAGTCCATCCAGATCTGCTCGAAAATAACCGTTGGTCTTTTCAGCAGCATTATACCATGTAAAAAGCAACTGATCTTCTGCAATATCAAAACCGACAACCGTCGTGCCTTCTTCAATTTCAGTAGAACGATAGAGGGGATCCCATTCGTTGTCTTCTCGGTCAAACGTTACAATGTCTCCATCTGCCGAAGCACCCCAAACTGCTGTAGGCATCAACAACAAAGTCTCAATGTCATCTGCGGGAATGAAACTTTGTTGCCTGTTGTAAACAAACAACGAATCACCTCTTTTACGAACAACGCCTTCATCGGTAGCAAACCATATCTCACTATCATCCATCTTGATATCCTTGACCCAAGCGGGGAAATTAAGCGGAGCACTTGGAGGATACATCTGGATTTCGCCGGTCAACTTGTTGTAATGGATCGCGCCTTGAGAACGCGTGCCGACCCACACCTCTTCTGAGTTCACCGCAATCGCTTGTACATCCGGAACCTTTGGCGTTGCGTTGTTAATCAGCTGCGGCACGTGTGCTTTCGGTATCCAGTTATTGAAAGCAGTCTCAAATAGCATTACACCGCTCGGGGTACCCACCCATAACCGCGTATCATCGGAAGCGATGGCTTGCACATGGTTGTCAGGGAGGCCATCTGCCACTGTGTAGACCTTCCATCGGGTTTCATCCAAAATCTGTTTTGCGTCTTCCTTTATCGCCTCATCTGCGCTCATACCGTAGACTTGAGATGCTTCATTCCGAGCTTCCGCCATTCTACCCAATTTCAAATTGACCTCAGCACGGATGAGACGCGCCTCATAAACCGACTCGCTCACCGGATAACGCATAACAAACCCTTGTAAAGTATGGAGCGCATCTTCCAACCGATTGGTTTTCGCTTGCAATTTTCCAATTAGGAAAAATGCCTTTTCATGGAACGACGTGTCGGGGTTCTGTTGAATTGCCGATTCAAGGAGGGGCAGTCCTGTATCATAATCCTCTAATTCTTCAACAAGCAGAAAGCCAGTGATGTAACGCAATTCTGGTATCGATGCGTGTTCCGGATAATATCTTAGAATCAATTGGTAACTATCCACAGCTTTCGCATAAGCCTCGTTGGCGAGGGCAGCGTTTCCCAGTTCCTGAAGATGTGGGACCAAATCAAAATTCGCCGCATCAAGGATCGCCACAGAACGGAAACGTTCTAACGCTTTTGCATTATCGCCATTTGTTTCGTGAAGTAAACCGAGTTGATAATGCGCAGCCGGATATCTCGGAAACTCTTCAATAGCAGATTCAAACCGCCGTTGTGCTAATTCAGGGAGCTCTAACTTCAGCAATGCCAGCCCATTGCGATAATACTTCGTAGCAGTTCGATCTGGTACATTCTCTATGTCTGATATGAAACTAAGGGTATGTCCCGTCAATAGGAGTCTTAAAACTTGTCCTTGGTATTCAATTTCAAAGTGAGTATCAGTGCCACTGCGCCAAATACCGGTGAGTCTATCGCCGTTTTCACTGTCAACGATGACATATTGTTGACTATGTGCCAAGTGTTGATAGAAAAACACCCCGGTAAACGCTATTAAGGCAAATAGGCAGTGCGTCTTTTGTTTTTTTGGATGTATCTGTTTTACGAATTTTGGGTACAACATGATTTACCTTCAAAATATGAGTTTTAGATATGTGGATTATAATATCAGAAACTTCTGGAAATGTCAAGAGCGTTTGATAACTGAATACGGCGATTTAGTTTTTAGTTATCAATTGTCAGTTAATCAGTTATAATATGGGTTATGAATGAAATTGATCTTCCAATTACAGCATTAAAGACAACATTTCACGACGCAATCACAATGGGGCCTGTGGTGATTGTAGCACCGACTGGCAGTGGAAAATCAACACAAATTCCACCTTGGTGTGCCGCGCGGTCAGACGCACCTGTGCTCGTCGTGGAACCGCGTCGCGTCGCATGCCGTTCACTTGCACGATGGGTGGCAGAACAACTCGGCGAACCCCTGGGGCATTCGGTTGGCTACACGGTGCGTTTTGAAGATGTCAGCTCTGACACCTTAACCCGTATCCGTTTCGTTACACCCGGCATCGCTTTAAGATATGCTGCGGGACAGGAGTTAGACCAGTATGGCACTATCATTTTGGACGAATTCCACGAACGCGGTGTCGAAACAGACCTCTTTCTCGCGATCTGCCAAAAGAAACGACCCGACGCGAGGCTTATTATCATGTCTGCCACGATAGCTGCACACCAACTCGCCCGGTTCATTGGCGGACAAGTGCTACGCGCGGAAGGGCGCGTCTATCCTGTTGAAGTCCGATACCTTGGCGGGGCAGTGGTCCCTACATCTCAGAACTTAGTAGAACGCGTCGAAAAAGCGATGCATCGCGCCCTCAAAGAGACCGTGGGGAATATCTTGGTATTTCTACCCGGAAAGGGTGAGATTAACGCGTGCCATGACGCACTGCGCAAGAGGCAGCATCTTGAGGTTATCCCCCTACACGGTGATCTACCACCCGATGCCCAAGACAAAGCATTTGACGACACACAATCTCAACGTCGCCGCGTCATTCTTGCGACCAACGTCGCAGAAACATCAATCACGCTCCCTGGTATCACTGCTGTAGTGGATACCGGTTTAGTCCGTCAACGTATCCATCAAAACCGACGCATTGTCCTTGCACTATGCCCGATTTCGCAAGCCTCAGCCGAACAACGCCGCGGGCGTGCAGGTCGCCTTGGACCGGGTACCTGCTACAGACTCTGGGAGGAACACGGTCAACTCGAACAGGAAACTTCCCCGGAGATTCGGCGGGAGGATTTGACGCAATTTGTACTCACTGTCGCTGCAACCGGCTATCGCCCGCAAGATCTGACGTTTCTCGATGCGCCCCCAGATTTCGCCGTGGAAAGGGCGCAAACCGCGCTGAAAAGCTGGGGTGTTCTCTCAGATGATGGCACACTCACAACGGAGGGTGCAAAGATTTGTGCACTACCTATCAACCCGCTTCACGCCCGATTGTTGGTAAAAGCACCATCTTCTCTGCGACGCGATCTGATTGATCTGATTGCGACGTTGGAGCGTCCCACCACCTTATGGCAGCGCATCGACCGCGTGCCACCTGAACGGCAGGACACTGTTCGCGAAGCGCGTCAAAAAGAACTTTTTCGCGATGGATGCGATGCTACGACAGCAATCCGAACGCTGCGACACAGTAATAACAAACGGCATCATCTCCATACAACTGCCCTTGCCGAATGCCGCAGAATCGCGACGCAGCTCAGAGATTTCTTCGAGCTACCACCTGTGGTGAAAGATAAAGCACCAGCACAGCCCAACCGTAATGCTTTGATCGCGTATCTCTTGCGTGAATGGGACACTTGTGCTTACGTACGACGGCGGAAAGGTAAGGGATGGGGAAATGGACACGAAGAGGTCTTACTTGACTCCGATTCGCTGCTTCCCGTAGAGCGGAACGCTGCCCTGATTTTGGAAACTGTTGGCATAGCGAAAGGGACACGCGTACAATTGATGGGACGGACTGCTATGCCTTGCTCGTTTGACGATTTGGTCAACGCTGGAATCGGTATCTCTCAACTCGCTGCGCCGAGGCTGGAAGGTGAAGACATTGTCGCAGAGGTGGTAACTGAATATGCAGGACGCGAGATCGGACGCAGCCGTCAACCGTTGCGTGGCACACTGCTCAGAGAGGCGTTGGCATCACTTATCCTCTCTGGCTCCCTACTTTCGGAAGTCGGTGAGCAACTCACCCGGGCGATCGACGCTTGGATACTTCACTGTGCCCTCAACCCCGACATAGATACCTCGGAAACCACCGATTTGACACCGCACACATGGTTGGTTTCACGGCTCACTGTTCTCGGTGTAGAGGTCGCCGAAGACTGGCAACTCCTCTCGCCAGAAGATTTGATCTTTACTGAGATAGACACCAAAACTATCGCTGCAATTGAGGCACAGTATCCCAAAGAATTTTCTGTCAACGGTGCCAAATTCGACGTGGAATACGATCCTATCCACAAATTGGTCACGTTGCGATGGCAGCGCGGCATCCGCAAACCGACATTGAGCACCGTGCTGCTACCGCGCTGGAATAATTGGAAGGTGCAACTTGATCTCCGTGGGCAAGTGCGGACAGTGCGCCCCTAATTCGCCTTGATTTTACCCCACACAGTCGTTAGCAACGCCTCCGAAGGCGAAACATCTAAGGCTGTCGGATCAAACCAATCAGCCGCAAAATTATCGCCTTCATCTGTAAGTTGCACCGGTCTGCGACCAGTCATATCAGTCTTGAAAAGTTGATAAAACACCTCATCTGGTCGCATGACTGCATCCGTATAAATAAGTTCATCGCCATGTGGAGACCATGCCGGTTCTATGGCAACCGTCGTTTCATCTTTGGCAATTCGATGAAGTCCGATGCCATCGCGATTCACAACAAATAGGCTCGCCTTCGACCATTCAAGTAAACCTTGATTGAACACCCCATCAATTTGCGAAAAGGCGATTTCGTTACCACGTGGAGACCATACCGGGTACACTATCCACGGTATTTTATTTGGGAGAAGCATCTTTTTGGTACGGTTCCTGAGGCTAAAAACACCAAGCGGTGAACGATTAATACTGATAGCAGAAAAGACGATCTCGCGACCATTGGGCGACCAACTCGGCATAAATCCAGCAGCCACTCTCTCAACAAATTTGCCCCTTATCGTCGCCGTGTAGATAGTAGCATCGTTCCCCTCCCCCTCTACGTAAGCAACCTTTCTACCATCAGGCGACCAACTCGGATTGGATCTATAGTCCCTGCTTCCGAACACTCTTCGGACACCGCTGCCATCTGAATCCATAACATACAAATCAGGTGGCCCATCTCGATCAGAGACGAACAAAATCTGCTCTCCATCGGGTGACCATACCGGATCAGAGTCGTCTGCCTTGTCCCGACTTAAGTTAACCTGATCGCTTCCATCGGGATTCATAATGTAGATTTCAGAATTGCCATCCCGGGTCGATGCAAACACTATCTTCCCAGTGACCGGTGCTTTTGCCCAGACAGCAGAAATACTACCAAACAAAAGTAGCGTGCCGATGAGACAACTCAATATAGCAAACTTGGTGTAACTTTGATTGTTTGAACGGAGGAGGATAGATGTGTGTTTCATTCGTAATGTCTCCATTAACGTTAGTTTCGGCTTTTTATTTTCGCCCATACTGTTGTGAACAACTGCGGTTGTGGCGCGACAGATAAAACTACTGGATCAAACCAATCTGAATCGAAATTTGCGCCATTGTTTGTGAGTCGTTCAGGTTCGTGACTTTCCAGAGTAATTTTGAAGATTTGTGGAACGTTAAGTTTTATACGCCCAAGCTGCAGCGGAATATAATCTTCATAAAGCAGCTCGTCTCCGTGTGGAGACCAGACTGGTCTGCGTCCCGGTGAAAAAATCTTCTGTCTCCCGCCTCCATCGCGATTTATGCTGTAGAGGGTACTTGTTTCTGTTGCCTTATCCCACCAAGAAAAGGCGATTTTGCTGCCATCGGGCGACCACGATGGGTTATAAATCCACTGACCTGCCTGGGGGAACAGCATTTTTTCCGCGAGCGTTTGGACGTTGATAAGCACTAATTGATAACCGTCTGGTTCCTTTCGGACGAAGGCGAGCTCCGATCCGTCAGGCGACCATGTTGGCGATCCACCCCTCTCGCCAACCTTTGCGATTTGCTCCTCCATTTCACCATCTATCGTTGCGATGTAGATCGCCTGCCGTTTCACATAAGCGATCTTTTTGCCGTCGGGCGACCAACTCGGATGTTTCCTCTGTGCTGACACTCCGAATACTTTCCGCACATTCGTTCCGTTTGGATCCATCAGGTAGAGATCCAAAATTCCAGTCCGGTCAGAGGCAAAAAGGATGTGTTCTCCTTTAGGCGACCAGACAGGTTCCCTGTCGCTTGAAGGATGCTTGGTTAAGTTTCTCTGTTGGCTACCATCCGGAGCCATTGTGTAAATCTCTGCGTTGTCATCGCGTAATGAGAAAAATACGATTCTGGCAGTTGTCGGAGCTCTCGCGAACGCTATATGACCGCTGGCGAGCACTAATATTAGACTAAGTGGAAAGAAAAACCGGAGCGGCATATTTTTCATAACAATTCATTTGCCTCCTTTGCGATTATTACCATTTTTCAGTCCTGCGCCGGTAATCTACCTTATATATAATACCCGGATTGTTCACATAGACATAGACATGATAGTAATCGTCGTGCCCGGTATCCGTTTCTCCCAGTGTTGCTAATATATCGACAACAATCTCAGCTTGTGACTCAATGTCATAAATGAAAGTATGCCTATAGTTACCTTGACCTATAGGCGTTGACTGTTTCGGATCGGGGTTTTTCTGCAGAAATTCTTCAAAGGACTGATTCAACCAAGGGCTATATAAAGCTTCAACATCTTGATCATGTTCGATAGTGTGTGTCGCACATCCGATGACTGCAAGTGTAAACATACAGAAGATAAACAGCGTCATGTATTCATATCTGCAATTCATGGGTTCCTCCTTGTGAGCGAGGTCGGAAACCTCTTGAGTAGTTGTGTCAACATAAATGAAAGGGATATTTCAGAATCGTCATCTTTTGCAGCATTAAACGTCAATCATGTTTCCTGCGTTTACATCACCACTTTTAAGCAATATACGTCCTTCCAGGATCCATCTGTTTGTCGTCCGGAAACCCTTTATTACCCATTTAACCCAAGTTGCTACTAATAGGTTTTGGTGTTTTTGCTTGGGTATTTCTGCGTATTTCAATACCACTTTTCAAGTATTTTCTTCACCCCGTAGGGGTGCTATGTCTATAGAAACTAATTAGTTTTGGTTTTGATTTTACTCCACATCGTCAGGTGTGATGCCAGTCGCGGCGCAACAGATAGAACCGCTGGATCAAACCAATCTGAACTATAGTTGCTCCCAGCCTGTGTGACTTGTTCCGAAACACGACTCCCTAAAGAGATTTTAAAGAGATGCCGTTCCTTTCCAGAAAGTTGGCTGTAGATTAAGGCATCACTTTGGGGTGACCATGCCGGGTCGGAAACCTGGGATCCGTCAACAACGATCGCCTCTATCTCGGTGCCATCGCTATTCACAGTATCAATGGTCTGTGCAGGCATATTATCTTTACCATTAAACAGCACCTTAAGAATAAACAATAAGAAATTGATGCGATTAAAAGCTATTTTGCTTCCATCCGGAGACCATACAGGTTCGTGAAGTAGTGCCTGTTCCATCGGGACAAGGACTCTTTCCAAACGGGTTTTTAAGTCGATGACACGAATATCAAGACTCCCCTCAAGCGAAACAAAAGCAATTTCGGTGCCATCGGGTGACCATGTAGGATGCCACCCTTTAACCAGATGTTTTTCATTCGCCCCATCAATTGAAGCAATATAGATCGCTTCCTCGTCTCCACGGAAATACGCGATTTGTCTACCATCCGGGGACCACGCAGGATTTGATCGATTCGCCCATTTCTTGAAAATCCGCCTTACATTCGTTCCATCCGCGTTCATGCGGTAAATGTCATTGTCGCCATCTCGGTCCGACGTAAAAAGAATATGCTTTCCTGAAGGCGACCAAGTCGGTTCTGAGTCCTTCGCATTATGACGGGTCAAATTGACGCGCCCAGTCCCGTCAGGGTTCATGATGTAAATATCACTTCCACCTTTCGCTTTCACATTTAGGTTTGATGCAAACACGATTTTCGCAGTCGCCGGTGCTGCCGCCAACGCCTGACCCATAGCGAGCATCACTATTGAAGCAGCACAACATAGAATAAAGATACGAATACTTTTCATCAAAGGTTCCTCCCATTAGGACCGACACACCTATACACAAACTACTCAATCCGCTGAAACGAACAGCGGATATTCCCACGACGTAGCCAACCGTCAGGGCTTAATACCATACCAAGATCTAATGTCAAATCCAGCTGCGACTCTTTCACGGAAAGCCCTATCACTCTCGTTCCAATTCCTACGAAAGAAAGCACCTCTCCATCATTGGTAAGTACCTGCTGATGAATACCCTTGGTGAAATCAAAGAAGAGGTCAGGTATCTGCCTCCCAGATATCGGAAATAATCGAAGCACGCCACTCCTCGGTTTATCCTCTTTGTAGTGCATTCCTGTCGTGTATTTCCCATAAGGTTTCGTAATCAGATTTTCGATGCGGTAATAGTAAGAAGTATCGCTGCCTTTCCAAAACCGTAGTCTGAATCCCTTGAGTCTAGAGGCGGTAAGTGCTGCTTTCGCTTTCAAAAGGTCTTCGCTCCCGTCTCTTTCTTCAACAACGATGTCGAGAAATTCCCACTCACCGATCATATCGTCGGAAAGAAAATTGCGGCTACGCTCGCGTGCCTCTTTTCGTTGGGCATCTTCGTACGCCTCACGACGGGTATCGCGTTCGTCCTGCATCTGCTGATATTTTACCGAGGCGCAACCTGTAAATGCCAGAATCAGGATGCTGAATGATACAAAAATCCTCATGCGTGCCTCCTAAAGCTGCTTGCAAAGCGAAACTCTTACTCAATCCGCTTGAAAGTACATCTCAATCCACCGGTGCGCATCCACCCTGTCGGTGTTAATTGCATATCCCCGTAGAGCACTAAAGAAAGTGTATCATCCGTCACCGTAATGCCTGGCATCAAAGATATTGAGCGCGATGTCGCCCTTAAAGCACCTTTTCGATTGAAATTTTGCGTCATCTCAGCTGCCTTCTGTTTTTGCTTCGCCGTTATCTGTTTTATGGCCTCGGAACCGAAAAGGAATTCGAGCAATTCTGGTCCCGTCCGCTGATTAAAACGGATAAATGTGAGCGGATCGTCTCCGTATCGCTTCGTGGTAACATAACACTGCCCGGTGACGTTCGTGCCGCGATTGCTACTGCTGTAATAGTAAGAACTACGGTCCTCAGAAAATTCGAGTATGAGATTTTTGCGGGTAGACGCAACGAGCGCAGCCTTCGCGCCCAATATCCGTTGATTTGATTTTTCATCTCTAACCTCGATAGATGGCAGGTGCGTTGCATCTTCTTGTGGGTTCTGTTGGTTTCCCTCTGATTCCTGTTTGTCTTTTCCTGGCGTGGCGGCGTTTGAATTTGGTTGTGTCGCCTGGTCAGTCACATTAGGTGCCGCTGTTTGTTCACCGGCAACACCTTTAGCAAGTCCCTTTATAGCAGTATTTAGCGAATCCACCACCTGTTGCGGTACCGGTTTTGCTCTCTGGGCATAAACGTTGCCTTCTTCAACCTCCAACTCCACATACTGCCACTTACCGACGAGAAGCTCCTTTACTGCCTCTTTAACCCTTTCTGGATTGTGCCGCTCGCGCGCAGCGTCACGCATCGCGAGTAAACGCCGTCGCTCCTCCTGCGCCTCTTGCGGCGTAAAGATCGCACAACTCGTAAAAACCATCATTAAAATACTGAACATGACTAACGCTTTCATCGCAATTTTCCTCCTCTGCTTTCTGATTTTTTATTTGACCCGTTCAAAGGAATATCTAATGCCGTCGCTCTGTACCCATCCATCAGGTGTCGGAGTCGGCGATACACCCGCGCCTAATGTCAGATGAAGTTGATTCCCCTGCACAGAAATCAAAACATCGGATGATCCGGGCGGACCACCGAATACTCCGCCCAAACGCTCACTGAATAAAAACTCCCCCGGTCTAATGCCTAATCTCTGATTCATGCCAAGCTCTGGATATAAAATCTCAGCGATCCGTTCAACGTAGACCGAGAATTCACCCGTAACCCGAATACTACCGTTGTTACCCTCGTAAAAACGCATGCCGTTCTGTTCAAAAAAACGGATGGTCAAGTTTTTACGACTCGCTTCATCAAGTGCAGTAGCAGCGCGCACAATTTCATTACTCAAATCGCTTTCTAAGACCTCTATACCAAGGAACTGCCATGTGCCAAGCACTTCGCCCGCAACCGTGTTCTTGACGCTCCCTCTATCATTCTTTATCCGGGCTTCCTCATACGCCGCACGGAGTTGTTCCCGTTCGTTCTGCATCTGCTGGTATTCCACCGAGGTACAACCTGCGAAAATCAGTGTTATCAAACCAAAGATAGTTAATACTTTCATTCCTCAATCCTCTCAAAATAACAACGCACGCCACCACTTTGCACCCAGCCACTGGGTCCTGATTGCATCTTACCGTGCATTGTGAGATATAGTCTGTCAGGCGTAACTGAAATACTCACATCCCGCGCTGCATCCAATCCGGGCGCGCTCGACAACCCAAGTGCTCTTCCATCCTCAGTTGCTGCGAAAAGCAATTTTTCCATCTCTGGGCCGGTGCGTCTGATGAATCGGATAAACGGAAAGGGTTCATCTCCGTACCGAATCGTAATCACAGTCCATTGACCGAAGACCTCTATGCCGCTTTTTTTACCTCGGTAATGGTAGATACCTTTTTCCTCGAAGAATTCAAGTGTGAGATTTCTCAGTTCAAGGGCGTAAAGTGCGGCTTTGGCTTCCGCAACCTCTTGGGTGACACCGCTCTCCGCCATCTCAAGACTTAAAAACTTCCACTTGCCGAGGAGAGTATCGGTGATGCTATTTTTTAGTTTCAACTCACTGTTTTCCTCGCGGAGGCCTTCATAATTCTTGAGGAGTTGATCCCGTTCTGCCTGCATTTTTTGGTACTCAGCACTCGTACAGCCAGTGAGCACCAGAACACAGATACTAAAGATAATCAAGACTTTCATACCTACTCCCTTTGTCGTCCGCTTCTGCTCTTTCAGCACTACAGCGGTATTATATCAGAGGAACATTTAAATCGCAAATCTCTGTCCTCAAAATTCAAGCGTCAACCCAATATAAGGCAGCAATGGAAGTTGCCTGGCTGTTCCGACCTCATGTTCTTCAATTGTGACTTCCTCGCCTTGTACTTCAAATGTCCCTTCATTCTGGATAAACTCAATGGTATTTTTGCGGTTGTATACATTCAGAACTTCAATGAATCCACCTATCTTCATACCCATGAAATTCCATTTACGACTTATCCGCAAATCTAACTTGTGGTAGGGTGTCAGTTTAGCACCTAAGACGCGGCTAAAACTTGAGAAAAGTGGGTTCAATCCGCGCGTTACTGGGTCTTGGATGAGAACGATAGAGCTGATAGGTGCTTCGGCGGTGCCGCTGAGATACTGCCACTTCGCGCCGATCTCAAAATCCGGGCTAAAATTATAGTTTGCCACAATGCTAACGATGTGTGTGTTATCGAATAGATACGGCTGATATGTAACATCAGGATTTTCTCGACGCTCGGCGTGCGTGTAGGCATACGAAATCCAGCCAAAGAATTTATCTGGGATCCGATGCCGTAGGAACGCCTCTACCCCACCGACATATCCAGCCCCTTGATTGAGGAAATTTGAAACTTCATCTTCGGTTACCAGTTTTTGTGAGTTCTTGTAATAGGTCGCAAACTTAAATTCTGTTTGAGAGGAAAGCTCATGTTTTAGCTCCATGATATAGTGACGTGTGAGACTTGACTTTAACGCTGCGTTCCCATTCTCTGATAGCAGCTCGGACAGTTGTGGACTCTGCTCGTAGTGCCCGTAAGCGAATAGGAGGTTAGAACCGATCGGAAGTTTGATACTAACACTACCCCGGGGTTGAACGGAAAGCTGCTCTATCACATCCAGGTAATCGACCCGGACACCGAGCGCGACTGAAAGTGCGGGTAAGGGATCGTATCGTGTTTGTAGATAGCCTTCGGCACGTTGCAAATCGTGTCCAAATTCGTAGTCTCTGGTTTCAGTCGTGCGTATCCGCAGCGTTCCATCATCGTCAAAGCCAACTTTCGTTGGATCTGTTTGAAACAGTTCGCTCGCTGTTTCGTCATCTGGCACTTCTTCTTCAAATGCCGGATAACTGGAATGCTCCGTACTGTTCGCTGGACTGAACGCAAGGAGAAACCCCGGTTCAAGTTGGAGTGTAGGTGTTAGTCTGTAAGACACGTCTTCGCGGAGGGTATAGACTGGGACGTTAACCCTTAAATTATACTCGAGAGAATCCTTGGTTTTAGCGATTATCTCATCGTTTTCATCTGTAAGGATAGTCTCTGATATAACCGCATCTAAGTCTATATTAAGAAAATTAAATGAACGGGTAAGCGATAGATTGGATGTGAGGTTTTCGGTGAATTCTGAACGCAGGTGAATGCCTTGCCCGTTAAATCCATTTTTGAAAAAGGCAGAGGACTCAAAAGGATCGTCTATTTCCATTTCATCTTCTTCCTGTTCCTCTGTCTCGACATTAAAATGGTCAGTTGCAGCGAATGCATTAAGTGTGAGGTTGTGGTTTTCAGTCAGTGGATAGACGAATTTGAGTTGATAATCCGAGAAATAGGGAAACTGTTGTGTCTCCCCGGTCTGGCTTTCGTAAATCCGTCCAGCGATGAGATCGAAGTAACTTCGCCGTCCTGAGACGGAAACGTATCCCTTATCTCCGATTCTACCTTCGAGCAACCCTTCAGAATAGAAAATATTGAGGTTAAATTTCCCATCGAACCGTTTGTCAATGCTGTTCCGGGCGTGGATGTCAAGCACGGCTTGTGAATCCAATCCGAATTCCGCACCGTAACCACCAGCATAGATGTCAATTGTTTCAATCGTTTCTGAGCTGATGGTTGAAAGTAAACCGCCCCAGTGAAACGGATATCCGAGCGGTGTTCGATCAAGATAATAAAGGTTTGATCCGGGTTCACTTCCACGAATGTAAAGCACGCCAAAATAATCGTTTGGAATCCCGATGCTTGGAAGTGTCGTCAACCCTTTGAGTGCGTCGTTGGCAGCACCGGGGATACGTAGGAGTTCGCTGCCGCGGATTTCTGTGCGACTGATCGTCGGCGGGAGACGTTTCCCTTCCACCACCACTGTTTCGAGTTTAAAGGCTGCGCCGAGGTGTATTTTGACTTCGATGGTATCCCCGCTGCTGATGGCAACCGAGATTGATGTAGGTGTGGTTTCAAGTGGGTGCGTAACAACAAAGGTATAGGTGCCTTCAGGAAGTTCGGTGAAGCGGAAGATACCGTTTTCATCGGTTTTTTGGTGTTGGTTTGTTTCAGTAATGCGGACATCAGCGGCTTTGAGTGGTTTTCCTGTGCTTTGCTGATAGACGGTGCCTTGAACATCGCCGGTTTGGGCAAGGGCAGGTAAGGCAGTAAGCACCAACAAAAATAGAATAGACAATGGCTTTTCCATGATGGAAACATTAACCTCCGTTTTGTTTGATTGTGTCCAAACTAACATAAGTTTTGGACAGCGTTCGGATTCTAACTCGCCAAAAGATCGGTCGAAGTGAGCAAGTTTGTAATGTAAAATCAACAATGCCTTTTCTAACGTAATCTTCAAATTTTTAGTTTACTTAAGATTTATTTCCCCGCCAGGACACAGAAAAGCAAAGCGTGTAGATCGCCTCGGGTGTGTCTATGGATGGTTAGCTGTCGGTTGGGAAAGGGCAAGGATGGGGTCCTTACCAGCGGTGGTGGAAACGGGTTTGATGGTATTAGAGCGTTTGGATTCAGAACCCGATTGTCAAGCCGATGTAGGGGATGATGGGAAGTTGGGGTGCCTCCTGTACATTGTCACCCGCTGGATTATAAAACTTGATAGTATTTTTACGATTGTAGGCATTCAGAATCTCAAGAAATCCACTTATTTGCCACCCTTTACGATGCCAAGTTTTACTCACACGCAGATCTAATCGGTGATAGGAGGGTAATGATGCCAAAGATATTTCCGCCACGCCCTGAACATCAGTGAAGATAGGTTGCATACCTCGTGTTATTGGGTCTTGGATCAGAAGGATTTCGCTTACAGGCGCACCTGTTGTCCCGCTTGAATACTGCCACTTCCCCCCAATCTCTAAAGTTGGACTGATGTTGTAGTTGCCGACAAGGCTGATGATGTGTGTGTTATCAAAGATGTGTGGTTCATAAAGGGCATCGGGATGTGCACGCTGTTCCCTATGTGTCCATGTGTAAGAGAACCAACCGAAGAACTTTTCATTAACGCGGTGCCGTAGGAATGCCTCTGCACCACTGATGTATCCTGTGCCCTGATTATAGTAACCAACTGTCGTTTGCAAGCCGAAATCATTAGTGAATTCAACTACATCTGTTGTTACCAGGTCCAGGAGACTTTTGTAGTAGGTCGCAAACCTCAACTCTGTCTGTGATGAGAGTCGGTGTTCAAACTCCATAATATAGTGCCGTGCAAGGCTCGATTTTAGGCCTCTGTTCCCATTCTCCGCAAGCATCTGATACGCCAACGGACGCTGTTCATAAGTCCCGTAAGCAAAACGGAGTGTGGCGTTATTGGAAAGTTTTACGCTCAGACTGCCGCGCGGTTGAACGGAGAGTTCCTCCGTCAGATTGAAATAGTCGAACCGCATACCAAGTGCGATCGACAGAAATGAGAGCGGATCGTATCGTCCCTGTAGATACCCTTCTGAACGTTGAAAATCGTACCAGAACTCATCGTGATCTGCCTCAGGGCGAATTATCTGATAGAACTCGTTATCGCTGTTTATCAATTCTTCATCTTCATGCAATATGGAAAGTAAATCTGAATCGGTTAACCCTTCATATATTATACCTCGGTCTTCAAAACTATTTGCTGGGCTAAATGTGAAGAGCAGTCCGGGTTCAAATTGGAACTTAGGCGTTAGTTGGTAAGAGACATCTCCACGGAGTGTATAGATTGGAACATTAACTTTTATGTTGTTGTACGTGGATCTTCGGGATATAAGTTTTGGTTCTACTTCTCTGCCGTCCACCTCCGTTAAGAAAGATTGACCGAAAATTGCCTCAAAATCCGTATTAAGAAAAGTGAAGGCGTGGGTCAAAGAGATGTTGGATGTTAGGTTTTCAGTGAACTCTGAACGGAGATGGATACCTTGTGCTTCAAAACCGTTTTTGAAGTACGCAGAAAAGTCAGCCACCACTGTAGCACTTGGTCTGATACTAAAGTGGTCGTTTGTTCCAAAGGCGTTGACGGTGAGATGATGTTTTTTGGCAAGCGCATAGACAAATTTGACTTGATAATCGGAGAAGTAGGGCCACACCAAATCTTCAAGAAACAGTTCAGCAATGAAATCAAAATAACTCCGCCTTCCAGCGGCGTGAAAGTAGCCTTTATCGCCGATTCTACCTTCAAGCATTCCTTCGGAATAGAGCGCGTTCAGGTTAAATTTGCCGCTTAGCCGCCGTTCGTCTGCCCGGTTGCGGGAGCGGATGTCAAGTACAGTCTGTGCATCTAACCCGAATTCGGCACCGTAACCACCGGCGTATATATGAATGTCCTCAATGATGTCAGAGTTGATTGTTGAAACGAGTCCACCGTAGTGAAAGGGATAACCGAACGGTGTTCTGTCAAAATAGTAAAGGGTGTCTCCAGGACCACTGCCGCGAATGTAGAGGATGCCGAAGTAGTCGTTTGGAATACCGATGCTTGGGAGTGTTGTTAATCCTCTGAGCGCGTCGTTGGTAGTGCCCGGAATGCGTAACAGTTCACTACCACGGATTTCCGTGCGGCTCACCGTCGGTGGAAGACGTTTTCCTTCCACTACGATTGTTTCGAGTTTAAAGACTGCGCCGAGGTGTATCTTAACTTCGGTCCTATCGCCACTGTTGATGTCTATGGTGACTTTTGTTGATGTTGCTTCTGAGGGGTGCGTTATGATAAAGACATAAGTACCTTCAGGGAGCTCTGTAAAGCGGAAAACACCGTCTTCGTCGGTTTTTTGGTGCTGGTCGGTCTTGATAATGTGAACGTCAGCACCCGCGAGTGGTTTGCCAGTACTTTGCTGATAGACGGTTCCCTGAATATCGCCTGTCTGAGCAACAAGGGGTATAGACATAGTGGTAAACGTAAACAGAGCGATGACGAATTTTAGTTTCATGCAGTCGTTTTGACCTCCACTGCGTGTATTATAGTAAAACCCATGATTACTTTCAACACTATTGTAGCGCAAACTATACGAAAATTCAGATTTTAATTCGGTCATGTGTCGTGTTCGTTGTCTGAACTATGATTGATGGGATTCAAAGATTTAGCAAGATTAGAGGTGCCTCTTGTGTGCCTCAGACGTGTGCTTTCTCAGAACGCAGAAAAGCCAAGCGTGTCACGAACACGCTTGGCTTTCGTAAAAGAAACGGAATTAGTACTACTATTCTATAATGGCAGCGGATATATAGGAAAGGCTGCCTCGCGTTCCGGATTATCTGAGAATCTCGCGATCTGAGACCGCTCCTAACTCATTCCAGATGGCGAAGGGTGTCCTCAATATCGGTTTTCAAAGGTTTATCGCCTTCCTGTTCCACAAGTTTTAAGGCGGTTTGGAAGTCTTCCTTTGCTTCCGAAACGTTGCCTATTTTAGCCTTTGCGCGTCCGCGTTTATAATAGGCTTTGGCATAATCGAGTTTTAGGTGGATAACCTTATCATAGTCTTCAATGGCACCTGATGTGTCTCCGAGGTTTGACTTTGCCTCCGCCCGGGCTTCGTAAGCTTCAGCAAGGTTTGGATCAATGCGAATTGCCGCATCACAGTCTTCAATGGCACCTTTATTGTTCCCCAGATCCGACTTTGCTTCAGCTCGACTGACGTAACCAATAGCACGCAGGGCATCTATCGGGACGAGACGCATTCCTTTATCGTAATCTTCGATAGCAGCTTTGCTCTCACCGAGGGCTGATTTCGCATCCGCACGTTTGAAGTACGAAATAGCAACAATGATAACATTTATCGGTTTTAGACGAATCACTTCATCGTAATCTTCGATGGCGGCTCTGTTTTCACCGAGTGCCGATTTCGCATCCGCACGTTTGGAATAAGCAACAACAAGGGCATCGTTTTTCGGTTTTAGACGAATCACTTCATCGCAATCTTCGATGGCAGCTTTATGCTCACCAAGTTCTAATTTAACCTCGGCGCGTTTTAAATAGGCGACGGCAGCAAGGGCATCATCTATCGGTTTTAGACGCACCGCCTCATCATAATCTTCAATGGCCCCTTTACGGTCACCTAATGCTTCTTTTGCAGTACCACGATGGATGTAAGCCGCTGCATAATCCGGCTCCATGCGAATAGCGATATTACAGTCTTCCATGGCACCCTTAGGATCACCTAACTCATTTTTCGCAGCACCGCGATTGGAAAAAACATCCGGATAATCCCGACCGCGTTGAATGGCAGCGTTATAGTCTGCAAACGCCCTTCGATGGTCTCCTAACTCTGACTTCAAAAGTCCTCTTTGGAGATAAGCACGGGCAAAATCTCGGTTTAGACGAATCGCTGTATTATACGCTTTGATGGCTCCCATATAATCTGTTACGTTCTTTTCTGCGTTGCCCTGCTTGATATAGGCATAAGCGCGTATCAAAGGGGCTTCGTGCCATTTTTCTAAAGGCGTTTCTTGGGCAGGCATATCATTAAGCAAAGCCTTCAAGTGATTTGACGGGATAACATATCCTGAACCTCTCACTGTCCCACCTTCTACAGAAATCCCTATCACTTCGCCCTTGCTATTTAGGACCGGTCCCCCACTGTGTCCTGGCGAAAGAGCGGTTTTAATGCTGAAGAAATTGGTTGTCGTACGCGCTATCGGTCCCTTCGCGATTTTGCTCTTGGGGCCCTTGCTGCCTCGGTATGAAGTACCCACGGCGATAACCTCATCACTTAGTTCTACTGCATCACTATCACCAAGCGGAAGAACCCCTGCCCCTTTACCCTCAACCTTTAAGATAACCAAATCTCGGTTTGCATCGCTCGCCATGACCCCTTTGATAATGTGTTGTGTCGGTGGATTAAGCGACTTTACGTTCCAACGATAGGACTTCCCGTGAATACCAGAAAGGACGTGAATGTTGGTAACAATAAGGTCACGTTGAACGAAGAAACCGCTACCCGTAAAGCCTGTCCCATCAGCAGCTTTACCGACCAAGAGTACCGTAGCCGCTTTACCAATTTCCGCGATTTGTTGTTCAAGATGTGGTTGTTCAAGAGATTTTTCGATCTGCGTGGTTTGCTGCTTGACGCTCGTAGCACAAGACAAGAGAGCCCCTAAAGTCAAGCACCCTGCTAACGCTAACGCCCTCTTCAGAAATTTCATTGAAGTACTCCTTTCTATTTGCGTAGGTCCTATTATAGGTATCATTGTGGACAGCAATTCAACAAACGTCTCGTCCTTGCAGACTGGATTTAAACCTGTTAGTTCATTGGTAATTGTAAACTGCACCGCAAGTGTAATACATTTTCTAACGCAAACTTCAGTCTTTCGGTTGACTTAAAGAATTAATTTCATCGCTTCATACGCAAAAAAGCCAAGTGTATAGAATATACACTTGGCTTTTCTATGCTTCTGTTTTCACTGGCGAGGTCTCATTCCTGATGCAGCGTAACGGACCGGCGCGGCGGACTAAATTCCTGCTCTGTCAACGGCACTGCCATATTCTGATAAACCTGAACCCGATACGATCCAAAGTCTGGCACGAACATTAGCCCGTCGTCACTGACTGCGACAGACTTCGGTTGACGCAGGTACTTTTGCGGCTCCAAATCCGCCATGTCTCGCATCCGATTTGGACTCGCGTTCGTCATCATGTAAGCCTGAGACACTTTTGAT
Source organism: uncultured bacterium (assembly GCA_964593655.1). GTDB lineage: Bacteria > Poribacteria > WGA-4E > WGA-4E > WGA-3G > WGA-3G. Next base: position 4,860 of record CAZQIP010000091.1, on the reverse strand, counting down.
AAGGTAGCATCGCCGAGGAACTTCTGCACATACCGCCCTTCGGCGTTGAAGAGCTGAATGCGGTCGTTACCCCGGTCAGCAACATAGATATCGCCGTGCTGGTCAACGTCAATCCCGGCGGGACGGTTGAATTCGCCATTCCCACTGCCGGATTTACCGAATGCAAAGAGAAACTCTCCATCGGCATTGAATTTTTGCACCCTATCGTTTCGCCAATCCACAACGTAGACATCGCCGAGTTCATCTACGGCAACGCCCCACGGCATGTTAAATTCACCTTCGCCGTCGCCATAACCACCCCATCCGAGGAGGAACTTACCATCCTTTGTGAATTTCTGCACCCGATGACTTAGGCTGTCAACGACATAGAGATTCTCCTCCGGATCAAAGGCGATACCGGCGGGTCCGTTGAGTTGCCCCGGATTGGTACCGTGTTCGCCCCACGTGCCGATGTGTTCGCCTTCACTGCTAAACGCGACAATCCGGTGCAGGTATTCATCGGACACATAGAGATTTTCTTCACCGTCAGAGATAATCGTTACAGGCCATGTGAATTGTCCATCACCCTGTCCATAGCCACCCATTGTGCCGCGATCTTCGTCCTCAACGGTATATTTGCGAATCATCGCAGTGCCGTCGCTCCGGCACATAATATATATACGTCCCTCTTTTCCGATTGCGATATCAATCGGAAAATTCGTCGTTCGCCGCATGCTTAGGGTCTTGTGAAATGGAAACCCGGCACGCAGCAACCCATAAGGTCTACCCATGATATGTCTCTCCCCTTGTCCTACGTCATTTAATAGCAAGTTTGTAGGGGTTCGGTTACCGAACCCCTACACTGAAAAGGGATGAATCTGTTCAAAATTCCCACCGACAATGTGGGTCGGGTCAACACCCATCCACTGCTCTAAAAGTGTCCCGTATATGCCGCGGAAGTCGATGGTGTGTTCAAGGTCTTCGCCGTGTACCCATCGGGACGGATCAAGCGACGGATATTCCGAGTAGAGTCCGCCTTTCACGCGATCGCCGATAATGAACGCACCGCCACCAGTGCCGTGGTCTGTGCCGCTGGCGTTGTCTCGGATACGTCTACCGAATTCCGTGAAGACGTACATCACGATCTCTTCAGAGGCGTTTTGGGACCGCAAATCGGTGAAGAACGCTTGAATCGCCTCTGTCAGATCTTTCAGGAGGCGTGGGTGCGCTGGAACCTCGTTGGCGTGGTTGTCATAACCGCCGTGCTGCGTGTAAAAGACGCGCGTGCCGAGATCTGCAAGGTGGACACGGGCAACATCCCGCAGGCTTTTCGCGATGGAGCTTTGTGGGTACTCCACTTCAGACGTATACATCTCTGGTGCCTTTTTAAGCTCGTCCGCGCCTTTGATGACATCTAATCCGGTTTGACCGAGGTAGTCCATCACGATTCCGCTGCCGACCGTGCTGCTATACATCTTCTTGAATACGTCAAGTGCTTGTGTGCGCTGTGCTTCATTGCCGATGCTCGTCATCAAACCGTAGTTGTCCAAATCACCGACAGAGGTAACAGGGATACCCGCAAGTGCACAAGCGCGCGGGAGTCCCTGTCCAAAACTGACACCCGTTAAAACGTTCTGACTCTGCGGATCAAGTTCTCGGACGAGCCTGCCGACCCAACCTTCATCACCGATTTTCAGAGGTTCACAGGTGTGCCAGATGTCCATCGCCCGGAAATGCGAACGGTTTGAATCCGGGTAACCGATGCCCTGCACAACAGCAACATCACCGGCATCAAACATCTCTTTGAGGGGAGCAGCGTGCGGGTTCCAGCCGAGTGTATCGTCTACGTCCAACGGTAGCACGTCTTCCGCTTTAATGCCTACCACTGGGCGAGAGTCGTGATAGATCCCGCTCGTGTAAGGAATGAGTGTGTTCATAAAGTCGTTGCCGCCTGTCAGCTGGACAACGACGAGGATCGGGGCTTTCTTCGTCGTACGCATGTGAATGTCTCCTATGTTCAGCCCAAGGCTCCAAAAAACTAACCGAGTTGATACTCCCTGGATGCCACAATTAACTGGAGCATACTGACGAGCAGGGTTTGGTTCTCCGCTGCAGCAGTATCATCTCTAAAATCGATCTCACCGTTCGCCTCAGCAAATTCGGTTAAATACTGACGCGTCGTGTCTCCCACCACCAGTGGACCGGCAAATTCAAGGCAACTCTCCACAAATACTTCTGGCGAGAGCGGATTTCCGTTATGCTTCAATCGCGTAATAATATCCTGAATGCCGGGCTTCGACGCATCGCTGACTTCGCGAACGGCGAAGTTGACACGGGCGGTAAGCAATCCGCCGTCAATCCACTCTTTGCCGGTGTGCCATCCTTCTACGGTGGGTGGATCGAGCAGTTTCTGACCCATCAATTGCGTAGCACTTGCATATTGGTTCATTCCGGGTTCTGGACCACTTTGGAATGTCCCGAGCAGTTTCAAAATACCCGTGACGAGTTCCGTCGGGCTTTTTACTTTCTTGAATCGGGCTTCCTTGAAGAAGTCGGCATTGAAGAGGACACTGAGCACATGGGATATATGGCCATCGGATGCCATGAATGCGTCTGCGAGGGTTTCAATAGCATCCGGATCCTGTGGCGGTGTTACATTCCACGACGGTACCTGTGGTTCATCTGCGACAAAGAAATTGTAGAGGTGTCTGGAGATGAATCTGGCACAAGCGGGTTGCTCAGCAATGATGTCGATGATGTCATCGCCGTTGAGATTCCCGGTCCGTCCCAAGAAAGTTTTCTCACCATCGTCATGCTCCTCTTCAACGAACAGGAACGGGGGCGCGTAATAACCGTGCGGATACAACGGAATCGGTTGCCCGAATGTCCAGCCCGTAAAAGCGAGCGCGCAGTTCTTAATGTCATCTTCTGTGTAGTTGCCTACACCCAGTGAAAAGAGTTCAAGGAGTTCTCTGCCATAATTCTCGTTGGGTTCACCTTTGCGATTTTCGTTATTGTCGAGCCAGAAGATCATCGCCGGGTCTTTGGAGAGTTCGAGTAGAATGTCTCGTATTTTCCCCATACCGACGCGCCGCAACATATCAATCTGATCCGTGGACGCGAGGATGTGCTGGTTCTTGCCTAACCCCGTTGCAAAGACATGATGCCAAAAGAGTGCCATCTTCTCTTGGAGTGGGCATCTGCTGTTCAGCATCCGATAGATCCAAGTCCCCACATAACCACCTTCACTACCGAAGTAACGCTCTAAAATATCTTCATCAATGGGGGTCCCGCGTTCGGGATGGACGAGGTCGTCAACGACGTTCTCATAGCCTTTTTCGACGTAGGCTTCCAGTTCGGTGCGGGTTGTACCAAACCCTGCGCGGCGCATGAGGTGCGCCATCAACGCAACATCGTTCTGTAACATGTTCACCTCCGATACATTCACCGTGAGGAGGGACCTCACGTTAGTAACTTTCGATGGAATACCGTTTTCACACTTTGGTTTCATTAGGAATTAACTCAAGTTGCTACTAACAAGCTTTGGTGTTTTGCTTGGCTATTTCTGCGTATTTCCAAAGCGTTTTTCAAGTATTTTCCCCACCCCGTAGGGATGATATGTCTATAGAAAATCGCGTGGTCAAGGTATAGCACTCCGTATAAGGTTTAATAAAATATTTGGGTAATTCTATATTTTCTCCAGGCCCGGTAGGTTCGGTTTCCTAACCGAACCGGACTTCCCTAAAAATTACCCGATTAAATTCTTAATCTTCATTAGGAGTACTATGTCTATAAACAGATAGCGACTTGCGTTAGGAATTAGATGAAACCACTATTAAGGTTACACATATCCTAAATTAAAGCCAAAAAATTGTCAAATTTTTGCAGTTTCAGGAACGGCATTCAGCACTCTGAATCATAGAATTTCAAACAATTTTACCAACTTTTAGACAAAAATCTCATCTTTTTTTACAATTATGCAAGCATCTCGCGAAAAATTGTGTCTTTAACAACCGAAGGATATTATGCATCACGTTTGAGTCGGTTTAATTTTTGATATCTACCTGCTATCGTTAAGTAGCAGCTTGGATGCGTCATGAAGACAACCACTATCAACCAAAACGGAGCAAACTATGAACAGTATGAATTACTGGAAACTCCTCGGCAGGACAGCCATTTTGATGACCGCACTTTGTGTCGGGATTTATTTTTACGCCAAGTGGGATGTCCAGCGTTTCGCGGAATCCCTTGGCGAACCCTATACACCTGTCCCACAAAAAATTGCACCGACAGCGAATTTTACTAAACAGGTACTCCCTGAAACACCAACGATACCTGAAACTGAAACGGGATCTGACCTTGAAAGACAACAAGAAGTCGAACCGGAAATAACTGACACAGCGAGAGAAGACGGATCGCTTGACGAGTTCTCGGAGTTCCTTGACCGCCTTGGAGACAAAGAACTTGCCGCACTGCTTGAGAACCCTGACACAACAGATACCGAAACTGAGGCTTCCGCGGATTTTCTGCAGGAGCAGCTCACTAATTTTTTGGAAAACGGTTCAGGTCTTATCGTGATTGACGAGTTGGATGTTACGCAGCCATCCGATTGGATAGAGTTAGGAGATCGTCGCCTAAGCGACGTAATCGATATTAAAGGCCTCGGTAACGGCGATAATGTTATCATTATAGATGGAACTGGAGCCTTAATTGAATAGGGTGGGTGCTTACCATATTTGTTTTCAAAACTTTTCAGCGTAAATGGTGTATGATTCAAAAAAGAACCGAAGTTTCTACAAAGATACCGTTCCTACGGAACTCAAGAAGTTTTTGAAGCATTCAAGGTCTCGTGTAAAAATCCGGTTCGGTTGGGAAACCGAA
>CAZQIP010000090.1:0-35879 GCA_964593655.1 uncultured bacterium | reverse complement strand
TGGATATAGAAATAAAAAAATACTCAAAAAATTTTGGTAGATATATTGAACATATTCAAACAGCATTTCCTCGTTCACATATAAATCCAATACTATATAAAAAGTATTTAGGAAGATACATGGAATAGAATTATTAAAATGAAAGGTCGCGAGCACAGCTCGCTCCTACAAGGATATTTCATCGCAGACGATTGATGTCCCCGATACGTCCATGGGCAAACTACTGCATCGGTGAAAACGGGGCAGGGAGTAGGAGTTTACTCTCCTGTGTGATGGGTCTGACAGAGCCTTTTGGGGGCCAGACCCCTTTCTCTCGTGTCTCTGCGCGGATTCGGGTGCGCTCTTCAAAACTCTTATATGCCCATATATGGATGAAATTGTTGACACCCCCGTATTCCGAATACCAACAGCCTGCCAATGGTGAGAACTTCACGCGTTCAGGGATAGCTGCGCCCCACGCCTCCAGCACTTGCGGCACGCCTTCAGAGGGATAGGTGTACAGACGCATTTCATACAGGGGGCCGATGTCTTTTTCGCCTAAGGGTTCCATAAAGGGAGCTGGCAAATAGATTTCGGATACCATCGACACAATGAGATCACTTGTATCAGGGGGCCATACGGGGTTCGGTTCGGCTTCCGCAGCACGTCGGATTTCTGCGCGCTGTTCGAGGCTTTCGTAGGGCCAAATAGCGACCATCTGATTCAAGGGGCCCACCTCGGTGTACCAGTGCCCGCCGAGTTTTGAGAGTTCCTGACGACCCGGTAACTTTTCGCTGAAGCGTTTCCAGTATTCTTGAAGTTGACCAAGTTTTAGGTTGTAGGTTCTTATCTCGTGGATCATGCTATCTCTCCTGTGTTTTGAGGGGTTACGCACTTAGCATCAAATGGATATCATCTTCACAAATGAAATCAATTGTAACACCATTCTGACGGAGTGCGTCGCGAAAGTTCCACCAAGCACTATCTACCGCTTGCAGAATGGAAGGCTTTTCAGAGTGAGCGAGTGCAACAGCGATGAATTTTCTATCATCCGGATCAAAATCCGTTAGTGCGGGGTCTGTTGGGAACTCTTGGAAACCAGTCTCTAAATCATCAACAGGCGTAATGGAAACCAAGTCGCATTGTTGCGGGTTTGCCCAATTTATCTCCGCCCATTTGAGGAAAGCGTCTCCAACACCGGGAAAGCCTCCCGGATTCAACTTATTCCGGTATTCTTCAATAATTCGCCGCTGATCATCCAACACTAATTTTATGTCACCTTCGGTAATCTTCATCAGTTCGTCAATACAGGTTTCTACGCAATCTTCAGAGGCTTGGTCTGCTCTCCCATTGGCAACCAAGGGGACATTTGTATCTACAATAACTTTCATCATTTGCTTGCTTTCTTACGTTTCATCTCCGCTTTAGTTTTTGCTGCCAAGTCGCCCATCTCATCCCCGAAGAAGTTTTGTGGCCAATTTGTGATGTTTCCGTAATTATCCACATTGAGTCTCTCAATTTCAGATACCCCTTCGTTCATTTCGCAAAAATAGAAGGCGGTGTCGTCCGCAGAAATCTGTTCTTCAGCGATGCGCCGCATTAACCGTATCAGTAGATGTTCACTGTGACTTTCAAGGATAATTTGGAGTTTCCGATTTTTAACGACCTCAATGAGCAGATCCGCCAATTCTGATTGGACTTTTGGGTGAAGGTGCGCTTCGGGCTGTTCAAGGATGAGGATGCTGCCCTCTGGCACGTAATAACAGAGCACCAGCACCGGCAGCACCTGCGAAACACCAAAACCGACATCGGTGAGTCGGACTTCGGGACCGTCTTTGTACTTTCGGACGAGAAATTCGTAATCTTTTTCTGAACCAGCAATAGGATTGAGGCGATAGGAGTCAATTAAATCTAATCGTTGGAGCCACTTGGGGATTTGCTCGTCAAGAGAACGACGTTGAATTAGTCCAGAAAAGAGCGCAGTGACCATATCTTCGCCGTGCTGTCCTACATCGGGAGAATGCTCGCCCTGCCATGCGTAACGTTGACGTGGATATTCACGAAGTGGACCGAGATAGCGGATGCTATGGAATAGGTTTTCAAAACGGGTTTGAAGTAGAGAAAAAAGTCGCTGATTAGCAGCAGACGTGCTGTTGTTAATACCGTAACATCGAAATAAAGATTCCTCTGCAAATGTTATCCCAGGACCGCCAATCGAACAGTCGCGACCATCCCAATTTGCAGTGAAGAAGTTTTGTTTGCTAACTTTATACTTGAACTGCAATGCAGAAACTGAATTCTGTTGGTTATAGATAGATAGATCAAAGGAGAGAGAATCCATTCCATAGATCTCTTCTATGTTTAGTTCTTTGGAAAATTTCCATGATACGGAGATTCCGAGTGGCCCCGCATGACTGTGTCCGTGGATGAGGTCATCAAAACTTCCCAAGTTAACGAGGGAACTGTCATCACCAAAATCTATCACGCCATTCCAATCGGGTGGACGTTCTACAGTCTGCTTTAGCATGAGGAGCGTTTGCAGAATGCTGGTTTTACCGGAACTGTTCGCGCCGAAGAATCCGGTTAAGGGTGCTATCCGCAATTTACCCGTATCTTTCCACGATTTGAAATTTTGGATGCTGAGTTCGGTAATCATGATGTATACCCGCCTGTGTGCATAGAAAGAACGGTATTTCCATTTTTAGTGCCTTGTACAAGCAAACCGGTGGTTATAAACATGCCGCCCTTACAGGGCTTAGGAGACAGAGGCGGTGCATTTCTACAAACATATCGTCCCTATGGGACTAAAGAAAAATGTAAAACAACACCTACCGTTCGCATTGCTTGCGGATTTCGACCAATTCTTCCAGAATGCGTCTGTGAAGGCGGTGTAATTCAAGGACCATTCCGATGCCGATGGCAACCGACACACCTGCTGCGAGAATCAGTTTTGTTTTTAAGGACATGGGCTGCTCCTCTGTTATGTGCGGTGAAGGTATTTTGCTAAAAGTTTTCGATAATCGCTGCGCCGAATTCGGAGGTGCGGACCTTTGTCGCGCCTTCCATGAGACGCTCCAAGTCATAGGTGACCCGTTTTTGGAGGATGGTTTTCTCAAGTCCAGCAATGATCAGGTCAGCGGCTTCTTGCCAACCGATATGCTCCAGCATCATCACTGCTGAAAGGATCAGTGAACCCGGATTGACAACGTCTTGGTCGGTATATTTCGGTGCAGTGCCGTGCGTTGCTTCAAAGAGTGCGACTTCGTTGCTGAGGTTACCACCGGGTGCCATACCGATACCGCCAACTTGCGCTGCCGCGGCATCTGAGAGATAGTCGCCGTTCAAGTTCGGCGTGACGATTACATCGTACTCATCGGTTCGCGTTAAAATTTGCTGCAACATGCTGTCGGCGATCCGGTCATTGACGATAATCTTGCCTTCAGGACACTTACCGTCGTAATCGCTATAGAGTTCGTCTTCGGTGATCGTTTGCTCAGCGAACTCCTCTTTGGCAAGTTCGTATCCCCAAGCACAGAACGCGCCTTCGGTAAACTTCATGATATTGCCCTTATGGACAAAAGTGACACTGCGTCTACCGTGGTCAATTGCGTATTGGATCGCCATGCGCGTCAAACGTTTTGTGCCGAAAATGCTGATCGGTTTGATGCCAACACCAGAATCTTCTCGGATTTCTACACCCATTTCAGAGCGGAGCAGTTCAATCACCTTTTTGACTTCCGGCGTACCTTGCTCCCATTCAATACCGGCGTAGACATCCTCAGTATTCTCACGGAAGATAACGACATCCATCTTTTCAGGGTGCGTGACAGGGGCAGGGACACCTTGGAAGTAACGGACGGGACGGACACATGCGTAGAGTTCAAGTACTTGACGCAAGGTCACGTTTAAACTCCGAAAACCACCACCGACGGGTGTCGTCAGGGGTCCTTTTAAAGCAACGCGGAAGTATTCGATAGCGTCAAAGGTATCCTGTGGCAGCCATTCGTTGTATTTCGCCATGGCGTTTTCGCCAGCATAGACTTCAAACCAAACGATCCGCTTGTTGCCGTTGTACGCTGTCTGGACGGCTGTATCAACGACGTTCCGTGTCGCTTTCATGATGTCTCGTCCGATGCCATCGCCTTCAATAACAGGGATAATCGGTTCGTTGGGTACGACGAGTTGTCCGTCGGTGAATTCTATTCTCTCACCCTCTGTTGGCAGTGTTAATTGATCTAATTCAATCACTAATGATTCCTCGCTAAAAGGCGTTCGTGCTTGCCATTCGGTTGTGTAATGCGACGACTTCGTTCGCAATTGTCATATCATCGGTGGGTGTCGGAATGACGTCAGGATGTGGCGGGATAACCGGTCGGATAATCTTCAATGGGAGTTGTTCGCGGGCATCCATCATCCAACCAAAGCCTCGAAAGATGTATGTCAATAGCGTTCTGTCGTTTTCATAGATGTCTAATCCCTCTTGGACTGCCCATCCACCGAAGTCGGTATTCGGCGTTAAACGGAGGGGTGGCTCGTTTTCACGTCCGGGACGGACCAAACCTTCAATGAACGCGAGTTGATAAATACGTTGGACAATAGCCAATCGCTTTTTCTGCTTGTCGTTGAGTTGAATCTCACCATTATCAACAGCCTCAAGGAATGGGTTGAAATAGATAGCGGGTCGCGGGTCTTGCTGGATTTCATCGGCACGTCCGGCGGCGGCGATTTCTGGGTGTCCGAAGGTCGGGAGTGCGGATTGCATCCGTTCATAGATCGCCGCTTCAAGGGCATCGGCATCGAGTGCCTCGATTTGATTGATAAACGCGGTCATGTCGTGAATCGCGCCGAAATGTCGATCACCATCCAAAGCCATCTGTGCGGCGACAAAAAAGTCAGAAACTGCGCCCGTATGCAAAGTTGCGAGATAACGTGCGACGACATTGGACCCAGCGGAACCGTGGTGTGTCTGTATGACCCCCATCCGCTCTAAAATATTTGCTTCAACACTGCTCGCTTCCCGCCCTAAGAGGAGGCTGTAGCAGGTTTGAAAGGCGGTTTGTCCATTCTTTTGAGACTCAGTGATGAGATCGGTCGCGCGCATTGCGAGGACTTGCGGGTGGAGTGCTGGATTCTCTCGGAGTTGATGCCGCATATACGCAGAAACTGTCCCAACTGCGACATTCTCCATGTGTGTTGCGATCAATTCAAGCAGAAGTGAATCAGGGTCCCGTGTGGTGTTAATGCCTTTCTGATCTGGGATACCGAGTTTACGGAGTGTTGAGAAATGTTGAATGGCAGCCTCAGGACCGGCTTCAGGGAAGGCTTTTGCGAATTCTGCGACCTGATTAACGAGGCGTTGTTCACCGGTGAGGCTCGCTCTGCGAGTCGTAATGAATTCATAAAATTTCGTATCTATTAAGTCTGACAACACCGCTGCTTCATCAAGTCCACTGTCATCAGTTCCAGGTCGCCTCCCGAAGAGTCCTGCGAAGATAACAGCTGCGGGGCTGAGTTTATCTGCGACGATTTCACTTTCGGACACAATACCGCGGATCGCAAAGCTACGGATATTCAAGGTTATCTGCGTACCGTTACAATCCACTGCAGTTTTGTGGAGCACCGGATTCGCGAAAACAGTTGTCGATTGAGGCATCGAACTGAAACCGTTGAGTACCCCTGCGATCTTATCCTCTCCTAACTCAATTGCCCTATTCAAGGCATCTGTTACCGGTGCATACGTCGAGGTTTCTGGCACCTCTGACAGGATTTTTCGGAGCGCGGCTTCCTGCTTTGCCTCCAAATTCTTGTTCAAAATGGATTCTCCTTCGTTGACTATTTAATAATATGTTCCGTCTTGCTAACTTCGCCGAAATTATTTTAACGCGTCCGGAATCCGCACAACTACCTTTCAAGCGATAGAAGAGTAAGGTGTTCCAACTTCGGTTTAAAAAGTTTTTGATTGACCTGTGTCATATCCTCTAATATTTTATCAGAATTCCGATTAAAAGTCAAGATAAAATTGGAAAATGGCTATTAGGTTTCAGTTAATGGTTTTCAGTTTTCAGTTGTCAGTAAAACTGATAACAAACAATTGATCCCTAAAATTTGACTTGCAGAAATGCGGATTTTGTAGTATCATTATTAAGGAACACATTTGATCAAGGGAGCCACGCGCGTACCTATACTATAACAGAATTACAAACACATATCGGGGGTGCGCTGCAGGGTGCCTTGTTTTCTATTTTCTACAGACAGATAAGGAGTCTATCTACATGCGTAATGAAGCATTAGGAATGGTTGAAACCCGCGGACTCGTCGGAGCGGTTGAGGCCGCTGACACCATGGTGAAAGCCGCGAACGTCAAATTAGTTGGAAAAGAACAGGTCGGTGGCGGTTTTGTCACTGTGATGGTTCGTGGAGATGTCGGTGCGGTGCAAGCCGCGACGGATGCTGGGGCGGAAGCCGCGAAAGCGGTCGGCGAATTGGTATCGGTACACGTCATCCCTCGCCCACATGCAGATGTGGAGACTATTCTCGGTGGTGGCTCAGAAGAGCCGAAGAGTAATAGCAAATAAATCGGTTTTGTAGGGCGAGGGATGACTTTCTCGCCTTTGCCCTACTCCGCTTTACCAGAGAACATGTTAACATTGCCACGGGTTCCCGTATCTAAGGTGCCGCCCAGTGGTTTACTATGTTCTCCGATGAGTTACTGGAGGGCTGAATGGCACAAATTGACGAAAAACAGATTGAAGAGATTGTCTCCCAAGTTTTAAAGACGCTGCAACAAGGCGGCTCTACAACCGTACAACCTACACTCTCTGCGGGTGCAAGTTCTTCTGCCCGGGCGGGGGTTTTCGCGACAGCGGCGGAAGCTATCGCAGCAGCGAAAACAGCACAGGCGGCATTCGTTAAACTCGGGTTTGCCCAAAGACGCGAGATCATTGAAGCGATCAAAGCGGTCTCGCTTGCGAATGCGGAACGTCTTGCGGATTTGGCAGTACAAGATACGAACATGGGCAATGCAGCACACAAAGTGATGAAGAACGAGGGTGCCGTAACACTTTCACCGGGTGTGGAGGATCTTATCTCAGAAGCGATATCGGGTGATTCTGGAACACTTCTTATTGAATACGTTCCGTTTGGCGTTATTAATTCAATCACACCTACCACGAACCCGACATCAACGGTGATTAACCACGCGATTATAATGCTATCGGCGGGAAACGCTGTCGTCTTTAGTCCGCATCCAAATGCGCGGGACTGCACCGAAGAGACGATGCACGTCATCAATGAGGCGATCGTTAAGGCGGGTGCGCCGCCGAATCTGCTCACCTCTGTGGCAAATGCGAGTTTACGAACAGCCAAAGAGATCATGGAGCATCCTGACATTGCGATGCTCGTCGCTACTGGTGGGGCATCCGTTGTCAAGGCAGCACTATCAAGTGGTAAAAAGACGATTGCTGCGGGTCCCGGCAACCCACCCGCGATTATCGATGAAACCGCGGACCTTCAGGAAGCGGCAAAGCATGTCATCGCAGGTACCAGCTTCGACAACAACCTACTCTGCATCGGTGAGAAAGCACTCTTTGTCATTGAATCTGTTGCGAACGAGACGGTCCGGGAACTCACTCAGAACAACGGTCATCTGTTGAATGCGAGTCAGCTTCAGGATTTAGAGGCAGTCGTCAGCGAAAACGGTGAATCAAACAAGGAATACATCGGTAAAGACGCGACGACTATTTTAAACGCTGCGGGTATCACTGCTCCTGCGGGGACGGTGGCGATTGTCGTAGAAGTTCCAGCAGATCACAATTTTGTCATCAATGAATACCTGATGCCGATTCTTCCTGTCGTTCGGTGTCGCGATTTCGATGAGGCATTGGCAGGCGCTGTCAGAGCAGAAGGTGGCCGCGGACACACTGCGGTGCTACATACAAACAATACCCAACGTATTACGCAATTCAATAAAGTGATGGATTGCAGTGTTGTGGTTATCAATGCACCGTCTTATGCGTCTTGCGGATTGGAAGGTGAAGGTTTCTTAGCAATGACAATTGCGGGACCGACAGGTGAAGGGTTTACCCGTCCACGCACCTTTACGCGTCAGCGACGATTAACGATCGCGAACAATTTATCGGCACATACCCAGTGACGCAAATAGGTTTATTTGTGACCGGTCCAGGTCGCTTACAATTCTTTTAAAACTGGATAGGACTTATGCAATTTTCCAGAACCTGAGCGAATTTGCACCTGCTCTGTGCAATCCGCTTGTGCCTCCGTCTAACTCAAAAGCATCCAACTCGCGAGGTGATAGGAGCACAGGAACTGATCCCCATAAGTGTCAATTTTAGAAAAATAACCGCTGCGACCCCCAGGCCGGTAGATGCGGTTTCCTAACCGCATCGGATACTCCGCGAAACTCTTCAGATGCAGCGTTTGCAAAACACGGGTTCCGCTAAACAAGAAACCGAGAACCGCGTTCGGATAAGTCCGGTTCGGTTAGGAAACCGAACCTACCGGGCCTGGGGGATCCCTATACATAACGTTTCAAAAGGGGGCTACCAGATGAAAAAGGTGTTATTTCCTATCCTTTTGATTTTCGGTGTTGGATTAATTATTTTACCCCTATATCTCACCCTAAAACGAGATGTCCCCGACACTTTACACTTTGAGTCCCCACAATGGCACTTACCTGAAGGCGTGAAAGCACGTATCGGTAGTGGGCGCGTCAATGTTATGCGGTATTCTCCTGACGGTAATTTGTTAGCAGTCGGTAGTGATATCGGTGTATGGATTTATGATGCGCATACTGCTGAACCACAATCTTTATTTACAACGCATACTTCTGTTGTCAATAGCGTATCTTTTACACCAGACGGTAGAATGCTCGCTGCTGGCTGTGCGGATGGCACTATCTGGGTGTGGGATCTTTCTACCGGAGAACACAAGCACACTTTCACAAGACACGAATATCGTTATGTTCGGGATGGTGTTGATAGTGTCTCGTTTACGCCAGATGGTCGGACACTTGCATCTGCGACTGGCTACCACCTTGACTTATGGGATATAGTCACCGGTACTCGCAAGCAATCTCCGACGGCACATGAGAGCAGAGACCCGGACAGTATTGACATTCTCCCTTACATCACACTCAATAGTTGGGATGGTGTATTTAGCCCGGATCGGAAGACCATAGCGAATTGGAGCTGGGACAAGGACACTATCCAACTATGGGATATTACAACAAGAAAGCAAACGCAAACCATCACGGTTGAATGCAAGAGTAACAAGATGGCAATGGCACTTAGTCAGGATGGAACGACACTCGCAACTGTATGTACGGATGAACCAATCCAACTGTGGGATGTGCCTACAGGATCAGAAAAGCAAATGATTAGCGTAGATACCGCTACACGCTGGAACATTCCGAAAATGGTATTCAGTCCGGATGGGACAACACTTGCCGTTTACAATGTTGACGAACATATCCGACTCTGGACTGTAAATGGAGGAAAAAAACGGAAAATACTGAGAGGACATAAGAACCTTGTTGGGGGCATAGCGTTTAGTCCGGATAGCCGAACACTTGTGAGCTCAAGTTACGACAATACTTTTCGTTTGTGGGATATTCGTACAGGCAAACATAAGAAAATAACTACAGGACATGGTAATCCATTTAAAAATGTATCACTCAGTCCGGATGGTGAGACGTTCATGAGTCTGAATTATGGTGGCAATGTGATATATAGTGAAATGAGTGTGAGTTATGGTGGCAGCAATGCGATCCATCTATGGAACATCCATACAGGTAAGCACAAGAAAACCTTCCAAGGACATAAGAAAGGCATTGTGGAAGCGAGACTGAGTCCTGACGGAAAACATCTCATGAGCTGGACGCTTAATAATAGTACTATCCGTTTATGGAATATCAGCACAGGTGAACTCAAAAAACTTAAAGGACCTAAAAAACACGTTTCGGGTGTGGCATTCAGTTCGGACGGAGAGGCTCTTGTGAGTTGGGGAGTCGGTAACAAAAGCAAAATTATCCACCTATGGGACGTGGAAACGCTACACCGGAAGCAAACCGTTGAAGGCGATTGGATGTATATGGGAGCACGTTATTTAGATAGGAAAACTTTCGCTGGTCTTGATTGGAGTTCAATCTATGAACCCGTGCGCCTTCACCTGTTGGATATTCCTACGGGTGCGTACACAGTCAAAGAGATAATGCCTAAAAAGACGGTCACAAGGGAGGTATCCTCTGCCAGTTTTAGTCCTGATGGACGAACCATCGCAATCATATTTAAAGATTGGCCGATAGACAAGTCGGGACGACATCTCAATATTGAGTTGTGGGATGTAAACACAGGACAACATAAGCAAACCCTCAAGGGACATACGGATGATATTCTTAGCATCGGTTTTAGTCCAGATAGCCGAATCCTCGCAAGTGGAAGTCGGGACAAAACGATTCGGTTGTGGGATGTAAACACAGGACAGCATAAGCAAACCTTTACCGCTCAAGACTGGATTGATGATCAATTCGACGAAGAGGGACGCGTTTGGAAAATTGCCTTCAGTCCTGATGGAAAAACCCTTGCAAGTGGAATGTGGCGGGGTCCTATCCACCTGTGGGATACAGTCACAGGGCAGCAAAAGACAACGCTCACGGGACATACGAGATGGGTACAACATCTATTATTCAGTGAAGATGGGCGGACGCTCATAAGCACGAGTGGCGATCAGACCGTGCTGGTCTGGGATCTCACGGAACTATAAATAACAACACTGGAGTTATGTTAACACGAATAGGATTTACGATCGACGAAAGGAGCACAGAAGGGCTTTTGGATAAGTCCTAAGCGGGTGAAGGTGTTATGCAAAAAGAGATTGACGATCTGAGAGCATTAATACGCTATCATGAGCGTAAATACTACATCGAAAACCTGCCAGAGATATCTGATGCTGAATTCGATGTGTTCATGAAGGAACTTGAGGCACTCGAAGCGGCATCTAATGCCTCTATCCCACCGGATTCTCCGACGCAGCGCGTCGGTGGTGGTGCCGTATTAGGCACCCGCATACCGCATCGCAACCCGATGCTGAGCCTGAACAACAGTTACAACGCACAGGAACTTCGAGAATTCGGGGAACGTGTCCAGCGATTGTTAGAAGATGCCCCTGTCGAATACGTTACAGAGTTAAAGATAGACGGTTTAGGTGTTTCGTTGATTTATGAGAACGGCGTATTCACTCGCGGTCTCACACGTGGCGATGGTGAGTATGGCGAAGATATAACAGACAATTTGCGAACGATCCGTTCTGTACCGTTGCGGCTTGTTGAAACAGAAACACCGTTCCCGACGGTGTTAGAAGTCCGTGGTGAAGTTTTCATTCCGAAGGATCGGCTCCATGACATTAACGTGCAGCGCGAGGTAGAAGGTGAACCGCCTTTCGCGAACCCTCGGAACGCCGCTGCTGGATCGCTACGGCTGCAAGACGCTTCTATTACTGCTTCTCGTCCGTTAGATATTTTCATCTATACCCTCAATTACGCGGAAGGCATTGAATTCACAACGCACATGGCATCGCTCGAACTGATGAAGCGTTGGGGATTGAAGTGCAATCCGCATACTGACTACCATAAATCAATAGAAGACGTTCAAAACTACTACGAACGCTGGGTAGCAGAACGTCATGACCTCCGTTACGAGACCGACGGTATCGTCGTAAAAGTTGACCGTTTCTCCTATCAACATGAACTCGGAGCCACCTCTAAATATCCGCGCTGGGCAATCGCTTACAAGTTCAATGCGCAGCAAGCCATCACAACTATTGAAAGAATAGATGTACAGGTTGGACGCACGGGGGTTCTGACACCGGTTGCGATTTTGGAACCTGTGTCGCTTGCTGGTGCGACAATTACGAATGCGACCTTACACAACGAGCAAGAAATTCAAGCGAAAGACATCCGCATCGGAGACCGGATTGTGCTTGAACGCGCCGGGGACGTGATCCCTAAAATCGTTGAAGTCCTGACAGCAGACCGGACCGGCAATGAAATCGCTTTCGTATTTCCAGATCGGTGCCCGGTGTGTGATACGCCTGTCCAACGTACTGAAGACGAAGTTGCAGTTCGGTGCGTGAACATGGCGTGTGTCGCGCAACTGAAACGGCGCATTGCCCACTATGCTTCGCGCAATGCACTCCAGATTGAAGGTCTCGGTCCCGCGACGATTGATCAATTAGTGGATAAAAAACTGGTTCGCGATGTTGCCGATCTCTACGTTTTGGAAGTAGAGCCGTTGAGCAAACTGGATCGGATGGGTGTTCCGTCTGCGAGTAACCTTGTTCATCAAATCGAACGGAGCAAAACGGCACCAGTAGAGAAAGTACTTTTCGGACTCGGCATCTTCCATGTCGGCGAGACCGTCGCCGAGCTGCTCATTGAACACTTTTTATCCTTAGACGCGCTCAGCACAGCGACACCCGAGCAAATTGAATCGGTGAACGGCATCGGTCCGCAGATAGCGGAAAGCGTTGTCAATTTCTTTTCACAAAATCAATCGTTGCTTGACAAATTGCGGGAAGCCGGTTTACACTGTTTTACAATAGAGGCTGCACCTACTCGCCCGGAAACGAGCGCAATGCCGGATAGTTTCTTTAGCGATAAAACGTTCGTTGTTACGGGAAGTCTTGAAGGTATGACACGCACGGAAGCATCTAAGGAGATTAAGGCACGGGGTGGTACAGTTGCATCAAGTGTGACGCGCAAGACGGATTACCTGATCGCAGGGGAAGGTGCTGGTAGCAAATATACCAAAGCCGTAGAATTGGATATCCCGATTATAGGCGCAGCAGATTTCCTTGAAAAACTCCAACATCGCGACACGTAGGAAATACCGGGGCTACTAACCCCAAGCATTTCCGTTGCTCGATCAACGCCTCTTTGTTCGGATTGCTACCCTCCGGTGTCATAATCTCCGCCACGCTAAAATTCTTGCTCAGACGCATTGTAATATGCACACGATTCTCGTAGCCGACACTCTTGACAACTCGGGGTTTTTTTGTGGCAGATCCTGGCACCGTGCCGAACAATCAGCGCGTGGTATTCGTTGAACATATCCACATCGTGGGGAAGGTTGTCCATAAACATAGCACGAAGTTTCGCATAATTATATTTGCCTTCAATCCATCCTAATCTCGAAAAAAGTCTGTAAGTATACGAATCAACGACAAAGCTCGGTTTACCTGCGGCGTAGAGGATAATCGTATCCGCTGTTTCGGGACCGACACCATAGATAGAAAGCAATTCTTCACGTAATTCGGGGACCTCCTGTGCGAACATTACATGCATGGGACGCTCTGTGATATAATCCACAAATGCGCGCACCTTTTGTGCCTTCATACGAAAGTAGCGCGACGGTCGGATCAATCGTTCTAACGCAGCTTGGCTGATAGAAGCTATCTCCTCGGCTGTAAAGGCACCAGCGTTTCTAAGATTCTCCATCGCTTTTTCGACATTGCGCCACGATGTCGCTTGTGTTAGAATTGCACCGAGAGCCACCTCAAACGGTGTATCTGCGGGCCACCACTTACAGTCACCGTGTTGCGCAAGCAATTGATTATAAAGCGAATACAGTTTTTCGGTAATATTATCTTCACATAGAATTTGCATACGTAGACAGTCCTCAATACCTTAAGGGGAAAATCATGGATTTAAGTTTTAGCACCAGCGCAGGCGATGGCGGTTGGAGCGTTGCTGAATGCGCAGCGTGGGCAAAAGCGAACGGATTTGACGCAATCCGTCCGAATGCTACTGGCGTTTTTGAATCGAGTGCCATTATACAATCCGGTGGCGAAGGCGTCAAGGAAATTTTAGATGCCAACGGTATCTACCTCGCTGCCTTGACAGCGCACTGTAACCTGCTTGACGATGACGCGGAAAATCGGGAAAACGCACGTGACACACTAATGCAAGCAATTGCAGCGGCTTCTATCCTCGGTGCGCCAGTAGTGGTGACGTATGCCGGGAGTCCTATCAGTTGGCACTTTTATGGACAGTTTTCTTCGGAACCGGGGAACCCTGGCGACAGATCGGTTGAACTTGTCGGACGGTTCAAGGAGATGTGGAGTCCTGTCGTCCGCTTCGCTGAAGAGCAAGGCGTGCAGCTTGCCTTAGATTGCGCTGTACGGATGGGTAACATCGCCTGTAATCCCGAAATGTGGGAACGGATCCTTGACGCGATTCCATCAGATTCGCTGGGGTTGTCCTGCGATCCGTCCCATTGGCTATGGATGGGGATTCTACCCGCTGAGGATGCGATCCGTATGTTTGACGGTAAGTGGTATTATGCCGACGTAAAGGATTGTGAAATTAGTCCGCGCATGAAGTTCCGACAAGGGATTATTGGGAACTGGTGGTGGCAATATCGTGTCCCTGGACGCGGTCAACTGAATTGGGGGACGATCACCGGTGCGCTGCAAGAATCCGGTTATGATTATGTGTTATGTGTCGAAAATGAGGATCGAGGGGCACCCGGATTAGAGGGTTTCGCACTCGGTGGCAGGTATCTCCGGCAATTTCTTTAGTAGTTATCAGTTTCAGTTTGCCTCGCAATGAGAGTTTTCAGTTTGAAATTGATTGGGATTTGTGTTAATCTACAAGTGTATCTATTCTGCCTGAAACGACGACGCAAAAAATGGAAAAGCAGTTACAACCGAAATTACATAGAATAGCGATTCTTGCCGAAGGCTCGTTTGGTGTCCTCGAATCGAAGACTGCCACAGTTCTCGTGCGTTATCTTCCTGACAACGTAGTGGCAGTCATCGATAGCGACAATGCGGGACGGGATGTTAGCGAAGTTATTGAGATTGGAGAAGGCATTCCGATTGTTCGCGACCTCGCTGAGGCGATGCGGCTTAATCCGACGATGCTCGCCATCGGCATTGCGCCGCCCGGCGGCGAGTTGCCACATCCTTGGCGCGCAATCCTCCACGAAGCCATACACAACCGCCTGCATGTTATGAGCGGACTCCACCAATTCCTGAGCGAAGACGCAGAACTATCCGAACTGGCAGCAAAACACGATGTGGTTTTATGGGATGCCCGAAAACCGCCCGCTGATCTCCCCGTCGCGACGTGCAAAGCTGACGAGGTTGATGCTACGGTTATCCTGACTGTCGGTTCAGATTGCCGTGTCGGGAAGATGCTCTCTGGAATAGAAGTGACGCGTGCTGTGCGAGAACGTGGCGTGAATGCTGAATTTTGTCCGACGGGACAGAATGGGATTATGGTATGGGGTTGGGGGATTGCGATCGATGCTGTCGTCTCTGATTTTACTGCTGGTGCCGCGGAGGAGATTGTGCTTGAAGGGGCGAAAAATCACGAGCTGCTTATCGTTGAAGGGCAGGGTTCGTTGGTGCATCCGGGGTACTCAGGTGTAACGTTAAGTCTACTCCACGGCAGTCTACCGGATGCGATGATATTCTGCCATCAACCCTCACGGGACACAGTTGCGCGGTATACCGTACCACTCCCATCACTCACGGAAATGATTGCGCAGTATGAAACGTTGGCTGCACCGATAAAACCTGCTAAGGTGATTGGATTGGCGTTGAACTGCTTCGATTTGTCTGAGGATGAAGCGCGTGAAGCGATAATCGCGGCAGAGGCAGAAACAGGACTCCCTGCAACGGATGTCGTGCGGTTTGGAGCGGATAAACTGGTAGATGCGGTTCAGCAGGCACATAGAAAAAATAGGGAGAAATTCCAATGAGCGAGACAAAAATGCCTGAAACATCAGAAATGCCCAAGTATCCAAATGTCAAAATCGCTGTTAGGAATTTCGGGCCGATTGCAGAAGCTACAATAGACCTCCAATCATTGACAGTATTTGTCGGACCAAGCAACACTGGAAAAACCTACTTTTCCACGTTAATCTATGCGTTAGACGGCGTTTTTACAGGACACTCAAAATTTCCAGGCCGATTCAAACGCTTAGGTATCCACGGTTTTAATGACTTGTTAAATCAGAATTGGGATGCAATTCGTTCAATTCTCAAAAAACTAAACACATCTGATCAATCTATTAAGTTTTCAGATTTGCCACCAGAAATTCGTGCCAGCTTAGAGTCAGACCTCAAGGATCCCGAAAGTACAGCGAACGAGCTCAAGCGCTGCTTTGACTTAAATTCAATTACAGAATTGATTCGCTTAAAAAACGGTCAACGCAGTGAGATGAATATCTCTCTGGAAGTCAAGAGAGAAAACCAGCGTCTATGGAATTTCAATCTAGAGGGCTGCGAATCAAATTTTGTGGCACGCGGTTCCGTCAACGAAGATTTAATGATTTACGACAAAGATTCGTTAATCTCACATGAAGTACTTGACATTGATGATTTATTTTTTTGGGCCGCTATTGAATTAGACAGACATCGAGAAAAAAGATACTATTTACCAGCAGCCCGAAGCGGCATTATGCAGAGTCACCGAGTGATTGCAAGCTCACTCGTCGAGCGTGCCACTCGTGGAGGCCTCACACCATTGGAAATTCCAACGTTCTCTGGAGTGGTTGCAGACTTTATGCAGCAACTTATCCTCTACAAAGAATCCGAAGTACCTGACGAAGGCATAACACAGCTTGCGGAGACCATAGAATCTGATGTGCTCGCGGGTCAGATTCTCATGAAACCTACACCAAGCGGATATCCTGAATTTCTTTACCTACCACAAGAAACAAAAGAAGAGGTACGTCTGACACGTGCAGCGTCCATGGTATCCGAACTTGCCCCGGTAGTCCTCTTTCTCCGCGGTGGAATCCGTCCTGGTGATATGCTCATCATTGAGGAACCAGAAGCACACCTGCACCCTGGGGCGCAAACTGAAATAGCATTAACCCTTGCGGGTTTAGTTCGCGCTGGTGTACGCGTGGTTGTGACAACGCACAGCGACTGGCTGCTGAAAGAAATTGCGAATCTGATTCGGATAGGGGATCTCAAGAGAAAAGGCGTACCGCAAGTGAAAAAGATGGAATCAATCGACTGGCTATTACCGGAAGAAGTAGGCACCTGGTGGTTCCAAAAGGACGGGATCGTGAAACATATTCCGTTTGACCCGACTGAAGGCATAGAACCGAAAGACTATGAAGATGTAGCATATAAACTCTATGATCGTTCCGTTAACCTCCAAGACCTACTTGAGAAAGCCGGATAGGAGGTAGCAGCGAGTGGGATTAAATGAGCTTCTCACAGACATCGGGAAGCAAGTACACGAAGGATGTATTAGTAAATCTTGTAGTGGAGACGGATGTCGTGTATACCTAACCGGCACCCCATCTGACCGAGTGATCGTAAACCTTGAATGTGAATTTGAACAGCGCAAAATAAGCACAAAACGATGTGATTATATCCTTTTCTGCGGGAATGCCACTCAAAGCAATTTGGTTGTTGCTCTCATAGAGCTCAAAAGCGGCACCTTTAAAACACCAGCAGTAGCGGATCAATTACAAGGAGGCGCAGACTTCGTCACGGAAATGTTTAAAATATTGCCAGCGAAGGCGATCGCGACACTAAATACACTCGAAATCACATGTGTTCCTGTGCTGTTCCACGGTAAAGGTATTGACAGATTTCAACTCCGGGAACTTGAACGCGCCAAAATTCGTTTCCGTAGTCGAAATACGGCAATCAAGAGAAGTAAGTGTGGACAAGCAAAGAATCTCGCCTCAGTTTTGAGAGGATAGACATATCCTCAAATCTTGGTGCTCTCTCAAAATAGGCACGAGAAAGAAATGGAAACATGCTATAATCCACTATCCGAAAAGAACTCAGTAAGGAGATTAACCGATGACAGATGAAGAAAAATTTCGATTTGACTTGAGCGGATTTCTCGTGCGTCCTGCGATCCTTGAACGCGACGAGGTGGACGCAATCGTTGATCAGATCGAGAGGATACACCATAATCCTGAATCCTTACCCCCTGAACAACGTGCTGTCCCGGGTGGTCCTGCAAACGTCTTGATTGACCATCCGAAGGTGCTTGATGTCCTACACGAGATCATTGGCCCTGATGTTCGGTTAGAGAACTGTTCTTCTGTCTGGCGTGAAAAAGGACAAGAACATGGAGGTCTTCACGGCGGTGGACCGCAACAAGGGGATCCGATCTTCGGTTACCGTGTCAATAACGGACGGATTCACGCCGGAATGGTGCGTGTCGTCTTTGAACTCACAGATGTCAGCAAAAAAGACGGGGGGACACACTTCATAGCGGGCAGCCACAAATCTAACTTCCCGATGCATTCGGATCACATGTCGTTAGAGGAAGGGAAACGGAGTCCGTTTTTGATGACCTACGAATGTCCGGCTGGCAGTGCGATCTTCTTTACGGAAAACCTGTGCCATGCGGGTCCCGTCTGGCAGCGGGAGACGCCGCGCGTGGCGGTACTCAACGCTTACGCACATCTCGCAACGCATTGGCATCGGCTGAAGACCCCGCCGGAAGTACTCTCCGCCTTACCGCGCGAAAAGCAGGCGTACTTTCGTGAACCGTGGGTTGCCGACTTCCGTACGAGTCCGGCAACAATTAACACGATTGAACGGTTTATTAACAACGACGAACCACCCGTTAATACCGATACCAAGCCGTAATTTTATGTGGCGAGGTTGAAAACCTCGCCAGCAAACAAAGAGGAAAATAGACATTAGGGGACAACGGTTGATATTCCTGCGCCTTCATCATCCGATGTCGTCGCTTGAATCTCAGGCTCCGGTACCGTTGGAACAGTAATTTCACCGGCAATAATGCTCGCCTTCAGTGCTTTGACCTTTTCTAAGATGTCATCAGAGATCAAATCCTTGTTGCCTTCACCAAAAAGATAGCCAACATTGTCTTCAGCAAGACCGAGAGACCGAACGCCAGCCATCAGATTCCCAGCTGCGAATTCCTGAATAACCTTATACGCGGACTCGTCGATTCCGACGCGCAGCCCTGTTAGGATTATGCCCGGTGCGATGTCGGTGATATCAATGTAGTTCCATATCACATATCTGTCTTCCGCGAGTTTCGCGGCTTCAACGGCACCGAATCCGGATTGGTCGGCCATGGCGTAAATCACGTCCACACCACTATCGTATTGAGCAGACGTAATTTCCTGTCCTTTGGCTGGATCGTAGAAACCCTGTTGATCATCAGCGACATAACCTCTGACAATCTCAGCGTCCGGATTGACAGCCTTAACACCGGCGAGGTATCCGGCTTCAAATTCGTGCAGTAACGGAACGTTCGCGCCACCGAGGTAACCGACTTTTCCTGTTTTCGATTTTAATCCGGCAATCGCGCCAACGAGAAATGTCCCTTCGTTGACTCGATGGGTGAAAGAAACGACATTCGGCAGATCCACCGCAGCGTCAAAAATGACAAACATAACGTCTGGAAATTCTGGTGCCACGCGTGAAACTGGGTCAGCCATTTGATAACCGGAAGTGATAACGAGCCCTGAATTTTCAGCAGCGGCTTGCAACTGTATATCCCATATCTCGAAATTGCTCTCCATTTCGGTTATCTCAACGCTAAGCTCCGCCTTAGCTTTTTGGACACCGTTATAGAGAACATCGCAGTAAGAGGAATCACCAAGGCAGTCACCGGGATAGACAACGCTTACCCGAATTGGGGCAGTATCTATCACGTCTTGTGGTTCAGAGACGATCATATCCTGAACCCGATCACAGCCACAGATATAGATTAATAAGAGTCCGAAGACCAAAAAAGTTGCATTCTTCAACACGTTCAAATAATTCATTGTTCTCCTATACATTGTAAACGCACAGCGTGCGTTGTCACATATTTGTTAAGACTTACGCGATTCATCGTTTTTAGTAGGCGCGCTTTCTGCGTAAGTCCGGTTAAAGTAGTAGACACGCCTAATGCGATTATACTTAAAATATTAACGGCACACGTCGTGTGCCGTTACATACGTCAGAGTCATTCAGTTTTAAAAAATCATAGAGTATCTCGTCCTTTTTTTAGGATCCGGTGCGGTTAGGAATGCAGGTCGCATTTGGGTGAGTACACCGCAAAACCGCACCTACCGGACCTGGGGGGCCAAAATTGAACTAAAGAACCGAGAACTGGATGGCTCTGTTACATAAGTAGCCTCAACGGTTGCGAAGTCCCAGATGAGGATCGTGCCATCTGCACTGCCGCTGGCAAATGTTTTACCATCTGGACTGAATGCTAATGCGCAAACCCTATAGTTTTTAATAATTGCACGCTGCTGGTGGGTGACAGGATCCCATAAACGGATTGTGTTGTCCTCAGCATCACCGCCGCTTATAAGCGTCCGTCCATCTGGCGAAAAAGCAACCGTCTCAACAATATCGGTATGCCCTATCAGGTTGGTGATATGTTGACAACTGCTCGTATCCCAAAGTCGTATGGTATTGTCCGAACTCCCACTGGCAAGGATTCTACCATCGGGTGAAAATGCGAGTGTCTTAACAGCATCCGTATGACCTGTAAGCACAGTGAGATAATGACCTGTAACAGCATTCCATAACCGAATTGTGCTATCTTCACCACCACTGGCAAGCGTTCTCCCATCTGAGGAAAATGCAACTGTCTTAACATCATCCGTATGGCCTGTTAAGACTGCTAATTGGTCTCCGGTATCAATATCCCACAATCGCACAGCGTTGTCTTCACCGCCGCTTGCGAGTGTAGTACCGTTCGGTGCAAACGCCAATGCGTCAACCATATCCGTATGATCCAAGATCGCTGTCTCGGTGCCAGCATTCACATTCCACAAGAAAATCCTTTCATCCAGACTTGCACTTGCGAGGATTGCACCATCAGGTGAAAATGCGACATCCTCAATCAGATATTCATGACCGTCGAAGGTTTGAGACTCAGTGTAGGTATACAGGTCCCACAATCGAAGTTTTTCGTCATGACTGCCACTGGCGAGGCGGCTCCCGTTAGGCGAGAATGCTACGGAATTAATCCACTCGATATGTCCATCAATAATTGCCTTCTCTACGCCGCCAACAGGATCCCAAAAACGAATGGTGTGATCACGACTCGCGCTGGCAAGCGTTGCACCATCCGGCGAGAAAGAGATAGCGCAAACAGTATCTTTATGCGCTTTGAGGGTTGTCTGCTCGGTGCCTGTATCCGCATTCCAGAGTCGAACAGTCCGGTCACCACTCCCGCTTGCGAGGCAGGTTCCGTCAGGTGAAAACTCCAAATTACCGACAAGACCAATGTCTGTTGCAAGTGTTTCCAGTTTTTCACCGGTAGTGGTATCCCACAAACGGAGCGTCTCGTCCCGGCTGCCACTGACGAGATTCATGCCGTTGGGTGAGAATGCTAACGCCATAACGCCATGTGTATGTCCTGTGAGTGTAGAAAGTTCTCTTCCAGTGTGGGCATCCCAAAGTTTGATGGTGAAGTCATTACTTCCGCTGGCAAGGGTTTTGCCATCGCGTGATAACGCCAAGGCATTGATCGGATACGCATGTCCAAGAACATGAAAAAGAAAGCGACCGGTGTGAATGTCCCAAAATCGAATTTTCCCGTCCATTCCAGCACTGATGAGGGTGTTGCCATCCGGTGATACGACGAATGCCCAGGCCCCATCTTCATCATCTCCGAGTGTCATTGTGGTGCGCCGCTGCGCGGTGTGAACATCCCATACCGAAATTGTGCTATCCGAATTTCCTGTTACAAGGTTTGCGCCATCGCACGAAAAAGCGAGCGAAATAGCACCTTGATCCTGTCCGTGTTTAAGGAGTGCAAGTTCGGTGTGAGTCTGTGCATCATAAAGCCAAACACCAATATAAGTGGCAACAGCAAGACGGGTCCCATCGGGTGAATACTGAATATCCACTATTCCGCCTTTGCCGAGGCGCGCTAAGGCACCTTGGGGAAGTTCCCATTGTGTGTAGGGTTGTGGGTTTTGTGTGTTCATGGGTCTAAATCACGGTTTCGATAATTAGGATAGTAGCATCAAGTAATTTCATCACATTCTTTTTAATCTAATGTGTCCATAAAAATTCAAAAAAATTGTCTAAAGTTCAGTGTGTCAGGGTCATTCAATTTTACCTGTTCACTTTATGTATGTGGGTATTTTTCCGCTGTAGGAGCGAGCTGGGCTCGCGATTTTTCCTAAGACTGTTCATTTATGTAAAGCAAAGTCGATATCCAAATCGTACAATTGAATGACCCTGTTCAGTGTGTTCAAAAGCCTTGCTTTTGGTGTTAAATTAAGGTATAATAACCGTGCATTATTTACCGCAATAGATTACTGTTCTGTGCTATGAATCTTGACGTAAAGCGCATATTATACTGACTACAAAAACGCACAACTTTCTCCCGATAGGATGTACGGAGGAACCCTGATGAACACCTTGCACGGTTTAAATGAAAAACAGATAGAAGCGGTAACACATAAAGACGGGCCTCTTCTCGTCATTGCAGGTCCCGGCACTGGCAAAACAAAAGTTATCACAAACCGCATTGAGCATCTGATCCGCGAACACAATATCAGACCTGAAAAGATTCTGGCGATTACGTTTACGAATAAAGCTGCCGAAGAGATGCAGGAGCGCATCAACACCGAGATTGGTGAACCGCACGGATCCAGCGTTAAGGCTTGCACCTTCCACGCATTCTGTGTCAAAGTGCTACGAAAACATGCGCTGAAGATCGGATTGAGCGAGAATTTCACCATCTTTGACCAAGAACTCCAAGACGAGATTTTAACAGAAAGCGTCCGCGAACTGAGTCTCAACGCTGACGACTACCCGCCATGGTTGCTACGAAACATTATTAGCGATGCCAAATGCAAACTACAGAACCCTGTGGATGTGGTAGATGAAACGGATATTTACGACTCCGAGACGATTGAAAATATCCGAAGTGTCCTCCAAATCTACCAGCATAAACTCAACGAATACGATGCCCTTGATTTTGATGATCTGCTGCTGAAAACCGTTGAACTGTTAGGCGTAGAAGAAGTAAAAGAAACCTATCATAAGGAAATCTCCTATATCCTCGTTGACGAGTTTCATGATGTGAACCGCGTGCAGTACCATCTACTTCAACTGCTTTGTGCTGCGCCGGTGCATAATCTCATGGTGGTTGCCGATGAAGACCAATCTATCTATAGTTGGCGCGGGTCAAACCCGGAGTACATTGACAATTTCAGAACGGATTTCGATCCGCGAACCGTCGAACTGGATGATCATTACAGGTGCAGCGAGAAAATCTTACGCGCTGCAGAGGAAGTTATCTCCAGAAACTCGGAGCGACAGAAACAGCACACCCTCAGAACCCACAAAGATGCCGGGCGCGACATCTTTCACTACACTTTTGACACACCGATAGCAGAAGCACTGGGTATCATTAATGTTATCCAGAACTTGGTCACGCAGCGCAACTGCTCTTATCGCGATATTGCGGTTTTTTACCGAACACACAAACTCGCTGATGTTTTGGCGGAACAGTTGCTCCGCGCAGATATCAAATTCCAGCGGATTCTACCGACGAATTCCTTTGGCGAAGGCAATAGCAAAAGCATTCTCGCGTATCTGCGTCTTATCCAGTGGCAGCTCCCGCAAGACTTGGAACAAGCGATCAATTTCCCTGAGACCTGTATTGACGATTTGACGTGGGTGCGTCTCAAGTGGCTTGCACAGCGCAAACACATTGCGTTCATAGAACTCTTAAGAAATATTGAGGCATACGCAGAAGATGTTGGTCCCTTGACCCGTCGAAACGTCCGCCAGTTCTGGACGCAGCTTGAGAACCTGTCAACTGACATCCAAGACGAGAAGATTGACAAAATCATTCAAACACTGTTTGACGCTTTGGAACGCTCCCGTTCGCCTTACCGCGCCGAAGAGTTGGAAGTTATTGAGAAACAGCCCGAGCTGCCGAACCTTGTGACCGCGCAGGATGTCCTTTATAGTGCTCTTGACCTTGATGAACCCATTCAGATTACTGCCTGCCACGGCATTGACGAGTATTGTGCGGCGCACATCATTCATCAGACCCTTGAAACGTATCTCAACCAGAGTGCACAACTCCAATTCTTACCACCTACCGCAAATAGACCGCCGCAGCTTGACAACGGTGTCCATCTACTCATTGGTGATTTTGAAGAACTTGGAGAAAAAGAACGGGACACGCGGATCATTCTCATTGGCAACCCAGCAGGGACGGCAGATAGCGATGTAATTCACCTCGAAACCGAGAGTGTTCGGAGCATCGCGGCACTCAAACTTTGCCAACGCCTCATTAATCGCTTTGAAAGTCCAAATATGGCGGATATGGTTGTCTACGATCTGGAGACAACTGGTATCAACCCGAAAACAGCAGAAATTGTTGAGATCGCCGCGCACCGTCTCAGCGTAATCGGAGATGAAGTAGAGCGGTACCACTGCTTGGTAAAACCACCAGGCGGACATATCCCACGCGCAGCCACACGTATTCACCAAATTGACGCGGAGACCGTCAAAAACGCACCCGGAATTGAGATGGTATTGCCCGAATTTTCTGGGTTTATTCAAGATCGGATTTTGATTGGGCATAATGTCGCGGAATACGATAATCCAATTCTTGCGCGAGACCTTAGAAGGTACTTGAAAAGCGACTTATCCGCGCCACACTACGATACGCTCGCCACAGCCCGTAGACTTTTCCCGCGACAACGGTGTAGCATGGGCGCGCTTGCCGAAAAATTCGAGATTGAACACGGTCGTCTACACGGTGCCTTAGAGGATGTTAGGGTCAATAGAGAAATCTTCAAAGAACTCATCAAAATCGATGCTTACAAACGTGAAATGAAATCCCTCACCGAACTTCTACCGCTTGTAGGGCTTGGGATCCTCGCCAAAACGGATACACGTTCTACAGAAGAAACAGAAGGATCGCGACCGGAGACAGAAATATCGCGATCGGAGATCGCTCCTACGACCGAGATTGACGCGTTCCTCAATGCTGCGAAGCGTTTTGTGCAGACACACAGCGCTGTGCTGCCGGATCGTCTACCGCTTGAAGCCTCAGAAGCAGCACAAGCGACAGCATACATGGAAGAACTACAAGATACCGTTGTCCCGGACTTCCGAGAAGATATTGAATGGCGGCAACGCCGCATTCAGTTCATGAACGCGGGTCTCCATTTTGAATCCGTGAATGACGAGCGTCAGCTCACCCATTTCTTGGATTACCAGAAGTTGCTCACCAATATCGATGAACTCGACGATAAAACCGAGCAATTGACCTTAATGACGTTACACGCAGCGAAAGGCACAGAATTTCCGGTCGTTATTATTCTCGGCATGGAGGAGGGCAGTTTCCCGATGTGGCGGCAGAACATCACGGAAGCAGAGATTGAAGAGGAGCGTAGGCTCTTCTATGTCGGCATGACCCGTGCGCAAAACCAACTCTATCTGTCGTCTACGACCTATCGCACCGGAGATCGGGGGCGTTCTGCGTCTATGTTCGTTCGTGAGGTGCCGTCTAATTATGTAATCAAATGGCCTCAGTCAAAACGGCGGTAAGTGCCCTAACCCCAATTACAGGAAATTGAGACTGTAGATCGCGATTAACGGTTATTGATCTGAACGGATTTTATCCCAATCCCATAGCAGGATTGCGCCACCAGCACTCCAACTGGCGAGTATCTTGCCATTGGGTGAAAACACAACGACATTAATTTCCTCTGTATCATCTATGAGCGTTACGAGGTGGGCAGCAGTGACAACATCCCATAACTGCACTTTGCCAGCAGTACACCCACTTACCAGCGTTTCACCGTCAAGCGAAAATGCCAAAGTCTGTATTGGATGATGGTCGCCTTGGAAAGTTGCTAACCTTGGGTTACGATTCACATCCTCCAGCAAAAATGAGTTCGATCCACCGCTTGCGAATAGACTGCCATCGAGTGAAACGCGATTGTCCATACATCGCGTTTGTCACCAATGAAAATTGCAGAAACATCAATAGGCATTGCGGGTTCTAAGTCGGTTTCAGTACCAGTAGCAGCATCATAAAGCCAAATACCGATGCTACTTGCGCCTGCAATTTGCGTCCTATCTGGTGAGAACGCTGTGGTGCTTATCACGCCTTTATTGAGACCGAGTCGGGCTTTGGCACCGAAAAGTAATTGCTGCTGGACATTAACATTTTGATGCCGCAAGATGAACATTAATAGAGAAATAAAAGCGATGAAAACTACACTAATCTTCACCTGTTTTCTCTTCTGGATATTACAGATAGGACTTAGGTTTTCCGTGCTTCTTTTTGCGATAAGGTGAAAAATCAACATATTTCACGCCTTGCTTTATCCGCTTCTCCTGGCGTTTCATCATGAACTCCATATAAGTCTCCAAATCGCCGAAGAGCGCGACAAGACGTTCTTTAGCTTCAAGGATGTCTTTTCCGGGATCGTCACACATTGGTTTCCTCCAATATCGCCTCTGGTGTATCAATACGGGGCGGCGAATAACCCGCATTGCGACAAACCTGTTCAATTTTTAAGCGAGTATTTGTGTTTGCAAGATGCGTGAAATTCCAAGTCGCTAAATAGCGCGTATCATGTATAGCAGCAACAGCTACATGAATAGCATCAGTGAATGCTTTTTCCGGAATTGGCTTTTGGACTACCAATTGCTCTGCAAACTCAAGTTCCAAATCCTGCACAATTACAAGCGTAGCTCCCGCAACTGCCTGCAGCCTATTCGCTGCTTGATTTCTATCACCGATTGATATTTCATCAATAACATAATCTGACAAAATAAACTCGAAACGAGGGTCTTGCCAAAATTCACGCGTGATTCTTTGCCATTCTGATATTTTGGGGTTGCGACTCAACGGAGCAACAAGATAACTCGGTATCATTGCATCAATGTAAACGCGGTACGCTTTTTCTTGAGAATCAGCCATCATATTTTATATGATAACACTAACTGTCCCGAAACGCAAGAATTTTTCGGAAATGCAATGGCGAGGTTGCGATAATTTACCATAAACCTCCCTATATTGTGAAAAAAGATTCCTTGATAAAAAAGGGTTAGACATGGCATACTAAAAGACATACAAAAATCAAACACCCTCAACGAGAAAAATGCGAATTGATTGCCAAAGCCACATATTTCCAAAAGCCTATATTGAGATTCTCGCGCAAAACCCGCATCCGCCCCAAGTGATTCGTAGTGGCAGCGAGGCTGTTGTTACGTACGGCGATGTCCAGACGTTTCGCCTGCAAAACGAGGCATACGATCCGAAACGCAAACTCAAGGATATGGACGAAGCGGGTGTTGATATGGCACTGCTCAGTGCCAATATACCACCCCCATGCATGCTCGTATCTGAATTAGGCAACAGAGGGGCGCAAGCGATCAACGATGCCATCGCCGAACTCGTGGACACATACCCACATAGATTCGCAGGATTGGCGTGCCTGCCGTGGCAAAATCCAGATGAAGCCATAATAGAAATGGATCGGGTGAAGCGACTCGGTTTTCGCGGGATAATGCTCTACTCCCATATCGGTGGGAAACCTGTTGACGCACCAGAGTTTGAACAGGTCTATGCACACGCCGAAACGCTACAGATGCCGATTGTCATGCATCCCACTGTCCCGACGTGGGGAGAAGCGATCAAAGATCACTGGATGATCGGTATGATGGGATTACAAGTGGATAACAGTTTTGCACTGCTACGATTGATTTTGAGTGGGATTCTTGACCGTCATCCTGATCTACAACTCGTGATGCCGCACGTTGGCGGTATTCTACCCTATATGAGCGGCAGGATTGACCATCAGACCGAGGTATTGGGTAGGGCGAGAGATAACATCACACAACCACCGAGTAGGTATCTACAACAGATTTATTTGGACACTGTATCGCCATCAACACAAGCACTGCAATACGCCTACGAGTTTTCCGGTGCGAGTCGTCTGCTGTTTGGAACAGACCATCCGTGGGTGGATATGCCACGGTTTGTCCGTTTGATTGAGGGGATGCCTATCCCTGAAGCAGATAAAGCACGAATTTTTAGTGAAAACGCCATAGAGTTGTTCGATTTAAACTGAGAACTTCACCAGTGACAGAAAGAGGATTTACGACATGCCACACGAACTGACTGATGCCGAAAAGTTTTTCTTTGAAAACAACGGCTATCTCGTCTTAGAGAATTTTCTCGCGCCTTCACATATTGAAACACTCAGAGATGCGCTCGCTGAATCTATTGAGATGCGGCGGGAACGTGAGGAGAACGGGTTACCGCAAACCGGGATGACGCATATTCACGGCGAGAAAAGCACCCGTATCTTCTATATCCTTGGCGACCATCCAGCGTTCTTGGAACTCCTGGATTGGCAGCCGATTTTGCCGTACGTCACAGGATTGCTCAATAAGATGCCGCACCACCACGCCTCGGATGCCATCGTTGAAGACGGTTCGGAGCTGATAGAACGTTCGATGGGGTGGCATATCGATGGACACGATGAAGGCTATCGCAACCTCCGTCCAATTCCATTTTTGCAACTGAAAATCGGCTACTATCTGACAGACATGACAGAAGGCGGACGGGGGAATCTGTGGCTCATCCCGGGCAGCCACACGGCAATGTATGACCCGAACCACGAAGATCTGCGGTATCCGTATGAATATCCGGGGGCACTTGAGGTCTGCGCGCCACCGGGAAGTGCGATCCTGTTCCACAACGCCGTCTGGCATTCCGCTGGCATCTTCACGAAACCGGAGGGCAGGCGTGAAATGCTCTATTATGCTTATGAGCACCCGTGGATGATCGCCTCTCAAGAACATTGGGGGTATCCTAAAGATTTCTACAACAAGGAACTTTCATCCGAACAGCGGAAGTTTTTCCACGGGTTCGTCTTCGATCCGCCCGAACAGCGGTGGGGATAGTCTATAACGCAAGGAGGACGCGATTATGCGTTTAACCGAATCTCATGTTTCGTTTTTCCATGATAACGGGTATCTACTGCTTGAAGATGTACTTGATGAAAACGATCTGGGTCCTGTGATTGCTGAGTATGAGGGAATCATTGCGGAACGTGCCGAGAAATTGCACTCGGAAGAGAAGGTTAGCGATACACACGCCGATAAACCGTTCACGGAACGCCTGCTTCACCTTGCAAACGAAGCACAAGAGGTAACAGCGAATCTGGATATTATGCAGGCACGCGGCGAGGCGACGTTCAATTTCCTCAAAAACCCGAAAATTCTGGACATCGCGGAGTCTTTTGTCGGTACCGAGATTATCTGTAACCCGATCCAACACATCCGTGCGGTCTTGCCAAAAAAGAGTTCACAACGGGCACCGACACCTTGGCATCAGGACGCAGGTGTGTGCTGGCCCGATACGGATCCGTATTTTATGCTTACCGTCTGGATTCCGATTGTGGATGCGACGTTGGAAAATGGATGTCTACAGGTAATGCCGGGGAGTCATAAGATGGGACTTTACAAACACGACTGGACCGAAGGCGGATTGGCGGTCACGCCAGAACATCAGCCGCCTAACCTCACACCGAAACCGTTGCCGATCCGGGCGGGTGGCGTTATTCTGTTCCATAATTACACGCTCCATAGCGCGAAACCGAATGAATCGGAGAGTGTCCGCTGGAGTTTTGATCTGCGGTATCACGATGTTTATCAACCGACGGGTCGCCCCTTCTATCCTGCGTTTCTGATGCGGAGTCGTCTGCGTCCGGAAGCCGGTAACACGCAATATGAAACGTGGTGTCAACGATGGGAATTTGCGTTAGAAAATTCTAAGGGTGCACAAGCCTACCGGTGGCCCCGGTAGAAAGTAGCAGGCACACCGTTGTGCCGAAGTAGGTGCGGAGGACCACGAGGTCTCCCTATCGAAACAGTTTCCCTCGCGACCCTCAGCAATACCATGACTAAGCAACAGTGGTGTTGCAATTTTTATTATAACACAAACAAGGCAAAAAAGCAAACATTTTTTCGTTTTTAATAGTTTAATAGGAGAAAAATGTGCTTGAGATCTCAGATCTACCTACTGTCAACGCGACTTTAAACACAATTAGCGGTATCCTGCTAACAATTGGGTATATCCTCATTCGGCAGCGAAAAATTACGGCACATAAAAATTGTATGCTCGCGGCTTTCGGTGTGTCTGTGCTTTTTCTTGTGTCTTATGTGATTTACCACTATCACGCTGGATCAAAGCCGTTTACACAACAGGGATGGATTCGTCCTGTCTACTTTACCATCCTGATTTCACACATCCTTTTGGCGTTTGTCATCGTGCCGTTGGCGTTGCGTACGCTCTACTTGGCGTGGCGTGAACGGTTTGATGCACACCGTCGCATCGCAAAAATCACCTTCCCGATCTGGTTGTATGTCTCAATAACAGGCGTGATTATCTATCTAATGTTGTATCAGTTAGGTTAATCATAATAACGAAATGGGATTGTAGCATATAATCCTACAAGTGTTTCTTGAGGAGCATCCAACCTATGAAATCGACACTTACTTCTATCTCTACAGTGTTGTTCATCAGCACGCTTTTTCTCCTGCCCGCCTTCGCGGAAGACTACATACGATGGGAATTGCCTGAAGGGGCAAAGATGCGGCTTGGAAAGGGTGAAATAGCGAACTTTGAGGGACACTTAACTGACATTGGATGGGGACGTTCCTATCAGTTTTCGCCTGATGGCACCCAATTTGCTGTGGTGAGTTCGATTGGGATCTGGGTCTATGATGTCCAAACAGGGAAAGAATCAACATTAGCAACAGGACGTATGAATGTTTTAAGCACTGATATTGCTTTAGATCCCAATTGGCAAACATTTGCTATGATAGGCGCGAATAGTCATACGGTTGAACTTCGGGATTTACACACTGGTAAACGCAAAAAGACCTTTAGGGGCCCTAAGCGGAGGATGATTTCTGTAGCGTTTAGTCCGGATGGTAAGATGCTCGCGGGGGGTGGTTTTGATGGTGTGATTTGGTTATGGAATATTGGTACGGGAGAACGTAGGCAGATTCTTACGCCACATAATATTGTCAGCGAAGTGATGTTCAGTCCAGATGGACAGACACTTGTGAGTAGTAGGCAAGGTGATACTCGGTTATGGGATATTGCCACTGGTGAATTTAAGGCACGTCTGGAGGATACCACCCGGACTAATAACATAGTCTTCAATTCCGATGGCACTGTTCTTTATGGAGGGAACAGGAGCGAACTCCGCTTGTGGGCCCCTGACACAGGAGAAATCAAGATGCGGTTAGGGCTCACAGGTTCTTCGAACAGGCCCCTTTCTGCATTTTCGCCCAATGGACAAATCATTGCAACTGCTGGTGGGAACGACTACACGGTTCAGTTATGGAATCTACAAACCGGACGGTTGAAGAATGGACTTGTAGGTGATCCAAAGTACGTTAAAATGATTATGATTTCCGATGGCGTTCCCAAACTCGTGGATTACGCAACGAAGCGCGTCGAATCAATTGCTTTTAGCCCGGATGGACGCACCCTCGCGGTCGCAAGTGACAACGAAATTATATTTTGGGATCCCAGCACCGGGGAACGTAAGGCAACACTGACCGGAAAAGGTTCTTTCTACAGTCTATTATTTAGTCCAGATGGACGCACCCTCGCTGCACGAAGCTACGCACCAAAAAGTGAATCCGGTATCTACCTGTGGGACATAGACACCACAGACATCCGAAAATCCAAGCTTCGACATACCATAACCGGTCATAACCGGGAGACGAATTCTATTATCTTCAGTCCAGACGGTCGGATTCTTGCCACTGGACATGAATATTTAGTCCGGT
Organism: uncultured bacterium; assembly: GCA_964593655.1. Lineage (GTDB taxonomy): Bacteria > Poribacteria > WGA-4E > WGA-4E > WGA-3G > WGA-3G. The sequence goes on along the minus strand of CAZQIP010000090.1, from coordinate 4,061 downwards.
TATGGGATACTACGGATGGGAAACTCAAAGTCCTCTGTGAAGGACATCCCCATCAAGTGAATGTTCGATCTGTTGCGTTTTTTCCGAGCGGGAAAACACTTGCGAGTTTAAGTCTCAGCATACAGAGTTCTGATCACAAAGCTGAGATCCTGCTGTGGGATGCGGCTACAGGTGAATACCAAGTCACACTCAAAGGACATGGTAAAATACTCGACGATCGAATTCCAAATCAAAGCGGTCTTGCTTTTAGTCCAAATGGCGAGATACTTGCGAGTGGTAGTGGTGATGGAACGATTCGGTTGTGGGATGCCAAAACTGCAGTAAGCAACTCATTTTTTCATCGGTTATGGAGGACCTTTTTTCGTCACCACAAGGCAACACTCAAAGGACATACCTATCATGTACTTTCTGTTGCTTTTAGTCCGGATGGACGGACAATCGCAAGCGGCAGTTCGGATAAAACCGTCCGTCTTTGGGATTTACGTACGCAAAAACTTAAAGCGACACTTGCAGGACATACGGAAGGAATTCTAACTGTTACCTTCAGTCCCGACGGATCAACGCTTGCCAGTGGATGTGGGGATGGTGCTATCCATTTATGGGATCCAGCCACCGGCGAGCACAAAGTTTCTCTGATAGGAAATAATCTATTTACAGGACCCCCGAATCTACCACGTAGAAAAGATGATCCTCCCCACATTACTGCTCGCGGTCGTAGTGCTGTTACGTCCCTTGTTTTCAGTCCTGACGGTAAAACACTTGTAAATGGAAATAGGGAAGGGACAATCCACTTCTGGGATATAAGGACACAGCAAATCAAATCAACCTTTTCAGGACACAGCGGATTGAATGCTCTTGCTTTTAGTCCGGATGGACGCACGCTTGCGAGTGGAAGTGCGGATGGGACGATCCTGATTTGGGAACTGGAGCCATAGTTTTCAGAAGGGAAGGAGCGAAAAAAATAGGCGCGGTTTCAAGCCGCGCCGACGAAAATAAAGATTTAGCTACCTGCCTATTGTTGTCTCTATGCAGCAAAGGGACGGAATCCACGCAACATTAAGCCCCGATCACTATTAGATTTCTTTGCTTCCTCAGCTGCAGCTGCACGTTTCTCAGCCTCTGCGCGGTTTGCTGTGGTTGTCCCCCCGATAATCACAAAGTCATCTGTCCGGCGATAGCGGTTGATGAAGATCGGACGCGGTTTGTCGGACATATTCTGTTTGGAACCGTGTACGGTCTTGACGTTAAAGAAGATCGAATCACCGGCTTTGCCTTCGACTGGAAGCGCGCTCTCCCAGGGCCACTCATCCTCCGCCAGACCGAGATGCGAGAACGTGTCAATATGTTTAAGTTGTCCGAGTCGGTGTGAACCCGGTACAACATGTAACGCCCCATTTACCAAGTCGGTGTCTACAACATAACTCAGAATGCCGACGGGTCCCTGATAGCGGTGTTCAAAGTATGCAGAATCCTGATGTAGATGCTTCGGATGTCCGCCAACGGGTTCCTTATAGAGGCACTGCCCGTTGCCGAAGATCTCAACATTCGGTCCCAAGATCGACTCAACGATATTGGCTGTATTTTCATCAAAAGCGGATTGGAAAAACGCCGCGCTCGTCTGATAACCTACCGACAGTACCATGATCTGTTTGTCGCGTTCATAACCTTCTGGTGCCGGTAAGAATAGCGTGCCATTCGGTGTACGCCACCCTTCGACGATCCGTTCCGCTTTGTCGAGCAGGGATATAGATTCCGCCGCTGCTGCCTCAATGTCTTGATGTATTGCTTCAATATAAGGTGCCATCAAACCGCGCACGACGAGACACCCGTGTTCTTCAAAGATGTCTGCGGCTTTTTGGACATCTAATGCATCCACGGACATTTCAATATCTTCAACTGTTACCTTAGGTTCTTGGTTCACGCAAATATCTCCTTGATTTTTAAGTACGCTGACACTCGGTAGTATTCTTGTCCTTACTCTTTTTCTCCCCACGAGGGTCGCCTGCCTGTTAGTTCTTCGAGATAACTTGCCGTTCGGTTGACCTCTGCTTTGAGTTTCCGGTTTGAACTCCGTTTTGCGGTGTCCTCTGCGTTGTGTCGCACTTGGTAGGTATCTTTCCTTATCGGATGCAGGACGTACTCTCCGGGAACATTCTGATTGATATATCGGAGCATGTCGTGGAGGAGCCAATAGAGATCGGTGGAGGAATACCGGAGTTTGTTTTGCACTGACTGCTCGCTTACGGCATCAAGCGTCTGCTTTACAGCGTCAATGACTTCACTGAGCGTATAAGACTTATCCTCTGACACATGAATATCATTCATTTTTTTACACCTCTGCTATTTTAACGGTGGGCATTCGCGCGGGTTGCGTGTCGAAGGTGTGGATACTTTCAGCGGCATTTCGGATCTGGATGAGCTGCGATGCGATGCTGACAGCAATCTCTGGTACGGTTTTCGAGTTAATATCTAAGCCGATCGGTGCATAAACCCGTTGGAGATTCTCCTTGGAAATTCCAGCCTCCATTAAGTCGTCGAAGATAAGTTTAATTTTGCGGCGGCTGCCTATTAAACCAATATAACGGGCATCCGATTCAACAACACTGTGTAACGCAGATTCATCGTGTTGATGCCCACGGGTAACAATTACAACATAAGTCAGTGGGGTAATCGGGTAATTTCGGAGTTCGGTCTCGATGTCCCCGATGATGATTTCGTCTGCCTCTGGCAAGCGTTCCGCCGAGGCAAAATCGGCGCGATCGTCAACAATAACGACATCGAAATCTAACCAACTTGCGAGATGACAGAGGGCTTGACCGACGTGCCCTGCGCCAGCAATGAGCAGCGTCGGACGCGGTTGTAACGGCTCTAAGAAAACTGCAGTCGAGTCGTCTTCACGAAATACGCTGGCTCTGTTGTTTTCGAGGATCCCAGCGGTCTCCTCTTCAACTGCCGCTTCCAAAGTCGCATCGCCTAATGTGCCGATGCGTTCACCTGTAGCAGCGAAGATCATCTTCATGCCGACATCGACATTCTGCTTGGTGCTCGTCACAACAGTAGCATAGACAAGGGGTGTGTTTTCGTCGTTCAGCGTTTGGAGCCGCTCAAACATCTCCGCTTCCGCTTCAGTCTTTGGCAGATCAATGAAGATTTTCATATTTCCGCCGCAGATGAGTCCATCATCCCAACCATAATCGCTATCCAATTGAAACTCAAGGAGCCGTGGTATTCCGCCCTGCATCAACCCGATGGCTTGTCGTCGCGCCTCCGCTTCAACACAACCCCCACCGAGTGTACCGATATTTCGCAGATCGGGAAGGATCAGTAACTTTGACCCCGGTTTTTGTGGCGTTGAACCCTTCGTTTCCACAACAGTACAGTAGGCAGCGACCTGATCGGATTCAATAAGTTCTGGGATTTTTTGGTATATTTCTCGCATGTTTTTTTAGCAGTCGGCTATCGGCAATCAGCGGTCAGCAGCCGGTTGCCATTGGCGAAGTCCGGTGCGGTTGCAAACCGCACCTACCGGGCCTGGGGTGCATTAGAATTTTGATCTTCAGCACTCTGGGTGACTAATTTTTTAAACTGCTCTCGCTGATGCCCATCCAACTCAAGCGGGACGATTGACGTTACACCGTCGCTTCCAATTTGCGCTGGAACGTTCAGATAAACCGATGTCTCGCCAGCGGATATATGGGTGCCGACACTCATGACCCGCTTTTTATCAAGGGCTATCGCTGAAACCACCTGCAAAATATGGCTTATCAAGGTGTATTCCGATTGCGTCGTATAAGGGCAACGCCGCGAGACCGCTTCAGAGAGGCTGTCGATTTCGGCTTCAGACATCAGTTGCGCTAAAGGGATGCCGTTCACGCGGCAGTATTGTGGCAGCGGATACGTTTCCCAATCACTCCCAATCACCAAAGCGGTTACATCTTTTACGGAGACCTCAACACGTTTCGCAATTTCAGCGGTTAGGTGTGCCGTAGCAGCCCCGTTTCCAAGGCCAATAATTTTCCCTCCGCCGAGTGCCTGATGCGTCCATGCGGCGATGTAATTTG
>CAZQIP010000089.1:0-5002 GCA_964593655.1 uncultured bacterium | reverse complement strand
CTGCTGAAGGAGTTCGGGAGGATGGTTTTTGGACAATTCGATACTTTTTTTTATGACTTTTTCGTCAATGTAGATTGGCGCGTCAAATTTGAGTGCCATCAAGATCGCGTCGCTGGGGCGTGCGTCGAGTTCCAGAGGGGTTACGGGGGAGATGAGATGCAACTGCGCGCGATAGATGTGGTCTATAATGTCTGTGATGAGCGCGTGTTGAACGCTGGCTTGCAGGTTTTTAATAACCGTTTTGATCAAGTCGTGTGCAAATGGACGCGGCGGTTTGAAATTTTCGCCTGCGATATGAAGAGCAAGCGAGAACATTTCGCCCATTTGTATCCATATTGGCACGCAGTGGTCGCCGTCTTTTTGTTTGAGCATAACAACCGGTTCTTCAAATTGGCGGTCGATAAATATGCCTTCGATTTGGGCTTCATAGACCATGGACGCGACCTCTGTTCGTTTTTCAAAATATATAGGAGGGCAATGGTAGGGTCAAGCAGTCTAAAAATATCGAGAATAATTTTAAGACATTGTTTTACACATCTATAGTTTTTAGTCGGGGTTGTGGATGTTCTTTGCGCCATTGGTTAATTTTTTGTGCGTCTTCTTCCGTCAAGACAATATGCCCTTTCGCGCTGTTTTGGAGGCCAACTCCAATACCCGCTTTCGTCATGGATTTGATGATTTTTTGAATGGTGTGAGGGGAGACATTCCAGGATTTTGCCAGGCTCGATACTGTGAACATTTTCGAAGTCTGTCCAGTAATAATATTTTTTGGATTCTGTGTGATGTCTGACAAATTTACGGCCTGAGTTGCCGCATCAATTGTGATAGATACGAGTCGTCCCTGATCGTCGTAGGAAAAGAGGATATTGTCATGTTCACCATCAACACCGGCATTTTCTGTTTTGGATACGAGGCCAGGAGCCAGCGTAATTTCCAGGGTATCTGAATCGGGGAAATACATAAATGGCTCTTTCATGGTTCACTCCTTTTTATATCTGCTATCTGGAAAGGCGTTCAATACGGTTTTTCCGTCGGAAAGAAAGACAATTCGAAAATATTTTTTAGCATCGGCTATATAAACCCATCGCCGAATGCGTCCCGAAGATTCTACTGTATAACCTTCCATATTTCCACTGTCAACCGCATCGATAATTGTCCGCAAATTTCTCAACGTTTCAGGATGTTTTTCGAGTAGCACGGTAACAAAATAATTCGTGACGTTCATGCGCTGATCTTTACAGAAAAGTTACGCAATTACGAAGATTATGACAACTGTAGATAGGATGTTCGCAAAAGTGAACAGCGTGATGCGTTTAGTGCATTTTAAAACCTATGTTCTTTGGGCGTATTTTTTGTGACGTCCCTACTCTAACATCCCTACATTTCCTGTAAGAATTTGATTCCAAACCCAAAACGGACGGACAGTGAGATCAAATTCGCTAATATATACCGGTATTGTCCCCATCTCCGAGGCCACCGTCATCGTATATTCTTCTGGCGGTATGCGAAGAGTATGGATTGGCCACAGACTAATGCGGCTTCCTTCAGGTGTTGTTAGAACTCTCGAAATTTGTCTACGTTGTCCGAAGTTGTGAGTAATTGCAGGTGCCAGATTGTAGTCAAGCATTGCAAAGTGTTCTAGGTAGTCCAACGCACGTCCCTGTCTTACTAAGCTAATTTCAGGTTCTCGCCCTTCGCGTATAAAATCTAACAGATCTGTTGCAATATGGCGGTTTAAAAGTGCATGATTTCGCTGGTTTCCATAATCCAGGAGGCACCGATAGCATGCTGTCTCACAATCAGTGTTACGACAGTTAGCAGAAATATCGTGTGCGACTTCTAAAATCTGTTCAATATTACGCACGAATTCATCGGCATATCCCGCACCATTCGGCAATGTGTCGTACAGGAAGACTTCTCCCATAAGCCGTCCATCCGGATGCTGCCAAGGACGCATGCCCACAGCCAATTCATTTGTGTCAATCTGAAGGTATGTTGCGGCAGCACGCAAAAGGGCGTTACCAAATGAGAGCCAAGCCGCCCTGCCTTTCGGGTATATAGGATTCGCGACCAGCGTGGCAGGTAGTTCCACAGCTACCAAGGCTACATCTGATCGAAAACCGTGTAGCAGTATAGCTTTTTGTACAGCTTGTCCCCGACAACGATGTCCCGCCTGTTCCGGTACATCATGGGTTTCCCTCGCACTGCCGAGGCTGCGACCACATCGCGAGCAAATCCAAAAACCAGGTTCTTGGTGAGGTTCAGGATTACCTCGATTTATCACATAAAGGTCGCCTGCTCGGTGGTGTATCCACAAACGTCCAGAGCAAAGTTGATCACCTTCATTTCTCGCAGTATCTCCCGCGTGAAGTTGGGCTGTAGTAGCAAATCCAACACGCTCGCGGCTTTCTCCACGATGTTTTCTTGATCCTGCATTCCAATCAGTACGAAAGCCTCTGGGACGAATCGCTGGAGCAGGGCGCCGTGACTGAACTATATCCACTGAATTCCTACAGATAGGACACATCTCCCAAGTTGGTTGTCCATTCGCTTGTCCTTCGATCTGGATATACCTGCAATTTGGACATTCATAAAACCATGAATCAGCCTCATAGCTCGGGTTCTCGACGAACGGCGTGTAGAGTCCAGTTGATGTATATACCCGTCCGTCTATTACTACTTCTCCATCTGGTGCATACTCGGATAGGGCTATCTGGAGGTCGCGTTGAACCTCTTCTCCTCGATTGTATTGTGTCGGTTCCTCTTTCCATAGTGCTACGAGGTCCACTGGGAAGGCATACCGAGGTAGTACTCCCTGTCTGATAAGCACTTCGAGCAAATCTTCTTCGCCACGTACAGATTCCAACGTCTGTTCAATTTGTCTAGGTAGATCGCCCAACCACTGAGTAAGTTCGCCTGTTCGATTGGGGACGATACGACTGGCGGAATCCTCAATTGCATTTCGAAATTCTCCTTCAGTGAGTAGTCCGCGAAGTTGCTCCAACCCGCTCGGTTCCCCCCCTCTGAAACTGCCAACTGAGCCAAACGCCGCCAAGAGATTGTTAGCTTCGTTCAGTTGAACTCGATTTAAGAAGAAACGCTGTAGAATAAGGGCGTGGATATGACGTTGAGCAATAACGGGATTGTCGAGGTGTACTTCAGGGACACGCACATCACCGGTTACAATTTCGGCAACACGAGAGTAGTAGTATTGATCGTGACTACGGTCGCGGGCATAGGTAAGCACCGTTGCAACTCCATCGCTACGTCTTCCGGCGCGGCCCGCACGTTGTTGATAGTTCGCAACAGTTGGAGGTGTATTGTGAAGTCCAACAACGGTAAGGTCTCCGATATCAATACCCATTTCCATAGTTGTAGTGACGCTGAGGATATCCACACGACACTCGTGGGGATTCTCCTGTTCTGCACCTGATGGAATAAATTGATCTTGAAAGTGCCTTTCTCTATTAGCTGAGTCTGTTGCAGAAATCTGAGCAGTATGCTCCAATGTCCGCATAGGGAAAGGGTCTGGGTACTCTTCATCGGAGGTTGCCTGCAATGCCAAATGGTGGTAGTAATTCCTTTGCCGTTCTGAGATCTCTGAACTTTCGATTTCCTCACATATCCCATGACAACGGATGCATATTCTCCTAACCGTCTCAGCATTCAAGTAACCGCAGGAACTGCATATCAGCACTCCCTCTGCGAGAATGTCCAAAGCCAGGTTTGTAATGGGTAATCCCCAGCCGGGACGATTTGCTACACTCGTCGTTAAGAGCACTTGATCAGCGAGATACCCTTCCCACAGATTCTCCATTAGTTCATCTACTCCACTCTCTCCGAGTCCTGCAGCACTTGCGACAGCGCTTAGGTATCTGGTTAGACGATTGTTACGACTTGCTTCCCAAACCAATGCATTCCGCTCCCGAGATGGGGGCCGAACGATAACCCTCCGGTAGTATGGTTCGACCAACTCTGGCGGCCAGTTATCTGGATCGCGATCCGCTGGTAGAAGAAGATTTTCTCCAGCGAGAATCCGTAAAACTGCATATAGCAATGCAAGTGTCTCCTGCTGATCAAAAGGGGGCAGCGCAGGAAGGTCAATGGGATCAAAGTTACGGGAATCTAAAACCCATCGCGCGAGTCCGAGTGCCTCCACACCTACTTCACGGTCAGCGATTTCGCGACGTAGATACGCGTCGATGATGTTCTGAACAAACAGTCGCGTATCATACCGGTTAGTTTCCCAGCGGCTCCAAAAGTGCTCAACTTCACCAAAAGTTGGGTCGATACCACGGCGCACTGAAAGATTCAAGATACGATGTCGAAGTTCCTCTACTGGAACTTCCTCGGGTTGGCTCTCGTTTAATACGACTAAAAGGAGTTGACGGAATAAGTCTCGGAAGTGAAGATAAGTTAAACTACCGGCCAACATTGCAGCGTCCTGCCGTCCGTCTGAGAAGACAAGTGCCTTACGTCCTCTGTTGGGGTTGCCTGTTGGCGGCACAGCTACTTCCGTTTCCGCACTTTGTGCTCGGAACCAGATCCGTTGCGGCTCGGCTTGTATTTGTACCCCCTGTTCTTGTGGACCACGAGGTGCTTGGATGCGAAAGGCATCTTCCATAACCACAGTGAAAGACTGAGGCCCTGTGCTTCGGAGAGGTTCGATGATCTCTCTACGTGGACTGCTCCTGGCATTACACCGGGGGCACTCATAGGGGCGTCCCCTTTCATTTTCACCACTCCTATGAGGATTTACCCATACTGTACGAGTATTAGGAACTTCTGGGCGGATCTCAATTGCAGTGGTATGCAAAGAACGTCGCTCTTCTGCCCATCCTTGCTCGCCAGAAGAAGGAGAACTAGTGCATCTTGGCAAAAAAGGTTCCTTTTATGAGGAGCCTTGCTTATCTTTGTGTCCGCCCAGCCTTCAGATAAAATTCGATCCCGGTTATAGCGCATGTCTCATAGAGGTGTCCATGCCAGGTTATTACAAAAAAGC
>CAZQIP010000088.1:0-3501 GCA_964593655.1 uncultured bacterium | reverse complement strand
GCTTTTACGCTCTTTTTTCAAACACTTTTTCAAATTTTCCGGCCCCCGCTTCAGTTCGATCTGCTCGTGAAGCAGTTGTTGTTGATCGGTTTCAACTCGTTGGCTGTTGTGATGGTATCCGGGTTTTTCACCGGCATGGTCTTAGGCGTTCAGGGCTATATTCAACTTAAACCCTTTGCCGTGGAAGGATCGGTCGCAAGATTCGTCTGTGTATCGATCGTCAAAGAACTCGGACCGATGATTACTGCATTTGTGCTTGCTGGACGGATTGGGGCTTCAATTACTGCTGAACTTTCAACGATGAAGGTGACAGAACAGATTGACGCACTTGAAGTGATGGGAACAAACCCTGTTAAATATTTGGTCGTCCCACGTTTTCTCGCGTGTTCTATTATGTTGCCGACCTTGACAATCTTCTCAACTTTTGCAGGTATTGCTGGCGGTTTTACTGCCGTTGTTACTTTGTTTGATGTCAACGGTTACTTTTTTCTTGCGGAAGTCCAAAAAAATTTGTTTGTCGGTAGTGTACTTATTAGTTTAATTAAGGCAACCTCTTTCGGCATGGCGATTGCAGCAGTGGGCTGCTACAAGGGGTTTAGCATCCCGACGGCTGGCGGGGCGGAAGGTGTCGGCACTGCTACAACGGGGTCTGCTGTTATTTCGCTCATCACTATTCTTATTTTGGACTTTGTCTTGAACCATATCCTCTTTAACATCTTGGGATTAGTATAATTGAGACGGTTTCAAGGTGGCTTTATAGTCTCTCAGGAGAGGGTCCTACCGAATGGACTGCGCCGTTGGCTACGTCTTGGACCCAGAAAGTATGATTTCTGTTAGAAATATTACCAAAAGTTTTGGTGAGAAGAACGTTTTAAACGGATTAAACCTTGAGATTCCACGCGGCGAAACCCTCGTCATTATGGGACGAAGTGGTTCTGGTAAGAGTATTCTGCTCAAAATTATCACCGGGTTGATTCCTGCGGATTCCGGTGAAATTTGGTTTGATGGCACAGAAATCTCAAAACTGAAAGCCAAAAAGATAAATGTCCTCCGCCAAAAAATTGGGATGTTATTCCAGTCTGCCGCCTTGTTTGATTCGATGACTGTTGCCGAGAACGTTGCTTTTATGCTTGAGCAGCATACAGATTACAGCAAGCCGAAAATGCGTAAGATCGTTGATGAGAAACTTGAACTTGTTGATTTGGAAGGCGTTCAAGATTTACGACCTGCTGAATTGAGCGGTGGCATGCGGAAACGCGTCGGACTCGCCCGCGCACTCGCTTTTAATCCAGAAGTGATTTTGTACGATGAACCGACAACCGGTCTTGACCCGGTTACCTGTACCGAAATTAATCAACTTATCCGAGATTTACACGAACGGCTGCAAGTCACGTCCGTTGTCGTAACACATGATATGCACAGTGCCTTTAGTGTCGCAACGCGAATGGCTATGATTCATGACGGTAAACAGATCGCTTATGGGACCCCTGACGAGATTATCAACATTGACGATCCCATTTTACAACAGTTCGTCTTATTTGGGGCACCAGACCAAATCCTCAACATGGAAAATCCCATTTTGAAAGAATACTTAGGGAGGGAAGCGGAACTGCCCCGCGCCAAAGCATGAAACATCTGTCATTTTGCTAAGATACGAAGCGAACTGATTCTAAGGTGTAACGCACCTGAACAACTATGAGGACGGCGTTTGATCACTGCCGTAAAAGGCGATGTTTCTACGCCGAAAAATTTGATGAATTTCTGGACTGCGTCTGTAAAAGTCGGTGTAATGATCCTCGTCGCAATCGTTTTTCTGACAATCCTTCTGACAAATGCTGAGAATTGGCCATGGGCAACTGCCGGCGATGAACTGACCTTCCAATTTCAGTCTGTCAATGGGCTCTATGTCGGAGCAGGGGTTTACCTATCCGGGGTATCTATTGGCAAAGTAACCGCCATTGAACTCAGACCTGATACCAATAATGTCCATATCAAGGCGAAAGTCAAAAACGGGTTTAAGTGGTTGCGGGAAGACTGTGGTGCCAGAATTTCTATGAATGGGTTCGTCGGAGAGGTTTACATCGCACTTGACAATGGCGCCATCGGAAATCCACCCCTAAAACCCGCAAACCTGCCGATTGTCGGAAAAGATCCTGTTAATGCCTTAGAGCTCCTTGAGCAGACGAGTGCTGGCATGACACAAGCCATTGAACTCACGACGGCTGCCAATGAAGTCCTCCAAGCGAACCAAGAAGCAATTCAACTTGCTATCAAAGAGATTCGCGATGTTGTCGCACTCACCGGAAAAACCATTGAGAAATTAAGCGTTGACTCTGGAGAGACAGTCAAGACTTTAACAGAACTTGCACAAGCAAACGACAAACGCTTTGGCGAAACCCTTGCAAAAGTTAACAGTCTTATTACGCAGTTGGAAGGCGATTCCCTCATGGTTAGTAGCCAAGTGAGTGATATTACGCGTGAAATCTTAAGGTTGCTAAACCAAAATTCACCAAAACTAAACACCATTTTTACCGATGTACGCGCAACGACAACAGAATTCCGCCGAATCGCACAAGATTTCCGATCCGGCTTCAACACGTTATCTGATCAGGTTTCCATGCTTGTTTCACAAGGCAGCGATGCTATTAAAACCGGGGAAGCCAATATCGCACCCATCTTAGAGAATTTACAGGCGACAACCAACGCAATCAATGCCTTAGAGGCGAATGTCAGCGACCTCCTTACAAGACTCAATGACGGAAAAGGCACTTTTGCGCAGTTGCTTAATTCACCGGAACCGCTTCAAGAAGTCCGAGGCACTTTGCAAAATTTTAATAAGACAATGAATGCGGTGACCGATCTTTCACAACGAACCGAGGAGAAGATCGGGCGTTTTGAATCGCCACTACAGTTTGGATGGGATTATGAACTCCGCTATTTAAGTCTTGAGGAGCGACTTTACAACGAACTGGCGTTTTCGCTCTCACCACAATCAAAGGCACATTACAGGATTGGTGTCGGCGTTCGCGACGAAACAGTTCGGTTTGAAATTCAGTATGCACACGATGTAACTGACTATCTCAGGGCACGCGCAGGCTTCATGCGTTCCAGGGTCGGGGCAGGGGTCGATTTGTGGGTGTGGTCCCGACGCTTAGGTCTCAGTATTGAAGGAATAGGGTTGACAAGTAGTGAACCAGAATTGAACACAGAAGTCGCACTGCGATTTTTCCGATACGGACAACTGCTCCTTGGTGCTGAGAATTTGACGGGTAAACGGCGTTGGACAACCGGTTTCCGCTTTTTTAACAGAGCGTGGTAAGAGCGACGCTCTTCAAACCTTGTTAGCACGAGAATAATGGGTAGTAGTCGTTCAATGTTGAGTTTGAGGATATAATCTTTTTAGTTTGATGCGTGCGTCTTGTGTCGTAAATCGCCAATCGACTCGGTTCGCAGTCCGATTCCGATACGTCTGCCAGGCTTCTGCCTCTGACCGAAGCGCCT
>CAZQIP010000087.1:0-4570 GCA_964593655.1 uncultured bacterium | reverse complement strand
GACAAGAAACTCTATAATTTCTTAAAACTGAATGACTCTGGAATGTTGGTTACCACAGAAAATACTTGACAAAAATTCTAAAATGATTTAAAATACCCAAAGGAAAATAATGGAGGTGTAATTATGATTGATCGACGCGCATTTCTAAAATCGCTGGCGGGCTTGACAACGGGACTTCTTTTGTCATCAGCATGCGCCGAAGGTGATGAAGAAAATAGTAACAGTGACCGCCTTGGGGCTCTCTTGCCAACGCGACGATTCGGTCGCACAGGCGAGGCTGTGACAATGCTCGGCGTTGGTGGATGGCATATCGGAGATATGACGGAAGCTGAGGCTCAGAAAACAATCGAAACCGCGCTTGAAGGCGGTGTACGCTTCTTTGATACCGCAGAAGGTTATCAGACAGGAGGCAGCGAGAGTCGCTTAGGAAAACTCCTTGTTCCAAAATATCGTGATGATGTGTTCCTTATGACAAAGACCAGAGCACGGGACGCAAATGAAGCTTGGGAACACCTTGAAGGGTCGCTCTCACGCCTCAATACAGATAGACTCGACCTCTGGCAGGTACATGCTGTACGAAACCCCGCAGATGTGGATGAGAGAATTGAAAATGGTGTTTTGGAGGTTATGATTGAAGCTAAGGAAACTGGAAAAACGCGTTATATTGGGTTCACAGGGCATTCAAGTCCCGCTGCCCATCAACGCGTCCTTGAAAAAACGGATATTTTTGATGCTTGTCAATTATCAATGAACCTTGCTGATGTTAGTTACGAAAGTTTCATCGAAAAAGTTGTACCAACCCTCGTGGAGCGAAATATCGGTGTGATTGGGATGAAAGCTTTGGCGAACGGCGGGTTCTTCGGCGGTTCGCAGCACGGGCGGCACGGCCCGAATCCGAAAGTCGTCCCGGATCGCGTCAGCGTCTCCGAAGCCGTTCGGTTCGTCTGGGCACTGCCCGTCAGCACGCTCGTTACCGGGCCCGACAACGCCAAGCAGATGCAAGAGAAAATTGATATCGCCCGTGAATTCACGGGTATGGAAGACGACGAACGCCAGAAATTGATAGAAAAAGTCGAAGATATGGCAGGGAGGACGGTCGAATTTTACAAAGCCTAAACTCTGAAATAAAAAAAGGCAAGAACGATATGTTCTTGCCTTTTTGTGTTAATTCGCTATTTCTTGAGGGTTGCCCATGTAGTGGTGAGTTTGTCTGCGGGTGAAACGTCAAAAGCCTTGTCTAACCCATCATCCATGATACTCTGAATCTCATCGTCACTCAGCACCACATTAAAAATGGCGACATCGTCAATGATACCCCTGAATTTACCCGCATATCCAGAGCCGATCAGCAAATTAAGGTCGCTCGGACTGGAATCGCCACACGGATGAGCACCACATTTCAACCATTTATCTTGGCCTGTGACCTCACCGTCTTTGTACATCCTATACTCGCGTTTTGAGACATCTCTTACTTCAGCCACGTGAATCCATTCATCATCTACGAAAGTACCAGGAGCGGGTCTGGCAACCTCCACATAAGGTTGACAATTGCCACCACAATCGCCCCAATAAAAACTCATACGACCATCTGGTTCCATGGTCAAGCAACCTTCGCCCCCGTATGATTTGCAAACTGTGTTTTGGCGACCAGCACCTACACTTTCAGGTTTAGCCCAAAAAACAATCGTCACATCTCCATCGAACTGGAGCGACGCATCGTTTCCCATATCCACAAAATTTGAACCATCAAACTCAAGTGCCTTGCCAAACTTGCCATCCACCCACTTCGGTTTACTCATGAGTGTACCGTCGTTCCCGTTTTCAGAAGCATCTTTTGCAGTATCCCCTTTACCTTCATCAAATTTCCATATCCCCACGATGGTGTCAGGGTCTAACACAGCGTAACTTGAAACCGTGAACATACCTGCAATAAATAGGACGATTATCCCTGTCCATACCAATCTAATTCTCATCTCTCTACTCCTCCTTATATGGTTGAATACTCTCGATACTAAAGTCCGAAAGTTATTCTTCTGTTATTTAGATAAGTGTTCGGATCAGGCAAGGCCCGTAGTTTGGATTAAACCTGAGCGAACTTTAGCATTCTAACCATCTCACGATTCAATTCAGAAGAGAGTTTCTAAAGATAATGGTGCTGATAGTGGCGGAAGCCTCTCTCAACCGCGTTACAGCGTATTATATATATGAATAGCACCATCATAACAAAATTAATAAAAATAGTCCAGAAAACAATTTGATTCGTGTGTAAGTTTTTAGCATTAGACGTTCCATTTTCTTGTAGGAGGGGTTTCTAACCCCGATGCTTCCAGGGCCAACGCATTCTTTTTTCTGCTCCTAAAACGCTCCATCTTATTCCCCGAAGTGGCTCGCAACCAGTGTTAAATCTAAAATATTCACCACATTGTCCCCATTAGCGTCAGCAGGTGTAGATCCCGTCTGCCCAAAATTCGCTGCCACAAAGGTCAGATCCAGAATATTAATAACACCATCTTTGTTAACATCCCACGGCGGAGTTGGCGGTTCAACGATTTCACCGTCTTCGGTTGTTACGGGCAGTGCTATTCCCGCACGGCTCGAAAGGATAACTTCCCTTAAGGTGAGCGTTGACGCTTTTATGGCGATCACTTTAAAAGTTATCGTTAAGAGGATGCCTTCCGTCTCGGTCGCCATCGTGCCGGCAGTTGATGCGAAAGATACCTGATTCTCTTTAATCACTGTTGGAATCACAAAGATGTCTCCAGAGAGATAAGTTCCCTGCTCCCATGAGACATATTGGAGTGCCTCTGGATCGAATTGCAGTGCTACTTGATAACCCGCTACATTTTGAGCGTTAGCAATATCAACAGTAATGCTAAATTGTTCACCAATACCAGGGGATTCAATCGAGGCAGGTACTATGCTAACAACAATTAACCGGGATTCAATGCTGAGCAGTTTCGCAAGCGCGTCGATCTCAATAGGGTTCTGCAGCAACGTATGAACGTCCGGATCATTAATGAACACCTTAACATCCGCGTCTTCCTTGAGAAGTGTGATGAATCTATCCTCAATCTCTGGAACGATTGTTTTCAGTAGGTCTGGATCCTCTGCTACCAGTTGGATTGTCGCAGGTTGTAAAAGTGCCTGTGTATCTGGATGTTTGAGGATTGCGAGAACATCGGGCAGCAGCTCCCGAATATCCTCGCGTTCAAAAAGCAATTGATACCTCTCAAAAATCAGCGGCGCGAGTATGGGGACTTCTATTTCAAGTAGACTCGCAAGTTCATCGATCGCCTCGGGATCTTGAAGTAACGTTTGAACATCTGGATCACGCAGCATCGTCTGGATATCAGTATCCTCTTTTAGCAACGTTATAAAATCATCACTGGTATCCGGTATAAGGGTCTTGAGTGTGTCCGGATCCTCCAATACCGCGTTTATCGTCGCCGACCTTAAAAACTGTTGATTCTCCGGTTTCTTGAGTTCAATAAGAACTATCGGCAGTGCTTCTTGGACATCTTCTCGCTGTAGAAGTTCTTGATACTTCTGAAATATCTGCTCAGCGAGCGAAGGCTCTTGGGCGAAAATCTGCATCGCACAGACCAAGCATATACTGAGCATCAAGAACACATAAAGGTGTTTAAAGAAAATTCGAGACATTACGTTTCCGCTGGTGAGGCAGATGCCCCGTCTTGTTGAGAGCAGGAAAGGGGTTCAACCTCGCCAGCACCTTTTTTAGTCAGTGGATTTGTAAACTTGTCTGTTCTAAGCCATTACTTCTCCAGATGTCGGATTCAGTTTGAACCCGCCTGCCATGATGTTGTTGTACGGTTCTTCAGGACCCCGACCGACAGGACGCATCTCTGGTGTGTGATACCCAAATCGAACCGCTTTCCGCCACTGATCTGTCCTATTGACTTCCGACCAGTGGATCAAGCAGTAACTGAAGAAAATCACATCACCCGCTTTTGCCGGTATCGGAATGGAGTCAATGAAATCTGGATGAAATTTATCAGTCGGTAGGTGTGGGGCAGTACCTTCACCTGTGATATGTTCCCGAGGGCCCTCTTTATGGCTACCAGGAACAACCCGTAGGGCACCACTTTCAAACGGGGCATCATCAAGATGAACGAGGCAATCAACGAAGTCGAGTCCATCGTGCGGATAGAACGGATAGTCTTGATGCATCGGGAACGGCGTGCCTTTTTCCGGCGGCTTCGCATGGAGCACCGTATGATGCCACTGGATGGTATCACCGATAAGCGATTGCACAGCACCTGTCAGGCGTTCGTGAAAAATCACTCTACCCCATGTAGCCGAGTAGAAGTGAGGGTTGTGCATAAAGACAGCCTTCGTCGTCTGCTGATCCTCTTCTGTCAGGTAGCGGGTACGCCAAGGTCCCGGCCAACCGATCGTCTCCTGTCCCCAATTATTAATAATCTGCACCATTTCAGATGCCAGTTCTTTCGTCTCCTGTGATGTGAAAAGTTGGTCAACCTTGAGATAACCGTTCTCATTGTAAAAGTCAACCTGTTCTTGCGTTAGCATGTCGATCTCCTTATTACTATTG
>CAZQIP010000086.1:0-10851 GCA_964593655.1 uncultured bacterium | reverse complement strand
AAAACCTACAATCAATTAGACATTGTAGAAGGGCGAGGTTACAAACCTCGCCAGCGGTGGTGAGGTGTTTTGTGTTTTCCAAAGTGCCCTCTTATTTTCGGGTTTTACTATAGAAGCACCAATACGGGGGTTTTTGAACCTTCGCCACTGTAACGTCATATTTTAGGCAAACCCTCCGACAAATATTTTCCTTTCAAACCTACTTTTTTCAAAATTATGCACCCTTTTTTCTAAGTTCGCGTCATTATATAGTGAAGTGAACGGATAGCATGTCGTTTCGCGCTTTGTGAGTGCATCTATCCGAGAAATGTGTAATCCGCTTGGTGAAAATAGCCTTTCTGGAGATGTTCGATGAAAAGTGATGATGTTGGGTTGATTCAGCGCATCCTTGCAGGTGATGAAGACGCCTTCGCGACCTTGATTGAAAAGTATCAACGGCAGGTTCACGCGCTTGCGTTTCGGAAAGTAGGCGATTTTCAGACCGCCGAGGATATTACACAAGAGACTTTCCTGCAAGTCCATCAGAAACTCGCAACGCTAAATGATCCAACAAAGTTTTCAGGGTGGCTCTATGCGATTGTGAATCATCTGTGTATCGCGTGGTACCGGAAAAACCGGTTACAAACCGAGTCGCTACAAGAGATCCATATCTCAGAAATAGAAAAGGATGCGTATTCCCGATACGTTGCCACAGAGTACGCAAAAACGACTGCTGCAGCACAACGCGACTTGGTCAAAAGGCTACTTACCAAGTTGAAAGAAAGTGACCGAGAAGTCATCACGCTTTACTACTTTGAAGAGATGACTTCTTCAGAGATAGGGACGTATTTAGGTATATCCGAAAATACGGTTAAGAGTCGGCTCCACCGGGCGAGACAGCGGTTGAAGAAGTACGAATCTATGATTCAAGAGGCATTGGATATTACAATTGAAGGGAAACATCGTTCCCGACACCAGTTGAAAGGAGATATTAGCATGTCAGACGAAATGAGAAACCAATCCGAGGTTGAAGCAAAGTTGGAAGCGATGCAACATCAGATTACTGATCTACAGGCACAAATTAAGGACATCGCAGCTAATTCGGGTGATTCTAATGATTCAGATAAAAGAGAGGCACTTGATGCGTTACTCCAACTTCCTCATAATGCGAAAGACCCGATTACATGGTGCTACGCTGGTGCTTATCATGCCGCCTCTGGCCAGAGATCAAGCCGCGGCTCAGTCTGGACGACCAGCGTTGATAACTTCCTATCGAACGCACCGGATGTCGAAATCGTGAAGCTTGCGAAATACTTTACGAACCCCACTGTCGTTTCTGTTTTAAGACAGTTAGTGGCGGGCAAGAAATCGGTTGCAGATTTGGCAAACGGCTGTGGCATTTCCGAAAGTGAGATGGCGGAAACCGTAGAAATGTTAGTAGACGCGGCATTAGTGAAACGTACGGAAGACGATCTTATTGAACCGAAAAACGATGCTGTTTTCTATTTCCTGAATTTCGTCGGTATGGTAACCGTCTATCTGAACCCTGAAGACTACCATTCTCAGGATTAATTAAAAATGCATCATAAATCACTGCGACCACAATAATAGCAACCAGTGCTTCAATTCATCAAAGTAATGTAGGGGCAGGCGCAAAACCTGCTCCTACAATCTTTTTTCGATTATATTACCGAAATATTTTTTTTACTTCACCAAACCGCGCTTACCAAGACGGATCTACTTATTTTTTTATTTCACTATAAGCACAATCTTTAAATCTTGGACAAAAATGCACATTAGTTTATAATTATCCCGAATTAACGACACTTACCTAAATCGACACAAAGGAATTGTTTAATGTTTTGGGTACTATTGAGGCGCGAGATTCTCGCGCATCTGATCACATTTCGTTTTGCTATTACAGTGATTACCTGCTTGCTGCTGGTTGCCACAACCATGTTCATCAGAATTAACGATTATGAACAACGGTTAGCGAGCTACAATGCCGCCAGAGATGCGCACCGTGATGAACTTTTAGCCACCCGAACCTACTCCTTTTTAATGCCAAAGGTCGATCGACCGCCGAATCCGCTGAGTATTTTTAACGCCGGTATGGACAGCCGACTCGGTAATACGCTGCGGATTTATTATACACATGTCCCTGTCTTGTGGGACGCGCATTCCCACAGTTCTGGCAATCTTTTCATCGATCATTTCTACCGAATTGACCTCGTCTTTGTTTTTCAATTTGTGCTTTCACTACTGGCACTGCTGTTCGCCTACGATGCGATTGCAGGCGAGCGTGAAACCGGCACAATGCGCTTGACAATGAGCCACCCGGTAAGACGCGGGAGTGTCTTGGGCGCGAAGTACGTTGGGGCAATGACATGTCTAATCCTGCCGCTCATCATCAGTTTTATTATCGCTTTGATTTGGATCGTATCAACGGGTTCAATCGTCTTTAGTGAAGCGGATTTTCTACGAATTGCAGGCATCCTCCTAACTTCGATTATCTATCTTTCTGCTATCTATCTGATAGGATTTTTTATCTCTGCTTCGGTCCATCGCACCGCAACAGCACTCATGCTCTCCCTATTTGTCTGGGTGGTCCTGGTATTGGTTTATCCTTCCGTTAGCGTGTCGGTGGTTGATCAACTGATAAAGCCTCAAAGGAGTCGGTTAGATTCGAGTTACGATGCGATGTGGCAGATACGCGAGGCAGCCAATGAAGAGGTGATGGAATATCTTCAGAACGATGGGGTTGCAGGCGAAAGCGAACACTTTGACGTAGAGGGTTCTCGCGGTGGATTAAATGTCGGTCTCAGTAACCAAAGAACACTGATGCGTATAGACTTCAGAGCGTATGATTGGCAATCCATCAGCCCGGAATCTGAAAAACGCGTTCCGTATGTCATCCGCTACCATCAATTCTTAGCACCTTTACGCATTGATGCAGCAGAGAAAATGGGATTGATACGCTTGCCTGCATTGGATCAAATCCGCTTTCGGAGAGCCAGAATCGCGCAAAATCTACTTCGACTCTCCCCAGCAGCGATGTATAATCTCGCAACACAGGCGTGGTTGGGAACAGACCTTGATGGTGTTGTCGACTTCTTTGAGGCGGCACGCCACTACCGACGTACCCTGATTAATTACTTTTATGATGAAGATGCTTTTTCAAGTCGACAGTGGTTTGCCAGCGATAAAGGTACCATCAACTTAGACGATCTGCCCGGATTTGCCTATCAACGTGCCAGTCTCTCGGTAAACGTTACACGGGCACTCCCCGATCTGCAGTTGTTAATACTACTCAATGTTGCATTGTTCTTGGCGACCTTCGCTATTTTCGTCAGGCAGGAAATCTAGCTGTAGGTTGGGTTGAACGGAACTAAAAAGAGGTACCAAACCTCGAAAAGGTGCGAGTGAAACCCAACACGTCAAACACCGCCTTCTACTGAGGACACAAGATGATTTTTCACATCGTCATACGGGAACTTTATGATCATCTAAGTAGTCTCCGTTTTGCACTCACAACACTATTAATCCTAATACTGATGATTGTCAATGCCGTTGTGTATCTTGGAGAATACAAACAACGAATCGATATCTATCGAGGGCGGACCATTGGATCACAAAACCGATTGCAATCTCGGTGTGAGACACTGTATGATCTGGCTCTAAGGGGGCCTGGACACCTCTACAAAAAACCGAGTCCTTTGGCTTTCTGTGCAGATGGCGGAGAAAAACACTTGCTTGACGAAGTCCGCGGCAGCACTGAAGGACGGACACGCCGCTGGTGGAACGGAGATACTTCCTACGAATTCACAGAAATATGGGCGTTAGCCTATCCTCCCAATGTTGATATACTGTTCATTGCAGAGCAGGTGCCAAGCGAAAGAAGCATCATGCCGAACTATATCAAAATCGATTGGGGATTCGTGACGGCTGTTCTATTAAGCTTCATGGGCATTCTGTTTACGTTCGATTCAATCTCCGGTGAACAAGAACGGGGCACCCTGCGGTTGATGCTGTCAAATAGTATCTCACGGAATGCCGTGATTTGTGGTAAGTTTCTCGGTGCTTTCTTTACGATTGCAATCCCCTTTTTGTTTGGAACGATTGTCAGTATCTTCATCATATACCTTTCAGGAGCCGTTCCATTCAACGGTAACCATTGGGTACGGTTGGGTTTGATCATCTGTGTCGCCTTGATTTATACCTCGATTTTTATTTTCTTGGGAATCCTTGTTTCCAGTTGCGTCAGAGAGTCCTCAACGAGCTTGGCGATCCTATTATTGATTTGGACGGTCTGGGTGGTGCTACTGCCAAACGCCCTCGGCTCCCTTGGTAACCGCTTGCACACCCGTCCTTCCGCCAGAGAATTTATGGCGCAGGCACGGGATTCACGCGAAAATTTACAGGGACGCTACTTTGCTCGGATCAAAGAACCTCCCAAACGAGAAACTCCAGCGACAATCGCGACAGCGTTAGGAGCGGAATATGTTAATAAAGATGCAGAATTACGTGATCGCTTGCATACAGGCTACCTTTCTGCCGAACTCCGTCAGATTCAAACAGCACGGTCGCTTACCCGCATTTCGCCAGCAGCTATTGTGCAGTACGCTTTTGAAGGACTTGCAGGCACCGGCTTGCCGCGCCATTTAGACTTCATCTCTCAAACCCGCCAATACGCCAAACAGTTTCGACAATTCCTCATTGATACGGATCGCGCGGACCCTGAAAGTCCACATGCGGTCGGTATCCCGGAAGGCACATCGCAAAAACCTGTAAACTTTGATGCCGTCCCGAAATTTGAGGATCAACACCGTTTTCGCGCGGATTTCAATGCCGCAATCATCGACCTCCTGCTGTTGATTCTGTTCCTGCTGGTGCTGTTCGTTGGCACGTTTCTCTCTTTCCTGCGTATGGAGATTGGATGATTTTCAAACGCCATCATACCACTGAAAATTGATAGATTTGCCTACGACAAACAGTCCTTCCCTGATTTGACTTTCTTTGCTAAATGTGCTATTATCATTTATCAACGCGTATCTCATAAATAAATTTTAGCGTCCTTTGCACTCTAAAAATGTGCACCCTTTTCGCTGACAAGTCGTGTCATTAATAATTGAAGGCTTTTTACTCGGCAAATATGCTGGCATGAGTAGTTTTATCAGGAGAACAGATGCGAAAACTCTTTTCCGCGCGGTGTTGGATTCTTGTTTTCTTAAGTCTCTACGTTACCGTTGCATACGCCCAAGACAATGTTCCCACTCATCCGGTTGACGGCACGTTTATTAAAGAGTGGTTGGTGCTGGGTCCTTTCTTTCCAGAGGATTTGGAAACCGATTTCCTCGCGTCAACTAACGGCGAGGCCCTTGCTAATCCGAAACCGGGTGATACAGTGACCACGGCTGAAGGCAAAATGTTGACTTGGACGGTATACCGGACCGAAGGAAATATCATTGACCTGCAGCGTGCAATTGGAAAACATGAACAAGCCATCTGCTATGCGTTTTGTCTATTGGAAAGTGATCAGGGCGGTGATGACGAAATCCGCGTCGGCAGTGATGATAGTGTTGTGGTTTTTCTCAACGGTCAAAGGGTACACACACAGCCAGCGAAGAGACCCGTCCGCATAGATGAAGATAAGGTTATCGTTTCATTGCGTCCGGGTAAAAATCGCTGTCTGGTGAAAGTTTCAAACGAACTCCAGAAGTGGGAGCTTGCAGCGCGTGTGCTTCCATCCACACGTGCAGTGATAACTGGGATTGTAACCGATGAGACGGGAAACACCTTACCTAATACCATCGTACACCTGTGGCAAGATAGCACCCTAATCGCAAAAACAGAAACCGACACCAAAGGTAGTTACCAGTTTTCAGTCTACCCAGCAAATGGGTACTACGACATCGAAGCAAGCCACGGAGGTAAAGGTAATTGGACGGAGGTGCCGCTTTCTGCCGGTGCTCGTGTGAATATGAATTTGACGTTACGGAAAGCTGTTAGCATCTCTGGGTCCCTGTTGAGGTTTGATAATACGCCACATGTCGGTGTTGTTGTCGAAGCAGTATTACTCGGAAAAAACGGTTCCAGTCAAAGACAGGCAACGACCCTCTCGGATAATAGAGGTCAATATCAATTCATCAATCTTAGAACTGGACAGTATCAATTACGTTGTCACACCTTGAAGACGCAGCGTGAAGATCCAAACAAAATTGTTTCTGTTGTCCCACAAAATACGCTTGAAAATGTTGACTTCCGTTTTCCACCTTTCAAACATGGGACGTGGAAACACTATACTTACTTGGACGGATTGGGAAATAACCACGTCCGACCGATCTATCAAGACCGAGACGGGTTCCTCTGGTTTGGCACCTACAACGGTGGCGTTTCTCGATACGATGGTGAAGAGTTCGTCAACTTTACAACCGATGACGGACTCGCATCAAACTCCGTATGGTCGATTTTTCAAGACCGAGAGGGTTTCATCTGGTTCGGGACCCTGGATAGTGGCGTTTCTCGATACGATGGTGAAGAGTTCGTCAACTTTACATCTGATGATGGACTCATAGCGAACTCTGTATGGTCGATTTTTCAAGACAGAGACGGCTTTCTATGGTTTGGAATCCGATATGGTGGCGTTTCTCGATACGATGGTGAAAAGTTCATCAACTTTACAACCGAGGATGGACTCATTACTGACTCCGTATTGGCAATCCACCAAGACCGAGAGGGTTTCCTCTGGTTCGGGACAGCCGAGGGAATCTCTCAATACGATGGTGAGCAGTTTGTTAACTTTAGGACCCATGAGGGGCTCGCCCACAATTTTGTGTGGTCGATCCATCAAGATCAAGATGGCCTGCTCTGGTTCGGGACAGGCGGTGGCGTTTCCCGATACGATGGCGATCGGTTTGTTAACCTCACAACCCGTGACGGGCTTGTTAGTAACCTTCTTGAGACGATCCATCAAGACCGAGACGGATTCCTTTGGTTCGGGACTTGGGATAATGGGATCTCTCAATACGATGGCGAAAAGATCGTCAATTTCACAACCAACGATGGACTCGTAGCGAACTCCGTATGGTCCATTTTTCAAGACAGAGAAGGGTTCCTTTGGATTTCAAGCCCAAGCGAGGGACTCAGCCAATACGATAACAGCGGATTTATTAACTTCACGACTGCTGATGGTCTCGCGAGCAACGCTGTTTCCACCATTTTTCAAGACAAAGACGGCTTCATCTGGTTCGCAACAGACAACGGAATTAGTCGATATGATGGGAATCAGTTTATCAACTTTACAACCGATGATGGACTCGTAGATAATGTCGTAGGTTCGATTTATCAAGACCGGGAGGGTTCCCTCTGGTTTGGGACGCAGGGCGGTGCTTCTCAATACGATGGCGATCAGTTTGTTAACTTTGACGATCAGTTTTTTAACTTCATGACCAATGGTGGACTCTCGGTTCACGCCGTAAGGGCATTCTATCAAGACCGAGATGGATTTTTCTGGTTTGGAACCTATAATAATGGTGTCTATCGATACGACGGTAATCAGTTCGTCAACTTTACGAGCAATGGCGGATTGGTGCAAAACGGTGTCCACTCAATTTATCAAGACCGAGAGGGTTCCTTCTGGTTTGGGACCGATGGCGGTGGCATCTATCGGTATGATGGTAATCAGTTCGTCAACTTTACGACTACTGATGGACTCGCATCTAATTCTGTATGGGCGATTCACCAAGACCGAGATGGATTTTTCTGGTTTGGAACCACTCGTGGTGGTGTTTCTCGTTATGACGGTGAAAAGTTTGTCAACTTCACGACCGCTGATGGTCTGGCACAAAATGATGTGTTCTCAATTTACCAAGATCGGGAGGGTTTTCTCTGGTTTGGGACGCAGGGCGGCGGCGTTTCTCGATACGATGGGACCTCATGGGCATCTTTAGATACACGGGATGGACTCATAAATAATCAAATTTTGGGAATGAGTCAAGATTCGGATGGGCGGCTCTGGTTTGCAACGCTTGAAGGTGTCACCCAATACAATCCAAATCGAGTTTCACCACGTGTGCGTATCGTTTCGGTTCAGAGCCACAAAACATCTACCCAAATGGGTTCTCTCCAAACAATTACAGATATTACCACTGATGCTCTTATAACTATCAAGTACAGCAGCATTGACTTCAAAACTGCTAAAGGGAAACGACAGTATCAGGTTCGTATTAGAGAGATTGACTCCGATTGGCGCGAACCGACTCGCTCGGATACGTTCAGTATCAGCTTTGACAAACCCGGAACTTATACTTTTGAAGTCGTTGCCATTGACCGAGACCTAAACTACTCTGCCCCAGCGAGTTTAACGTTGACCGTTGTATTACCGTGGTACCAAAATGGATGGATTCTCTATCCTTTGGGTAGTACGATTGTAGGGGTAATACTGTTTTGTGGTATTTTGGCACATCGCTACTACCACCAGCGACAGCAAGTTTTAGCCTATCAGCGGGAAGCGGTCTCCGAACTCGCCGATGCACGAGAGATGCAGATGGGGTTAATCCCACAAACAGCACCTGAAGTTCCGGGGTTCGAGATTGCGGGTGTCTGTATCTCTGCCCGCACTGTCAGTGGGGATTTTTTCGACTATGTTCCGCTCAGCAACGGCACGCTTGCTGTTGTGTTGGCAGATGTCACCGGAAAAGGCATGAAAGGCGCAATGAATGCTGTTTTATCTTCTGGGATGCTTTATTCTGAAGCGAAGGTCGAGGTGTCTCCATCTCAAATGTTGCAGGCACTGAACCAGAATCTCTATCCTCGATTTCAACGCTATACCAATTGTGCGATGGCGATACTGACCATTGATGCAGCGGATAAGACGTTTAAATACGCTAACGCTGGCATCCCTTATCCTATTATCAAGCGTGGTGAAGATGACATTGAAGAACTCTCGATAGATGGAACGCCGTTGGGTGCTTTTCGATCCTCTGAATATCAAGAGACACCATCCATTGAACTGAAATCTGGAAATACAATTATTCTTTTCAGCGACGGCATTGCTGAAGCACCTCAACGAGACAACCCTGACCGACTCTATATGGAGACGGACCGTTTGGGTCACCTTATCAAAAGCCTGGATGAAACAATGACCGTAGCAGCGATGATTGATGCGATTATTAGCGATGTCCGTGATTTTTCGGGCGATGCTCAACAGAATGACGATATGACGATTGTGGTTATCAAAGCAGTGTGAAAACTGTTACAGTAGTAGTCACGCTCCGCCGTACCTTAGCTATCAGATTAGAGGAAAACAGATGCCAATATTAACACAAGCACATCACGACCATTTTGATGAATACGGCTATATGGTCATTGAAAATGCTGTTCCTACCGAACTGTGTGAACCCGTCGTTGACGCGATTTTTGATTACTTGGAGATGGATCCTTCAAATCCGAATGATTGGTATCGCGCCCCTCATAAACCCGGGGCAGGCATGGTAGAAATGTACTTTCATCAAGCGATGTGGAACGTCTATCAACATCCATCTATCCATCAGATTTATAGTGAGGTCTATGACACTGAGCGAATTTGGGTTCACATTGATAGAGTCAACATGAAACCACCGAAACATCCCGACTACCCTGAGTGGGATCATAAGGGTATGTATCATTGGGATGCGGACACCTCAAAACTACCCGTTAGGTTTAGCACACAAGGTGTTTTGTTTCTCAGAGACACGGCTGCCAATCAGGGGTCTTTTGTCTGTTGGCCCGGCGCGCATAAGTCACTGATTAAAAAAGAAAACCCGTGGGTGCCAGAACTCACACCGGAAACATATAGAGAAAAATTCGTACAGGTGCCAGCGAAAGCGGGTTCATTGCTTATTTGGCATGTGGCACTTCCGCATGGGAACGGCCGCAACACGTCCGCTAAGCCGCGGTTGGCACAATACATGAACTATTATCGTGCGCCTAATCCTATGAATGAAGAACGACGGCAAGAACGCATTACACTGTGGCGGGAGCGCAGAGCATTAGGCCGCGGACCCTATCCTGGTGACCCACGCGGTTGGGAAGCGAAAAACTATGAGTCACCAGAACTCACACCTTTGGGACGGAAATTATTGGGGCTTGATTTGTGGGATTAATACGTCTTAATCATCGCCCAACTTGTGGCTAATTTCCCTTGTGGGTCCACACCGAGTGCTGCTTGCAATCCATTGTCCATGATTGCCTCAATCTGGTCTTTGGTCAAATCCACGCTGAAGATAGCAACTTCATCAAACAGACCGAACATAAATTGGTGGTGCGCCAGAAAGTCCCCCATATTAACCTCTTGTGCCTCATCATTCGTATCCATCGCTTGATCGTTGCCTTCCTTGGACTGAAGTTTACCATCAACATAAAGATCGTGGTCTTTCACGGCATCCGAACCTTTCGGAAAGACGACCGCCATGTGATGCCACTCTTTATCACAAACGTTGTCTGCGCCGAAATTTTGCCCGCCAGCAACTTCAATCCTCAAATTGCATTCGGCACCTCTCAGATGCGCCCGGACGTAATATTTTTCTCCAGTAAGATTTGGACCCCATTTTACCCATGAATGCTCTCTTGTGTCCCCGGCTTTAAACCAGAAGACCACCGTTCTCGGATCTGTACCGCCGACTCCAGCGTATCCGGGAACAACCAGATTGTCGTCATTGCCATCGTAATCCAGACACGTCCCGAACACACCTTTGACGTATCCTGCCCCAGATATATCGCCGTCTCTACCATTTTCAGAAATATCTTTGGCAACGTTGCCTTTGCCTTCGTCGAAGAGATAGGCGACCTCAACAGTTTTCAAATCGATCGGCGCAGAACGGCTGGTATTTGTCC
>CAZQIP010000085.1:0-19172 GCA_964593655.1 uncultured bacterium | reverse complement strand
CCCTCTTTCTGAAAACTGATAACCGATAACTGACAACTAATATATTATGGCTCATATCAAACTTGAAAACGTCGTAAAACGTTTCGGCGATGTCGTTGCTGTCAAAGATTTTAACCTTGAAGTTGAGGACAAAGAGTTCGTTGTCTTTCTCGGTCCCTCCGGCTGCGGTAAAACAACAACGCTCCGACTCATCGCGGGCTTGGAGAGTCCTGAAGAAGGCGACATCTTCATTGATGGACAACGGGTCAATGATCTTTCGCCTGCCGACCGGGACATCGCTTTTGTCTTCCAATTCTACGCGCTCTACCCGCATCTGAACGTCTACGATAACATCGCTTTTCCACTCAAAGCGGTGAAGGTTTCAAAAACGGAGATTGACACCCAAGTCAAGCGTGTTGCGGATATCCTACAAATATCCGACATGTTAAATAGAAAACCAAGCGTGCTCAGCGGCGGTGAGATGCAACGCGTCGCGCTCGGACGCGCCATGGTCCGCCAACCCAAAGTTTATCTGCTTGATGAACCTATGGCGAATTTAGACGCAAAAATGCGCGTTGACACGCGCACCGAAATTAAACGACTCCAACATGAAATCGGCGCGACGACGATCTTTGTGACGCATGACCAAGTTGAAGCGATGTCCCTTGCAGACAGAATCGCTGTGATCCACCAAGGCATCCTACAACAGATCGGCACCCCGCATGAGATTTATAATAAACCTCAGAGCCTCTTCGTTGCCGGATTTATGGGGATGCCTACCATGAACCTCCTTGACGCGGAAATCGCGCACAAGGAAGGCGAATCCGTGCTACATCTCAGCCACACGGATGTCCACCTGCGCCTCTCTCCTGAACGGCAGACAACGATGACTTCAGGCGCGCAAGAGAACGGTTTGGTGTTTGGGATTCGACCTGAGCATATCACAGCGGCAAGTCAACCTAGCGAACATAATATTTCTGCGCATGTACATCTCATTGAACCGCTTGGGGCAGTGAACATCCTTGACATACGTCTCGGTACCCATTCCGAGACGCAGGACCCTATTTTGCTTCGCGTGCGAACACATCCGACATTTCAGGTCGCAGTAGGCGATACGGTCTGGTTAGGTTTTGATGAAACGGAAATGCATCTCTTCGACCGGGAGACAGAACAGGCTATCTGGTAGGGCTATTTATAACCCAAGTTGCTACTAACAAATTTTGGATGTTCTAATGGGGATTTTCAGACGTTTTTCCACCCCGTAGGGGTGATAGGTCTATAGAAAACAGTATATTCAGGTCCACCGCACTCCGTAGGAGTGCTATGTCAAATAGGTGGCAACTTGCGTTATTTATAGTGGAACTTAGCATTAATCCGACATATTTGTAGCACTCTTTCGGTAATTCTACATTTCCCCAGGCCCGGTAGGTGCGGTTTGGAACCGCACCGGGCTTCGCTAATAATTTACCGTATTAATTTTTTAATTTTCATCAGAAATTGTCCAAACTTTAGTACAACTTAACGGATCATTAAAAATGGAGGGTAGAATAGATGGAAGGCGACACGAGAAAAATAGAATGTCGTTTAGCAGCTTTCGACTTGGACGGAACACTACTCAGTAGTGATCATACGTTGTCACCAAAAAACCGAGAGGCACTTCAGGCACTCACGGCGAAGGATATACTCGTGGTATTAGTATCTGGCAGGATGCACCGTTCTATCCAACCGATTAGCGATCAGATCGGACTCGAAAATCCTATTATCTCGTATAACGGGGGCATGGTACGCCACGCCACAACCGCCGAGGTATATCACCACACGCCTCTGCCAGCAGATTACGCGATGACGGTGGTCAATGATTGCATCGAGCAGCGGTTACATCTCAATTTCTGTCTGAACGACGAGCTTTATGTCGCTGAACGCAACGCATGGAGCGATCTTTATGAAGCACGGACAGGAGTTCCGGCTACTTCTGTCGGAGACCTACGCCAGTTAGCAGGCGAAACGCCGACGAAGCTGCTGATAATCCATACGCCTGAAAAGTTGCAACCACTCCTAAGGCGTTTTCAAACCAATTATGCGGAGAAGCTTTATGTTACGCAGACCCAAGCAGAATATATTGAATTTATGAATCCAGAGGTTACTAAAGGGCGCGCACTGACAGCACTCGCCAACCGGTTCAACATCCCGATGGATACGGTTGTTGCTTTTGGCGATAGTTATAACGATGAGAGTTTACTCAAAACAGCAGGGTTCGGGATAGCCATGGCAAACGCTGTACCGCCGATTCGGGCTTGTGCCGACTTCATCACGACGACGAATGACGATAACGGAGTCGCAAAAGCGATTTGGGAATTGGTTCTCTGACGCAGAAAACCCTTATTGCCCGTGGATATGATTTCAAGGCGCATAAATCTCTTGCTCACCGATTATTGTCTCATGTCCGTTTCGTGGAACTTCGTATACGGAAAATCCGCCACAAGGATGTAGGAATTCCCCTCCTGTTTCAAGTCCATCTTAACAGAGTTCGCTGAAAATTCAAAATACTTTGCCAGCACCTCCGCTAATTCATGATGTAACCGCGTCATAACCCGGTCATCAACATCGAACCTGTCTTGCGTGATGACCAGTTTCAGGCGCTGTTTGGCGATACTACTTGATTTCGGTTTGCGCCCGAATAATTGTCTTATACTGATATTCATCAGAAAACTCCTTATCTCTTTCTCGTGAACCAGTTTACAATGTTATTGAGTATGCCTTTCTGCTCAAAATTATGAATCGGGATGCGCTGCCCAGTCAGGCGCCGTGCGATACGCATATACGCCTGAGCACCGGGTGAACCGTCTTCATATACGAGCGGAATGCCTCGGTTTGTAGAATTAATGACCCCGCTGTCTTCCGGAACAACACCGATGAGCTCAATATTGAGGATATCCAATACGTCATCTTGATCCATCATGCTGCCATTTCCGACCAGTTGTGGTGAGAAGCGATTGATGACGAGATTGATCGGTTCAATCCTTGCATTTTGCAACAATCCGATAATCCTGTCAGCATCCCGAATAGCAGAGACATCCGGTGTTGTAATAACGATGGCTTCGTCCGCGCCTGCTGAGGCGTTGCTGAAACCACGTTCAATGCCGGCAGGCGAATCAACGAGAACAAAATCGTGTGTTGTCCGCAACTTATCACAAATCGCTTTCATCTGTTCTGGCTGGATATCGTCTTTGTTATTTTTCTGCGATGCCGCGAGCAGCATCAGCCCGTCAACACGCCGATCTCTAACGAGTGCTTTACTGAGTTCACACTGTTTCTCAATGACATCCATTGAGGTATAAACAATCCGGCTCTCGAGCCCCATCACGATATCGAGATTCCGAAGCCCGACATCTGCATCAACGACTGCAACGGTTTTATCGAGGAGCGCGAGGGCTGTCCCTAAATTCGCTGTAGAGGTTGTTTTTCCGACACCTCCTTTTCCTGATGTCACTACGATCACTCTTCCCATAACCGGAACCTCCTGTGCTAAAATTTAACAAATTTTTCAACAATAATTACATCTTCTGCACCGATACGGGCGATTTCTGGATAACCTCGGGGTTCCTGACTCACCGAGGAACGGTTCACATAGTTTCCTATCTGAAGTTGTAACGGCGCAAAATCCATCGCGATAATCACGGCGGATAACCTACCATTCATGCCAGCGTAAGCACTTCCACGCAGTGTACCCAGTACAACAATATCACCGCCCGCTCTGACTTCACCTCCTGAGTTGACATCGCCGTAAATAATAAGACTCCCTTGTGGAAATTCCTCTGTTTGCCCAGAACGAATTGTATGTGGTATAATCTGAGACGGTTCACTGTCCCGAGAGGGACGGGTCTCTGTCGTTTGCGATATGACATGCGTCGTTGGCGCGGCAGCAATCGGCGGCGGGACCGGCTCATCAGCGACTTCAACACCCCGCACTGTGAGATCGTAAGTTTCCTGGAGCTTCGAGCTGAGGAGCTCAATCTCCGCTTCTTTCAATGTTGGAGACTTCAGATCAATCTGCACGGATGCCCCAGCTAAAGACCGATTCATGCGCGATATTTCCTGCTGAATCGCAGCTTCAACTTCTGTTATAGATAGGTGGGGCCTGATGATCAGGTGTAAGCCGTCCCTATACGCTCTGAGTGCCACAGTAGAATTTGACATTTTGCTATTCATTCTCAACTTCAATAGCCTGAGGAATTGCCTCGGTTAAATTTGGGTTGGTATTAATCCGTTTCCAACTGCGCTAAAACGTAAGGACCTTCAGGAATCACAGCAATTTGGACATTTTCCCCGTAGCGGGTTAATAATTCGGTGATGCCTGCCTGCGCACTTTTCAACGGATGCACGAAGAGCTTTGCCCGTTGATGATAAGGGATGCCGTCGGTATAAAAATAAATATCTGCTTTCCGGGCAACCTTCGCTAATTCTTCAAGTTGCCACTGATCAATCACAAAGTTCGCTGGGTTGTAAAGTCCTTGTACAAACGCGGTCAGATCATCAGTCTTGAAAATTAGGTCGGTAAACGGTTTACTGCCGATCCCTTCACTGCATGCCGCGACGAGCAAGATACTACCCCCCTGTCTCACTATTTCAACAGCCGTCAGCAAGCCTTTGATCGCTTGGTAAAACGTTGTGTCCAGAGGATAGCCCGCACTGGAGACGACAACTGCATCTGCGGGTGCCGGTAGCGTAACCTTTGCCTGTTCTTCCACAAATTCGGCACCCACACGATGGGATTCAACCATATCGCCTGCGAACACGCCGGTAATTTGACGGTGCTTGTCAATCGCAACGTTCAGGTTGAAATCAACACCCGCCATCAGCGCGATTTTGGTTGCCTCTATGTGAAACGGATTTCCTTCTAAAATACCAACTGCCGACTTTGGATGTTCCATGAGTTCGGGCCCGTGCATCACCTTCATTGTCTCAATAGAGGCAACCCCAGGGCAGATCGCCTTCCTGCCGCCAGAATACCCAGCCATCAGGTGCGGTTCAATCAACCCGGTCGTGATCTTCAGGTCCGATTCGAGGTAGGTTTTGTCAATATGAACGGGGGTGCCGTTTCGCGTCTTGCCTAAATAGGCGTGATGCTCGGGTTTCTGCGAAAAATGGTTGACAATACGGTATGTATCTATAATGTCGCGGCCAACCATCTGTTCCAGTTCGTCCCCTTCATTAGGACGGTGGATACCGGTCGCGATGAGGATAGTAATCTTTTCGCGTGGGATACCCGCGCGTTCAAGCGTTGCCAACACTGGCGGGAGGATGACCTGATTTGGCACCGGACGCGTCACATCAGAGATGACAATACATGCCGACTCGCGACCCTTAGCGAGCTCAGCCAAAGGTGGTGAAGCAATCGGTCGCGCAATCGCCTCACGAACCGCGCCATCTTCATCCGACAGCGGAACACTTTCCGAAATTTCAAGAACGCCGGCAACGTTCTTATCAGGAATCTCGATCGGTAAGGTGCCGGTTCCATATCTCATTTCCACTCTCATGTCGAGCTCATCCCTTCAGCTTAACTCCATAAAATGTAAAGATTAGCGCATTGATGCGCAAAAATACTATCCCCTTTTACAATTATACTCTTTTTTCAGAAAAAATGCAAATTTATTTACTTTTCAGGTTATGTTAGCCACATGTTGTACAATCATATGAGTTACATGTTGTGGGGCTTTCTCTGTCTTGGAGACCAATTTTAATATGTCGTAGGACTTACACTTACACAGACAGCCGATAAAGCACCTTCCTACAAACAGACATCCCTTGGTAGGGGGTGTGTTTCTCAAAAGCATTCTGGTTCGTAGTAGCGCAATTCATTGCGCGTTCTGACAACCGATAACTGAAAACTGCCTACCTTTCTCCTGCCTAATTCAGACACTTGACTTTTTCGGCACAACGTGTTAGAATGTTTACCAAAACCTGTATGTTTAACCGCTGCGGAGTGCGGGAGCATCTAAACACCGAACGGAGAACGAAACAGCCATGCAACGCATTGAAGTTACCACCAAACCAAACGGCGCGGGACGCAATTGGTTAGAAGTCGGTCTTTTTGAAACAGACGCACTCGATCGTAAGCAGTGGGTTAAAAAGAACGTACCGCATCAAGATTCAAAACTAACCGTGGATAGGCAGTACTCCGCCCGTGGCGAAACGATTGATTGGATCGTCATTATCCCTGAGAATTATCCGTTCACGCTGGTCAAGGTTACCTACGACCGACTCAACCCGAAAGCGCTTGAGGTGCTCTGGTCTCCAGAGGATGGAACACCGGAATCCGAAAATGATCGTGAAGCCAAGATTAAACGCGTTTTTGAACTCGCTGCTGGCAATGATGAATTGACGAATCTGCTCAAAGAACTCCTTTCAAGTTGATGAAATCTGAAGAACACGCTACAACCTATCTCATCAATCGTGGGCGGGCTTTGTAAGACCGATTTATACGCTTACCAACCATAACGTTCCGGCCCCCACGGTTTCGTAATTAATTCCTGTTTCGCCATCACCATCGTTTTGCTCGGTACATCGTCGTATAAGATAACTCCCGGTCCAACAACGCTATAAGACCCGATACGCCGCCCGGGCATAATTATCGCATTCACCCCGGTCCGGCAATAGTCACCCATGTACGTCGCATTCGCGCCGTACGGCGGAACTTCGTAACGGCCTTCTACCTGTATCGGAGTATCCTTATCATCAAATCGGAGCGTTCCGCATACCGTCGCTGCACCAATATCCGTCGCGCATCCAAAAACGCCAGACATTTCACAATAGTGATAAAGATAAACCTTATCGAACAAAACACCCGCCATCTCGGCACCGTGTCCAATGATACACCGATTGCCGATAGCACTACTACCGACATCGCAATAATCGCTGATTCTACACTGGTCGCCGACGAAGATATTGCCGTGTAAAATCGCGCCGTTTGTGATATTATTATTCGCACCTGCGATAAGCGTACCGTTGACGACAACGCGGGGCCCGATCACGGAGTTTTTTCCCAACACAACGTGCCCATTGATTTCAGCAGCATCCGAGATTTTCGCACCCGCCGCAATGTTGTCCGCCGTAACCTGTTTTGCGAGATAATCAACGCACCGCTTGTTCGCTTCCAGCACGTGCCACGGCTTATCGACATCGACAAAAAAATCCGCTGTCTCGACTGCCAATACAGTCTTTCCGTCGTCCACCATCAGTTGTAAAGATTGCGCGATTTCGGATTCAGGGGGCGGCATGCCACCTACGGGGACCCGTGTAACGATACCGGGGTTCCTTAAGAGGTAGGGTGTCGCGCGACTCTTAAAAGCGTATACGCCACAAAGCCGATGTGAGCCGCCGCGCGGATGTCCCTCAATACCGTTAAGTTTTAAAACGCTCCCATTTCCGACATCCGCTGTCCCGATACCCGCGCAAAGCCAGTCGCTTGCGTCTTCATTGCCAAGCCGTTGCACGAGTGCCGCGGCTTCTACGTCATCCGATCGAAAGGCACTCATGAAGTTACGGAGATTCTCAGCGGTGGTTACGATATCCCCATAAACTACGAGATAGGGTTGATCTTCGAGATGTTCGCGTGCTGTCAGTACTGCGCTTGCGGTTCCGTCAAGGGAATGCTGCGTAACAAAAACAGTGTTCGGTATATCGGCAAGTGCACCGCGGACCTGTTGCGCGTGATGCCCCACCACAACAACAATGCGCTGGCAGCCCGCCTCAAGCAAATTTTCTGCAACTCGGCGAACGATCGGCTTATTGGCGACAGGAATTGTGCATTTCTGACGAAATTCACCATAAGGCCATACCTTACGTCCTAATCCTGCAGCGAGAACAATAGCGGTATCCATTTTAGGGTATTCCTAATTTCCTCCATGCGATATGCTGGTTCGTAAATTCTGCTAAAAACGTTACATCTGGATAAGGTGTGTCCAACTGTTTCTCGTATGGGACAACACCGATGACAGGCACACCTGTCAACTTTTCGATTTCGACGGGGTTGGTCGCTTCAGCGAGTCCCGCCATCTCTGGACGGAGTCCATTGAGCACAATACCCGCGATGGGTATGTTAAACTGTTGTGCGAATGCAACGGTTAAAAGTGTATGGTTCAGCGTGCCTAAGCCGGTGGTGGCGACAATGAGTATAGGGAGTTCTAACTGCTTAATGAGTTGGACAACGAGAAAATCGTCTCGGATTGGCACCGCGATCCCGCCGACACCTTCCACGATCACGAAATCGTATCGCCGTTGAAGTTCAGCGAAGGCTGTCTCAATGCGGGACAGATCTATTTCTGTATTTTCTATCCTCGCCGCGACGGAGGGTGCTAACGGATGCCGAAGGTAGATGGGGTTAATCAGGGAGAGTTCATCGTCAACTTGTGCAGCGTGTTTGAGAAACCGTGCATCGGCAGTATCACCCGTGCCAATCGGTTTCATCACACCCACGGCTATCCCGGCCTGTTTAAGCGATGCCGCGAGACCCCCAGCGATCACAGTCTTCCCAATTTCCGTGCCTATCCCTGTAATAAAAATGCCTTGTGCCATGTTTTGCATTATACACAAAGAGAGGATTTTCGTCAAGGATTCCGTTTTCCGTTGGCTGGATGTAGTTCACGGCGCAGCAAATGCTAAATGCCGTTCTCTGAAAACTTATAGTAAAATTTAGAGTTAAAAATAAATTAACAATATCATAATACTTCTGCGATAGAGGGTTTTGCTTGGGTGTTTCTTGAGAGCGGTAGGTGGATTTTAAGAGAAAGTACGTAAGTCCTAAAAATGTTACACCAGTGTAACATTTGCTGTAGATTGATTATCGGTATAAACTTAGTCGTTGTAAGGGTTTAGCGGCAATTTGCTTTTGGTTTCAAAAAAAATAAATTGGCGAAAAGTGTAACATTTAGTTTGGTTGTCAGTCAATTGTCGGCAACGATTTATTTTTGCTATCCGGTTTTGAGGGTGCTCATCAGAATCTACGCGCTATACTCCTTTAATACATTAGATATTTTTAATTAATTCGGGTATGTGTATACATGATAACATATATAATATGGGAGTTCAAATTTATTTTTTCAGGACGGCTACAAAGCGCGATTATGATTTTCGTGATAAGAAGTCGGAGTGAGTAACTTTGCCTATTTGACAGGGCTATTTAGTTTTCGGTTTTTCGTCCAATTTTGCGGTGTACTCGCCCATAAGCGACCTGCTTTAGACCTCCAGGCCCGGTAGGTGCGGGTTGGAACCGCACCATAAGTGTCAATTTTAGAAAAAATAACCGTTGTAGTCCCAGGCCGGTAGGTTCGGTTTCCCAACCGAACCGGCTCCTACGCGGAAACCTTGAAGACTTCAAAAACCTCTTGAGTCCCGTAGAGGACGGCATGTTTATAGCAGCATATAGCCAAAAAACCTAAGCCCCGTAGGGGCGGTATGTGTAGACACTGCTACAAAATGCTATGAAAAATCACTAAATTGACACCTATGGTGCGGTTTGGAACCGCACCGGACTTGAAAAAGAAGATTGAAAAAATTAGAAAATCCGATAATTTATCTAAAACCAATAGTCCTGATAGAATATTGGAAGGATAGCAGGATGGAAGCAGCTACTTGTTGAGGTGATGGGAATGTTTGCATTCAGCGTTTTTTCCTGTTATACTTAACATAGTCATATCTAATTGCAGAACCTATAAAGGACATCCCAAAATCTGTGTCCGCTGAGTTAAATCTTCTGTAGAAGCGAGTTTTGCTCGCGATTCTTTGTAGGAGCGAGTTTTGCTCGCGATTCTTTTATTGTTTGTGTAAGTCCTATAATTGTTTATGTCTGTTTGATTAAAACGGTTCTTGAGGTTATTCATAAGGAGACAAGTATGGGATATAGTGATGGTAGAAAACAGATGCGACGAATCTTGAGCATAATAGAGCGTCTTCAGAAATCAAGAGGCATCAGGGTCCGTGATCTGGTAGATTTTTATGACGTTGATATAACCCGAATCTACGAAGACCTGAAAATTATCAAGGATTTCTACGCGTTGAAAAAGGATAAGGGATCCTACTGGATTGAGTCAGTCCGTCCACTGCGTTGGCCCCGCATCACATCGGAAGAAACACAGGTACTGGAATTAGTGATTACCGCTTCGCCACTTGCAAAAGAACCGCGTTTTGAGGAGCTACTCAAAAGTGTCTTGGAAAAACTTGACATCTCCCTCGCTGAACACATCCAAGCCAAATTGGAGAAGAGTGTTCCAGCACAACTTGAGCGTGTCAATAATGGTGATGTGGCTGAGGAACGGCTGCATCTCTCGGAGAATGTGGAAGATTATAGTGGTGATAACGACGTTGAGAGACACTTTCGTGTTTTGGAGGAGGCACTTTACGAGCAAAAAGTGGTTCGGGCGGTTTATCAACCCGGCGGCAAAACAGAGTTTGTTAGACATATACTGCATCCCTACGCCATCTTTTTCCGGAAATCGGATTGGTATCTTGAGGCAAAATCCAATCAATCGGAAAACACCTCGCTAACTTTCAAAATTCTTCGTTTCCAAAACGTTATGCTAACGGATGAGACCTTTGAACCTCCAGCAGATTTCTCGTTGTCCGAGGATTTGGCATCTCGGTGGGAGCTCTTTAGTGGTGAACCAGTCCGCGTGACGCTCAAAATTGCAGCGCACAAAGCGTATCTCGTTACCGAGAAGGAACGCCACCGATCCCAAGAAATTATAGAACGGTGTCCAGATGGTGCTGTGATTGTCCGTTATGAAGTACCGAAAGAAGAATTCACATTTTGGGTATTGAGTCTCGGCGATGCTGCGGAAATCTTAGATCCACCAGAATTTAGGGCAGAGTTTCAAGAAATAGTGCGCCGGATGCACAATGTCTATGCTGAAGATTTGGAAGGGACATAGAAATCAACCTTTATATTGACGAATCGAGGCAACGCGTTGGTGGTGAATGGTTCATCGTTGCTGGAGTAGCAGTGGAAGACAGTGATAAGTTTCGCCAACTTTGTGAGGATCTTGAAAGAACTTCGCGTAAACGGCATGTTAAGTGGGGGAAAGCAAACAAAAAGAACCGTTTGGTTTACCTAAGGACTGTCGTTTCAGACATTCGCTTTAGCAATATCCTTCTGTTTTCCTACGTATTTCGGAAACCCAAGGATTATGTTGGGGCTACTGTCCGGAGTATTGACTTGGCGGTTGCCAATTTGCACTCTTCTAATTCTCTTGTGTCCGTTTATGTTGACGGCCTGGTCAGAACCCAATATAAGGAGTATCAAGTTAGATTAAGGAAACTTGGATGTCAAGTTGAAAAGGTCCAAGGCAGAAAGGATGAAAGCGAACCACTCATCCGGTTAGCAGATGCAGTGGCTGGTGCGACCAGGGACTTGCTGGAATACAAGAATGATGAACTTGAAGAAATTTTCTCGATCGCGATAAAACAAGGAGTTCTTGTGGGATGGCGGAATTCTATTTACCCTGAACCTCCGGGGCCCCGCCCGACGGTGTATATGTAAATAGGGCAGAGCACACAGCACCGCCCTATTAAACAAACTACAGAAAACCACCTTAGTGAGGAGGTGGGCAACCTATCCTACCGGTTGTTCGGTAGGCAGCTCGGCATACGCAACAGTCTTCGGCTGCGATTTTACTTCTGATTCTCGTCTAATGTTTTTAAATGTCCGTTCTCCGGCAGAAAACCACCTTGATGAGAAGGTGGACAACCTATCCTATCGACCGGTCGGTAGGCAGCTCAGCATACACAATAGTTTTCGGCTGCTATTTTATTTCTGGTGTTCACTATAAAGTATACATTGTTCTGCGTCCAAAATCAAGAAATTTGCACGATATTTGAATTTTTTTGGAAAAAAGACCGAATTTTCTGCATTTTTTGGTTGAATTTTTTGTTTTTGGTATAAAACACTAATTTTATATGGTATAATTTAAGGAAGATTGAAAATCAATTGCCGGTTTTCGCAATTATACATAGTCAAATCGATGCATTTAGAAAGGAGGCATCATGGCAAGACAGAAGTCCGGGAATGAAGAGTTGCTTTTTTCACTTGGTATTGGTTCCGATGCTGATGACATCTTCCGCACCTATGTAGGAGAAGTCGCAAACGGCAGGTTACGTGAGTATCAGAAAATTATTCAATGGGGAGCGAAAGCGGGACAATCACTTTACCTTCATGTCCTTAATGGGATTTGCGTTCTGGAGCGATTACGTCCGATATTGAATCTTGACGATATTGAGGTACAAGTACTGTTCAGTGCGTTCAGCGTCCACGATCTGAATAAACTTGAAGAGTTTCAGAACGAGAAGCGTTCGTTTAACTATCTGGCAAATGCGAAAAACGTTGGTGCAGTGTTAACGAACCTTGAGATTGAGAAATTTTTCCCAGAATGGCAAGATTATTTGAAGGATATTGAGGTGCTGGTCCGCGCACATTCCCGCCACTATCACACCTACGATGAAACGCTTGATCTCAATTACGATCCGTATTCGCTTGAGAGAAATAGGCTTTTGAAGTATCTTGTCCCGATTATCCGAGCGATGGACGTGGTTGATCTTTCAAAAACGCTTGAGGAACGTGCTAAAAAGCAGGATTTTCTTAAGGAAATTAACCGCCTTTTTGATGATGTCCAGTATAAATTTGTCTACCACAAGGTGAGCGAACAACGCGGTATTTTAACGAACCTAATCCATAATGAGATTGTGAAGTATTTGGAAACGGAAAAAGATCTATTACCATTACTTTACTACCCTGATGGTGTTGTCTACCTTGTAGATCAAAATCTTGATGTACATGTCACAACCGACGAAATTACAGCAATTGGCAACTCTGTTGTGGATTACATTGGGTTGAAGACCCGGAGCGAATTCAGCAAGTTCATTCAGGGCAGTCCTGCAGGCATCAAGGTAGACGAAAAGTGTCTTTCGCTTGGTTTATCATTCCAGGAAATTTGGAATGAGGTGCAGAACATCATTAGCGAAAGGAAATATGCGACAAATGTGGATGCGATGAATGATCGTTGTCGTGGACGGCTACAAAATGCTCGCGGGAAATTAGTCGGTATGAAACCGAGTAAAAAGAACCCTGATCCTGCAGCACAGATTGTGTTGATTGACGAGATATTAGTTGAAGATGCTTACTTACTTCCTCCAGACGATGTTACTGTGAGGATTGGAGAATTGGTCCGCACGTACTACATTTTCCTTAACAAGCACTTTTCCTCAACTATTCCCGACGCTTGGCGTTATATCTATGATCTACTCAAATTGCCGTTGGAGATTGAGGATGCTACTCTACGCCCCAGATACGCGGTTTTCAATGCATTGTCTGATCGAGGTTACATCATCGGGCGCGATCTCTACAATTCCGGTATGGGTTTTGACGACATCTACGAGTTGATCCTACAAGATGGAACAAATCTTGTGGAAACTTTACAAACAGAAAGCGAATTTGAGATGTTAAAAGATTATGTTCGCAAGTATGTTGATTTTGATTTTGCTGTTGGTAGGAGCAAGGATTTTGCCACAAACCTGACCCGCTATGTTAAGGACAATCATGTACAGTGTAGTACCTGCGGTTCAGAATTTGATACTGATCTCTGGATGAAACCGGATGTGCCGCCGAATATTAAAGTTCAGCAGTTCTCAAATCGGCTTCAAGGCGGATCATCACGTGAGCCGAAACGCCGCGTTTGTAGTGTATGCCGCATCCAGTATATGCTTGACAAAATTTGTTACAACATGTCAAGTAACACCTCAACATTTTTTATTCATTTATATCCGCCATCATTTTTCACTGACGTACTGATTCAGGCTTTTCGTGATGCACAAAATAGATTTCGTGATCCTGATTTTCCATCGGTATATCTCAAGACGTACGATGCCTTTCGCACCTATCGGGAAAAGACACAGTTAGTATTGCCGGTTTCACAGACAAAAAGCAATGGGAATCCGCTTCCCAAGTTTTCGGAAGCACTCGGGAACATTCTAACTATTCCAATCAATACGCCTGGAGGTAATCACACAGAGAACGTTCTATATGCTATTGAAAACGCGCTACTTTACCAACGCTTTTTGGGCTGTCGAGCAGTGTTAACCGATTCATCAATTCCGCTTTTTACTCGATATGAGTTTAGTCATTTTTTCATTGACCATATCCCGTCCGCATTTCGCGGGTGGTTACCAGACAACGATCTTGACAGTGATATGACGCAGAAGGCGTTTGATCAGTTACTCAATTTGCACGGTATCCGATCAAAGATCGGCAGCTTTGAAACAGACGATCTTGTTCGACTAATTCGCAGTTTGAATTACGATGCACTTGAACTTTATTACGTAACCCACAAAATGATTAAACGCGAACAAGCAGGAAATGAGCCACTGCAGTTCGCAACTGTTCGTGACACAGCACAGCTTATTGCCGGTGTTGTGGTACAGAAAGGAGGAAACACAATTATGCCTCACATTAAAGAACTCGCCCGTATTGCATGGGAAGGGCGATTGAAAGGCGACAGCCTAAAGGACAATTCGCTTGCTAAACCGCTTGATGTTGCATTTGATAGTCTTGAACGTTGGCAATCTGAGCGTGAAACCGAGGAGGAAGCCCGAGCTATCATGTCAAAAGAGGTTGCTCGATCTATTGAACGCCTTGACAAGCGTTTTTTCGGAGCGAAAAAATTGGAGGACATTTCGCAATTCGTCACAGTTCTGTTCGATCAGATTTATAAAGGTGTGTATCAAAACAACTTGTTTGATTTACTTGAAAACAGGAAACGTATTCGAGCTGGATATCTCTATTTCATTACGGAAATGATTCCGAAACGCGATAGAGAAAAGGAGGAACAACAGTCATGAGTATTCTGGATAACTACACCGACTTTATGGTTGAAAAGTACGAAAACTTTCCCCAAAGCCGTTACCTAACACTAATTGTATTGCGTAAAGCGGAATCAGAGATGATTTTCCGCACCGAGGGCTCTGGTGAAGGCTTAGCGCGTGATACTGTCCACGCTGGACTTGAAGACCGCGATGAACCTATCTCTCGCGTAACAATCAGTAAGCGTAAACAGACCGCTGTTGAGCGTCGCACCGGTCGCGAACTTCTGCGTCAACATAACCTACTGTTCTATGCGGCAGACTCAAAAGGAAATCGCGAGGAAAGTGAGGATAATATCTGTGCATTGAATCGAAACAAACCTTGTGGCATTTGTGCAGACTGTATGATTTACGGTTATGCCGTCGGTGGTGGTGGTGCACAAAAATCTCGCGTCATTACAGATGATGCTTTCAGCATTTTGTCTTATCAAACGGTCACAGCAAAGCGAACATTCAATGCCCTATATGATAACAACACGATGCGCGATCCGGTTACAGGCGAAGCGTCCTCAAGTATTCAAGAGGACGAGTACGTCAAGCCGGAAACGCTGTTTGTCGATATGCAGACGCTCAAAGACTTAACTGCAATTGAAATTCGCTACGTAATAGCGAACATTCTACGAAGTCGTCGATACGGTGCAATTTCGTCACGGCTTGGTAAGATGCAGAATATGCTTGTAGGGGCGGTCTTTAGTGATTGTGAGCTCTTTAGTAATCTGGAGTTGACCCAAAGTGTTTACGACCGCCTCGGGCCGGATGGCAGAAAATTTCCACTTGATGAAAAGCAAGTCAAATTGCAAGTTGTTGCATCAGTCGCAGATTTATCGCGCGGCGTTATTGGTAACCTTCAAATCCTTAGTGATACAGATTTGAACGCGTTAATCAACGAGATACAGCAAACATTTGTAGCACCGACATCGGTAAAATCTTTATTGGAATCAATTACTAATCTCTATCCATAATTCATAAGAATGAACGTTGGGTAGCTACTCCTACCCAACGTTGAGGGGCTTTTATGCACATCTATTGTTGTGAATTTGAATTAATGGAAAACCTCTTTTTCGCTAGCCGTGAGGTTAACAACTTCTTCCAAACGGAGCCAGTAATTGGTAATTACGCGCTTGCTTATGCACTTGGATTGTGCCGTGCTAATTATCACAACGAAGGTGAAATTACTTACGCCACGGATCTGGAACAACTTAATGAAGTTGGCATTTACGTTACACCAGGGACCCT
The DNA here is from genome assembly GCA_964593655.1 of uncultured bacterium. Classification (GTDB taxonomy): domain Bacteria; phylum Poribacteria; class WGA-4E; order WGA-4E; family WGA-3G; genus WGA-3G. The sequence goes on along the minus strand of CAZQIP010000085.1, from coordinate 3,053 downwards.
AACTCAAGAGGCTCGCTTCACGGTTGTGCAATTCAACGCACTTTCGGATTCCTATTGGTTTCAGATGGAACAGAATGCAATCTCAGTTAATCGACAGCGAATTTTCAACCCCAAATTAAAAGCGAGGGCAACAAATTTTCCACAGATTGGGCAGCTCAAAATGCTTTCCATAGGAAATAAAGGCGTTTTCTATGTGACAAGTCGTGATGAATTTCGGGTGCCACGCTATATCCGACTTGGTAAATTCATGAGCAAAGCGAAAATTTCTGCACGGGAGCAGAACTATTGTGAAAACCAAGTAGAAAATGTGTCTTATCGGCATTATCTGAATCCAAACGATCTACCACCTGAAATACAGATCGGTATGTTTGACATGCTTAATATCCGTCCGACTCCGTTGATTCGGCACGTGCAGTTATCTGGAAATTTCTATGAATTGGCAGATAATGTCAAAACGCAGTTGCCCGCCGGGATGAAATTTTATACGGACTTTTAGCCAAATTAGGAGTTATCACTATGCCAGAAATAACAGTTACACTAAACGCTGGATATGAAAAGGTGAGTCCAACAAATGAATTCGGGTTGAAATATCCGCCACTCTACCATCAAAAACGCACCTACGATGAACTCGAGACAAACGATCTCGTCATTAACACCTACAACACAGGGACGGGGAAAACTCAAGCTTCACTGCTCCGGTTGTTTGACCTAAGAAACGAAGATGATAATGTTCTGTTCATCGCGCCGACAAATGAACTGATCCGTCAGCATGCAAATGACATCCGAGATTTTGTTAAGGAACATAAACTGGAATTTGAAGTTGCTGAAGTCACTGGTAAGAAACTCCGTGAATGGGAGGGCGTTCACGATCCGGGGTATCTCGTTAGAAATCCAAAAAAATTACACGAAATCATTGAAAATCCACGTGACTATTTTCCTGATTTGTCAGGACGCAAGAAACTGATTCTGGTGACAAACCCCGATATTTTTTATCTGTGTTTTTATTCTCGTTACTCTGAAATGGATAGTGCAAACCTTTTCCGAGATTTTCTGGTGAAATTCAACTACATCGTCATTGATGAATTTCATTACTACGACGCGAAACAACTTGCGAATTTCTTAATGTTTTTCATTTTCTCCAAGGAATACGGTTACTTCAATGCGGGGCGAAAAATCTGTCTACTTTCGGCAACACCTGATGACGAGTTGTTCAAATATCTTGACAAGATTGACCTAAAATATGAACTTGTCAGTCCGGATAATGAGCAAGCTGAAAGCGATAGTTATGAGAAGGTCCAGACACTTTCTGAGATTGAATTGACTTTACATAGTGGTAAGATAGATGATGTTCTCAAGAATCGCCCTGGGTTGATTTCGGATTTGCTTAATTTAGAAAAGGAGGGGGTAGTTATCAGCAGTTCTCTCCGGACGATTACGGACATTAATCAAGGTCTGAAGAATATGGGACTCAAAGGAAAAATCGGATTGATTACAGGGGCTGTGGATCCAAAAGAACGGGGTGGGGCAACAACGGCTTATCCACTTGTTCTTGCAACCCCGACGGTGGACATCGGTTACAATTTCAAAAAAGTGGACAAATTACGGCAAAACATTGATTTCGTTTGCTTTGATGCCCTTTATGGTTCGGAATTCACACAGCGGGTTGGACGGGCGGGCAGGTTGCTCGGTAAGAAAGACACTACTAACAAAAGCATAGGACACGCATTCGTTCAGGGGAAACTCTATGCACAACTACAAGTGGGCAAAAGTTATGATCGCCGAGAGTTTGCTGAACTCGTTAAAATCTCACTCGGTGAGGATAATCGCTTTTATTACTACATTCAGTCTTATGCGGTGCTTGAGGCATTCTATCCACTTTATAAACATCTCAAGCGCGTTTCGGAAGACCACCAAAATCGGGTTCGGGAGGTTTTTGAGACAATTCGAGAGGTTTTCGCACCAGAGAGTGACACCACGTTTGACGAGATGATGAAAAAGATTCAGTGGCATACAAGATATAAAAACGTCATTGATGCACATGAGAAAAATGTTTATGATAACTTTATCCAAGGTGATCAGAAAAAAGCTGCGTGGAGTTATTTAAAACATCAGAGTTGGCTCAATGGCAAGTTGGAAGAGTTCCGAAGTACACCGACTGAACAATTGAATACTGCAATCGAAGGTTTCATTAAGAGACGATCCAATCGAGAACAAGTGGTTGAATACGCAAAGGAGAAATACACCCCGATCAAATCTCTTTTCAACTTTCGCGGTTCGGATGTCAGCATTCGTTGTGGTATCCATGATCCGAACTACTTTTTTCAAAACACTGCCAACTATACCGAGTATGACCTTTTCCATGTCCTGTTACATTATGAGTTTACCGTTATTTCAAGAGAAAAGTGTCATGAGTTTACAGGAAATTGGGGAAATTACTGTGATCTTTTTCTGCGGGTTGATGATCGTAAAAAATCACGGGATGAGATACAATTTGACTATAATGCCAGTGGCATTGATCGAGAGGACTTTGAACGTCAACACTGCTGGGGTCCCACAGCTTTGAAAGGGTTACGGTTCAGTCTATCAAAAGGATATGTTCCTAATGGAATGCAAGGCATTTTGGAAGACAAATATATTACCTGCCTTCTGTCAAAAATGGAGAAACGTGGTGCCTTCAATAGCATTCTTGAAACGAAGCGACAGGTTGCCTATCCGTTGTTTGTTACTTTTGGTGATGGACAGCAGGAGTATAAATTAATCCTCGGAGCACAAGCTTTTCTAATCCATGCAGAGTTGCGAGAGAAATGGAAAGAGAAAGATCAAACTGCTGCCACATAAGGAGACCCACTCATGCCGATCAGTACACACATCTCACTCATACCCGAAACCGATGTAACACTCCGTCCAACGATGGGACACTACGCACACGCCGCGTTTCTCGCTATCATACGCGAAAGCAACCCGGACCTTGCAGAGACACTCCATGCACAGTCTACACAAAAACCTTTTACCGTTTCGCCGCTCATTGCAGAAGCGAAAAAACGGAATAACCT
>CAZQIP010000084.1:0-11399 GCA_964593655.1 uncultured bacterium | reverse complement strand
GACGTGGACTCCGCGTATACTCGAAGCCATAAACCGCTGGATCTATATCCATCGCGAAGTCTTCGCGCGCATCATCGACACGCCGAAAGCCTTGCGAATAGTTGACCGCCATCCTATCGCTTGTAGAAGGTTTTCCGAGACGAAGCGCGTAGTGGCTTGTGCCTTCCTCACCTTTGATAGCAACTGCCGCATCACAACCACGTTCCCACGCCAATTGTAGAAGCGGTTTTTCATAACCGATATGGTAGTAACCAAGTACCATATAGTTCGACTCCCGTGCCGAAAAGAACTGCTGTGCTTTTTCCGTCGCTGCCCAAGGCGGACGTTTCTTGATATGCACCCGCAATTCGCGCAAATCGTATGCGGCACGACAATATTCACGCTGACTAATATACCCAAACCCCACCGATGCGTCTGTAATCAGTGATGCTGTTTGTGGGAGCGATAGATGTGTGTTAGCACCGAGTGCTTTTAAGAGTGTCTCCTCTGTCACACCATTTTTCGGTGGCATTGCGTCTACACTATGAAGGAGCGATGCCTCACCGAGTGCAGCGCGCACCGCTGCGACAAACAGGGTCGGACGAAAATAGCGCGTCGCCCCATCGTAAGGCTGCCCGAAATGTGTTAATCCAGCAACATCAAGTGGCTGAACCGCTTCCGGTCCAAAGAACGCGTCAAGATACCCCCGGACCTCTTGATATGTTTCACGGTTCATCCGTTGCCCGATAAGTGCGGCACCTTTGAGCGCAGGGTTGACAGCGTCGCTGAGGATTGCTTCGCACATCTCACGCGTTTCGGTGTAACTTAAATGTTTTGCCCGTAAAATCTTTTCCAGCGCGTTCACGACAACTGCCTCCGTCGCGTTCGCGGGAACATAACCCTGTTCGGGGTTCATGAGGTATTGGATTTCCGGTGGCAGTTGTTCCGTCAATGCCGAGTGGTATTTACGAAACGCCGCTGCTTCTGCCGGACTCCACTGTGTCGCCTCTGGGAAGTAGGCGCGGAGCGTCATCGCCGCAAAGAACGCACCCATCTGTGCCGCCGATGCAGCATCCGATGTTGGGAGTTCACCGGTTATCGATTTTAAAACTATTTCAAGAATCGGTGCCGGTTGCGGGAAATCCGAGGGGTTTACACCCAATGGACGTGTCTGATGCGGTCCTGTGCAAACGCGTGCCTGTGCCTCAAGCACATCATCATTCGGTCCCGGGTATGTTGGTGTGTATGAAAGTGAATCAAAATCTGCCATTTCAGGTTGTCCTCCGAGCGTAACGCCAATCGCACTTTTACGGTGCAAGATCTTCAACAAGAGAAGTTGATTCTATTATACTGTTTTCGGGAGATTAAAACAAATTTTGCTGCGCTATGACACTAAAAAACTTGACAACCGCGCGGAAATATAGTATAATTATACTATACTAAAAATAAGTTGGAAAATATCTTGCATAAAATCCGCAGCAACGCCAATGTTACATTAAATTGCTATGCTATTGACAATATCAACCACATATTCTCCTGCGACGGACCTCGGTTATCTGTTGCATAAACATCCTGCGCGGCTGCAGTCTTTTGAACTTGCTTTTGGGCAAGCACACGTCTTCTACCCGGAGGCAGGCACCGAAAAATGCACCGCAGTACTATTGCTTGATGTCGATCCCGTTGGACTTGTCCGCCGTCCTCACGGGCAATTCGCAGAAAATTTCGCGCTGGCGCAATACGTTAGCGACCGTGCATACGTCGCTTCGTCGTTCTTGAGCGTCGCAATCGCGCGGGTGTTTGGCAGTGCGTTGTCCGGTAAATGCAAAGAGCGTCCACAACTCGTAGAGACCGCCATCCCTCTAACGGCAGGGTTGTCTATCTTACCCTGTCGCGGCGGGGAGAAATTATTACGACGACTTTTCGAGCCGCTGGGTTATACAGTAACGGCAGGACAACACGCGTTGGACCCACAATTTCCAGATTGGGGGCAGAGTCGTTATTTCACAGTAAGGCTCGAAAACACTTGTCGTTTGAGCGAACTCCTCACGCACCTCTACGTTTTGATGCCTGTACTTGACGATGAAAAGCACTACTGGGTCGGCGAGGCGGAGATCGAGAAACTCTTAAAGCATGGTAACGATTGGCTCGCTGAGCATCCAGAACAAGAAGCTATTGCCCGTCGCTACCTGAAACATCAACGACACCTTACGCGTGAAGCACTCGCCCAATTGCGCGAGGAAGATCTTCAAGAGACCGACGAAGCAACGCAAGCACAAGAAGAGGCAGCGGCTGAAGAACGGATCGGTCTAAACGAGATCCGTTTAGCGACGGTAACTGAGACCCTCAAGCAGTCTGGCGCGAAACGCGTTCTTGATTTGGGGTGTGGTGAAGGAAAGCTGCTGCGTAAATTGTTAGCCGAAAAGCAGTTTGAAGAGATCGTCGGAATGGATGTTTCGCATCGCGCACTGAAGATCGCGCAAGAACGGCTTCATCACGACCGATTGCCGGAGAAGCAGAAAGAACGGCTCCGCTTGTTCCAAGGATCACTCGGATATCGAGATAAACGCTTGACTGGCTACGATGCCGCCGCTGTGGTAGAAGTCATTGAACACTTAGATTTGTCACGCCTCGCGGCTTTTGAGCGAGTCCTTTTTGAGTTTGCCTGTCCACAGACGGTTGTCGTGACGACACCAAATATAGAATACAACGTCAAATTTGAGAATCTACAGGCGGGGAACTTTCGGCACAAAGACCATCGTTTCGAGTGGACGCGGGACGCATTTCGGGCTTGGGCAGCAGATGTCGCCAAACGTTTTGGTTACGCTGTTAGGTTTCACCCGATCGGACCGGAGGCTGAAGACGTTGGCTCTCCGACACAGATGGCGGTCTTTACCCGCGAAGGTTCTGGAGAACATATAGTATGAGAAAACAGGTGTTTATGGTGCTAAAAATAAAGAGTGAGGGTGCTGAGAATGTTTATTAGAATTCCTGAACCTTCACTTATCCTCCTCATTGGCCCCTCCGGTTCAGGCAAGTCTGCCTTTGCACATAAGCATTTTAAGCCGACTGAGATTCTTTCATCGGATTTCTGCAGAGGGCTTGTCTCTGACGATGAGACCGATCAGGCGGCAACGAACGATGCGTTTGAGGTGCTACATTTCATCGCCGCAAAACGACTCGCTGCCGGAAAATTGACGGTCATTGATGCAACAAACGTCCAAGTTGAAGCGCGGAAGCCTTTGATTGCACTGGCGCGCGAATACCACTATTTAACCGTTGCTATTGTGTTTAACATGCCCGCGAAACTCTGTCAGGACAGAAACGAGGCACGTCCCGACCGCGATTTTAAACCGCATGTCATCCGCCAGCAGAGCCAGCAGCTTCGCCGTTCACTGCGCACTCTCAAACGCGAAGGTTTTCGGAACTTCCTCTATGTAATGTCCACACCCGAAGCCGTTGATGCTGTCCGTATGGAACGACAACCCTTATGGACGAACCGCACTGACGAACACGGACCGTTTGACATCATTGGTGATATTCACGGTTGTTTTGATGAACTTGTCGCATTGCTCAAAACACTCGGTTATGCGATCTCAACGCAGCGAAACGGTGAAACTGTTGTTGAACCACCACAGGGCAGAAAAGCGGTTTTCGTTGGGGATTTTGTTGACCGGGGTCCAAAGGTCGCCGAAGTGTTACGTTTGGTCATGCAGATGCAAAAGACTGACGCAGCGATTTGTGTCCCCGGGAACCATGATGTAAAACTGGTGCGTGCGCTTCGCGGCAAAAATGTGAAGCCGACACACGGGTTGGCGGAAACGCTCGCGCAACTGGAGGAAGAATCAGCCGAATTCAAGACGCACGTCACGGAATTCTTGGATGGTTTGGTGAGCCACTACGTCCTTGATAATGGAAATTTAGTCGTTGCCCATGCTGGAATGAAGGCGGAATTACAGGGCAGGGCCTCCGGACGCGTCCGTGAATTCGCACTCTATGGCGAAACCACAGGAGAAACCGATGAATTCGGCTTACCGATTCGGCTCGATTGGACTGACGAATATCGCGGTGCTGCCCTGGTTGTTTATGGGCACACCCCAGTCCCAGAACCGCAATGGGTAAACCGTACAATCAACATTGATACCGGATGTGTTTTCGGCGGCAAACTCACGGCATTACGATACCCTGAAAAAGAATTCGTATCTATTCCCGCACACCAAACGTATTATCAACCAGCAAAGCCGTTTCTTAATGAAGATGCCGAACGATCTACTGTCAAAACACATGCGTATGACGATATCCTAAACATTGATGATGTACTCGGAAAACGCGTTATCCGCACACGGTTACATCACAATGTGACAATCCGTGAAGAGAATACGATCGCAGCGCTTGAAACAATCAGTCGTTTCGCTGTAAATCCGAGATGGCTTATATACCTTCCGCCGACAATGTCTCCCACTGAAACGACAAGCAGCCCCGGCCTGCTTGAACACCCGACGGAGGCGTTCACTTATTATCGCAAACAAGGTGTATCCAATGTCGTCTGGGAAGAAAAACACATGGGGTCGCGCGCTGTGCTTATTGTTTGCCGAGATTCTGAAACCGCAAAAAAGCGATTTGGTGTCACAGACGACACGCTTGGCATCTGTTACACACGGACCGGCAGACGCTTCTTTGAGGATACCGCAATTGAAGCCGAACTGTTGGGACAGGTAAAAGCGGCAATGGACAAAGCGAATTACTGGGAGACATTCGATACAGGTTGGATCTGTCTCGACTGTGAACTCATGCCGTGGTCGGTTAAGGCACAGGAATTGTTACGGCAACAATATGCGCCCGTAGGGGCATCGGCACGTGTCGCTTTGGGAGAAGCGGTTGCCGCCTTGGAAACCGCTGCCGAACACGGCGTTGGTGTCGGGTCTATATTGGATGAGTATCGTCAACGCGTAGCAGCAGTGACCGAATACGTCAAGGCTTATCAGCAATACTGTTGGCATGTCCAATCTATTGCAGACCTGAAGTTAGCACCCTTCCACCTACTCGCAACGGAAGGCGCGGTGTACTTCGATAAAGACCATCTGTGGCACATGGAAACGCTTACCAAACTCTGTCAAAATTCTCAGGATAACCTGTTGTTCGCAACTGCTTATGGGACGGTTGATGTAACGGATGGCACAAGTCAAACTGAGGCGATCCATCGGTGGTGGGAACTCACTGCACACGGTGGTGAAGGCATGGTCATTAAACCTCTCGATTTTATCGTTCAGGGAAGCCAGCGAGGCTTGGTCCAACCCGCTGTGAAGTGTCGAGGTCGTGAATATCTACGGATCATCTATGGTCCCGAATATACGTTGCCTCGAAACTTAGAACGCCTCCGCTCCCGTGGGCTTTCTCACAAGCGTTCCCTGGCACTTCGAGAGTTTGCGTTAGGTGTTGAGGCACTGGAGCGTTTCGTTCATCGTGAACCGTTGTCCCATATTCATGAATGCGTCTTCGGAATTCTGTCACTCGAAAGTGAAGCAGTCGATCCAAGACTCTGAGGTTTTTTAATGAAAATCTCTGAAGATTGCAACAAACCCTATAAAATACGGACTTTACGGGAACAGCACATACGAAAAATGGAAATTCGATTCATATATTGCCTCTTAATTTTTTGCCTCGGTTTAACAGTAGGCACGGGATGTACGACGCAAGAGACTTCCAATCCTGTCACACCCGAAAATATCTCCGAGGTCGTTCTTGAAAACTATCGACTGACCGAGGATGAAACATGGGACCCTGAGAAGACTTACATTGTAAATGGCACGTTGGAAATTCCACAGGATATAACCCTCAACATTTCACCTGGTACCACTGTTAAATTTGGGCGAAACGCTCTCGTCACCGTAAAAGGTATCCTAAAAATTGGCACACTTTTAGCACAAGCGCAGGTAACCGAACTTGTATATCTGACGTCTGACAATATTGAACCTGCTTCGGGAGATTGGAACGGTATCTTCTTTGACCATACACACGATTTAGAAAGTTTTATCAGAGGCACCGTTATAGAGTATGCCATGATCGGTCTGGACATCAAGACGACATCGCCGACTGTAGCAGAGTGTACACTCCGTTTCAACGAAACAGCTATCGCTTTAGATGGTAGTGATGCACGCATTCGACACAACGATATTGTTGACAACGACGTCGGGATTAGCACAGTCGGGCGGCAAACACTTCCGCGAATTGAAAATAATAATATCGCTAAGAACGAAACCGGTATCTTTTGTGAAAATGTCCAGTCTACCATCCAACACAACAACCTGAATGCCAATGTCTTTGCCCTCCGCTTGAATGTAAAATTTGATCTGACGGTAGCCAACAATTGGTGGGGGAGTACAGATCCTGTTGAAATAGCGGATGTCATTATAGATGGTGCTGATCCTGGTTTAATCGTTAAGCAGATAGGGACAGTCATTTATGAACCTTTTGCGGAGACCCGAATAGCCGATGTGGGTTTTCCATATCCGACGCTCCTCACTGGCTTAAAGTAGTACGGACACGCCGTGTGTTGTTCACAAGAACCGCAAGGAAAATAAAAATTCTTAAAAATATCGTGGCAACCCTCATCTGTTTGTCAGGCGTACACATTCTCATTCGCGAATTCCTCTGCCGGCATCGCGTCGCTATCCTTATGTATCACGACGCGAAACCGGAGGTCTTTGCTAAACATCTCGACTACCTCTCGCGCCATTGGACGGTTATTTCACTTGACACCTTGGTTGATGCTATCTACCAGAAGGATTTCTCACGGATTCCCGCGAAGAGCGTTGTAATTACAATCGACGACGGCCACGCCGGTAATATCGAACTTTTGGACCTTTTCAAGCAGTACCGTATTCGTCCGACACTCTTTGTTTGTACGCAGATTATCAATACATATCGACATTTCTGGTTCAAAATAGAAGGGCAGTCGAAGGCAGAAAAAGAAAGACTGAAGCGACTGCCGAATGCGAAACGATTGGCACACCTGAAGCGGACAACTGACTTTGAACGAGAAAAAACGTATCCAGACAGGCAGGCACTAAATATCAAGGAAATGAAAGAGATGGGAGAAAATGTTGACTTTCAAGCGCATACACGGTTCCATCCGATTTTACCGCACTGCACTGAAACCGAATGTAGACAAGAAATTCTTGGGAGCAAGACAGATTTAGAGGAACTTTTGGGGATTGAGTGCTTTCACTTCAGTTATCCGAACGGCGATTATACTGAACGCGAAATTGAGATTGTGAAAGCAAGTGGATTCCGATCGGCGCGCACAACGGATATAGGTTGGAATACGCTGGAGACTGCGCCCTATCAACTGAAGACTATTCCGATTGCCGATGATGCTGGAATCGTCCTTTTCCGCGCGCAACTCACAACAATACCGCAACGGCTTAATCAATGGGTAAATTCTTTATTTTGAAAATGATTTCTGAGGGATTATCTCTCCCGTATCTGAGAACCGAAACAACATTACCGGAGGCAACAGAATGCACACTATTCTGAACGTATCACAAAACCACTATATCCGCGGTGGTTCTGATCGGTACTTTTTTACCCTTGCCGAAATGTTAAAGAAACACGGGCACCAAGTCATCCCGTTTACGGCGGTGAGTCCTAAGAACGAGCCCTCCGAATGGGAACACTATTTCCCACGTGGGGCAGATTTTGAACACCCAGGGGTAGGCGATTTGCTCCGCTTTTTATATTCTCGCGATGCCGCAAAATCAATTCAGCAGTTGTTAAATGATACAGAAATTGACCTTGCGCATTTTCACATTTACTACGGGAAACTCACTGCATCGATTCTCGGTGTGCTCAAAGAAGCAGGTATTCCACTTATCCAAACACTACATGAGTATAAATTGACATGTCCAGTTTATAGTCATCTTTCCAATGATGAGATTTGCGAGGCGTGTGCCGGTAAACACTTTTGGCGCGCACTCCCAAAACGATGTAATAGAGGTTCGATCGCCCGCACAACGTTGAGCGTTACCGAGGCTTATGTCTCTAAGATGCTTGGTGCCGTTGCGAAATTTGACCATTTCATTTCTGTCTCTCATTTCCTCAGGAAAAAGATGATCTCACACGGTATCCCCGAAGATCAAATCTCGACCGTTCACAATTTTGTTGATGTTTCCGACATCACGCCGAATTTCTCGGTGGGAGAATATGTGCTCTACTTCGGTAGGGTACATCAGAGTAAAGGGATTTTGACGCTCATAGCGGCTGCCGCACCTCTGAAACAGGTGCCGCTCTATATCGTCGGCGATGGCGAAGCGATGCCAGAAGTCCAGCGTATCGTTGAACAAAATGGATCTGAACATATTCACTTCCTCGGCTTTAAACAGGGCGATGAACTCCGTGACCTGATCCTGAACAGTATCTGTACAGTCTTACCATCGGAATGGTATGAGAACTGTCCAATGTCCGTTTTAGAGTCCTATGCTTACGGCAAACCCGTCATCGGTGCCGATATTGGCGGTATCCCAGAACTTATCCGGGATAGTGTTGATGGGTTTCTCGTGCCATCAGGTGAACAAGATGCACTGCGGGAGCGTTTATTATGGATGGCTGAACATAAAAACGAGGCTGTGGAAATGGGGCGTATAGGTCGCCAAAAGATGGAAACTGAGTTTAATGCTGATATTCACTATGGAAGAATTATGGATGTCTATCAACGATTTTTGTAAAGACGCTCGCCTAAATCAGATTTTGTTAAACGCTGCCTCTCCGTTTCAGTTGGGTAAACGGTTTATCGGACGCTTTTACAAGGTCGCGGATAAGCATAAAATTTTTTGAAAATTGAGACTAAATATGGTATAATTCCTTAAAATAAGGTTCTATGCTCAGGACTGTACCCTAAAGGGTATAGAATTATCGCTTTGGAATCTTAGAACAGATATAGAACCCTTCATTAACTTTTTAATTTACAATGAAAGTAAAGGACATTAACTTATGTTAAAATTTCAAATATGTCTGGTGGCTATTTTGATGAGTTGCATTGCCTTTGTGTCTTGTGAACGGGCACAACAAATGGCAGGACCAGTGATGCCAGGTGAAGACACCACGGATCCCACTGATATGACGGATCCCACTGATATGGTGACAGGACCCTCCGTCGTTATAAACGAGTTGATGGCAGATAACGACAATACCATCGCTGACCCGCAAGGCGACTATGACGACTGGCTTGAGTTGTACAATCGCACTGATAGTGCTGTGATGCTCACTGGAATGTATCTTTCTGACAAAGAGGACAATCTTACCAAGTGGGAATTCCCGGAAAATACCGAGATTCCAGCAAATGGATATTTGATTGTGTGGTTAGATGAAGATCATGATGACGAGAATGCGACTGAAGGACTGCATGCCAACTTCAAACTGTCTAAAAGTGGTGAAATTGCCCTGTTCGTGGATACCGATGCGAACGGCAATCAAGTCCTGGATAACGTTACATTTGGGGAGCAGGAGACAGATGTTGCTTACGGACGCTTGCCCGATGGTACCGGTGATTTCCAAGTTGTACAGGCGACACCTGGTGCGCAAAACATGGCACAATAATCTATTAAAGTCATAGATAGCCGTGTGAATTGTAGGTGGACGATTTATCGTCTATTTCAATGTGAGATAATGTCCCACTACAATCCTCGCGGCATCTAAAATTTATTGTGAGGCATTTTTGCGTAAAATATGTCCCTTTTCTGTTCAACTTTATATAACAATTGGAAGACCGTTCTTATCTCAGGGAGCGATGTTTGTTAATTCAAACAGAGGAGTGTAAATTTTTTGAGATTTTTCGCATATACTGCATCAACGCACATAGATGCTGGAAGGCAAAATCGGAGACTTATCAAGGTTGTCAGTCTTATTTTTTTTATCTGCGTATTTTTCTTCTCAGCATACCATATAGTAACTGCACAGACCGTCCATATCCCGGATCCCGGTTTCCGCACTGCTCTTGAGTTAGCACTCGGCAAAGAGGCGGGTGAGGACATCACTCAGGCGGATATGGCAGATTTGGAAGTGCTGCAAAGCAAATGTCGCTACTTGCGACAGCAAAAATCATGGTGGTGGCAGGACCAATGGATATGTGAGCCTACCAATAATACTGAATTCGTCATTCGCGATCTAACCGGTCTTGAATTTGCTGTTAACCTTAAAGAGGTATATCTTGCCCGCAACCAGGTATCAGATGTGTCACCACTCAAGAATTTGACAAATCTAATACATCTTGCTCTTGAAAACAACCGGGTATCAGATGTGTCACCACTCAAGAATTTGACAAATCTAACACACCTCTCTTTTAGAAACAACAACCGGATCTCGGATGTGTCACCACTGCGAAATATGACCAAGCTCATATACCTTGACCTTAACAGCAATCAAGTATCAGATGTGTCACCACTCAAGGATTTAACAAATCTGGCATACCTGCATCTTGCTCAAAACAAGGTATCGGACGTGTCCGCACTGCGAAATATGACCAAGCTCATATATCTTGACCTTGAAAGCAACGAAATCTCGGATGTGTCACCACTGCGAAATATGACCAAGCTCACATACCTAGATCTTGACAGCAGCCATATCTCCGATGTGTCACCACTCAAAGATTTAACAAATCTAACAGTCTTGGATGTTTCCGATGGCTCGGTATCAGATGTGTCACCACTGCGAAATATGACCAAGCTGATAAATCTAGATATTGACGACAACCAAATATCGGATATGTCCGCCCTGAAAAATATAACAAATCTACAACATTTAGATATTCACGGCAACCAGATCTCCGACGCGTCCGCACTGAGAGGTATGAGAAAACTGGTAAAACTGGATTTTGATGACAACCAGATATTAGATATATCGCCACTTAAAGAGTTAACAAATCTGCGAAACCTGGATCTTGATGGCAATCGGATATTGGATGTGTCCCCACTTAAAGAGTTAACGAATCTGACAGTGCTGGATCTTCACGACAACCAGATATTAGATATATCGCCACTTAAAGAGTTAACAAATCTAACAGAATTGGATCTTGATGATAACGAGATATCAGATATATCGCCACTCAGTGCTTTAATAGGCTTGATGATATTGGATCTTGACGGTAACAAGATATTGAATGTGTCTCCACTCAGCACATTAATAAAGCTGACAGAGTTGGATCTTCACGACAATAAGATAATAGATGTGTCCGCACTCAGCAGTTTGGTAAACCTGACCGTGTTAGACCTTAGCGAAAATCATATATCTGATTTTTCGCCACTCGCCGCTTTGATAGAAAACTTAGTTGAATATGATGTGAGCAACCAAGCACCGCCCCGATCCTACAAACCCGAAGATGTAAATCGCGATGGTATCGTCAATATAATGGATATCGTCTCAGCCGCCTC
>CAZQIP010000083.1:0-2445 GCA_964593655.1 uncultured bacterium | reverse complement strand
GTGGGCACTAATTAACCCCTTCACAATAACATTAGGATTTACGCGTCTAAGGCGCATCCCGATGAGGTCAAAAATTCGGAGTGGGACCCCGGCTGCGACAGCGGCGATCCAAAGTCCAACAGGAACGAACCAAAAGAATGTGATAATAACAATTAGGGCGACAAGGGCGATTCCGCCTGTAAATAGATCCATTATCTGCCTCCTATAACTCTTCTATTGTAAACTACGAACGACGACACGACTTCCTTCTACAAAAATCACTTCAATATCCGTTTCTGGCGCGACAAATTCACCTTGCGTGACAATATCGACGCGATGTCCGCTGATTAAGGCGGCACCCGCGGGCCGCAAAGGCGTGAGTGCCTTTCCGGATTTCCCAACGAGGCTCGCCAATTCTGAGGGTGGTGCGTGGAACCCTTCCTCTTTGTTTTGCGCAGTGCTCAAGATGAAGGCTTTACCCACAGACGTTCTCCGCAACAAGTACAACCCGATGATCGCCAAGGGAATGACGAGTACGAGCGTTATCCCGGTAGAAGTTAGCGCGGTCTGCCACCCGAATTGCGACCAAGCGACCCCGAAGCCTATCAGTACAAGTAGTGCTCCGGGTATGCCTGCGGCACCAAATCCTGGAAGAATCAACAGTTCGATAAATACCAATAAGATCCCAAAACTGATGAGAAAAATTAGAAACCACATAGTTGTCCTCCCCAAACGTATCAAGCAATTCCGATAAAATCAATCATCCTCAACGGCTTCTACGAAAACTTTAGGACCTTCAACCTCGACAACTTTGACGCTACTATTCTGTGCGATGAAATCACCGACCGTAACAACATCTACCCTTTTATCACCGATTCGCGCTGTCCCCGAGGGTCTTAGTGGTGTTAAGGCGGTCCCCGATTGTCCAAGATACGCCTGAAAATCCTCGGTGCTCGAAGAGTGGTATCCCATCTGAGTATCCATGACTGTTGAAAGCGCGAACCTCTGGAAGAGCCGTGTTTCAGGTAAGAAAAACGCGGCGAGGATCACCAATGCAGAAGTCAAAATCACAGAGATCGAGAGCCACAGAACAGCTGTACTGAACTCGTGGACCTGGTCAAAAACAAAGAAGACGCTGCCCAACATCATTATAATGCCTAAGATTCCGGCGACCCCGAAACCCGGAATCACAAAAATTTCCAAAACTATTAACCCTACACCAATAAGGAAGAGCAGTAAGGCCCACTCCGCGCCGATTTTCAGCAGCATGTGTCCTCCAAAGAAGAGTCCTACACAGAGCAATCCAAGGAAGCCGGGGACACCGAAACCGGGCGATCGAATCTCTATAAAGATACCGAGAAGCCCTAAAGAAAGGAGAAGGGAACTGATGAAAGGATTTGTGAGAAAGAAAACGACCCTATCTGCGAGCGTTGTCCTCACTTTAGTAACACGTGCATCGGAGAGCGTTTTCAGGCGATTGACTTGCGAAATGCCGTATTCACGCTGGCGTTGCATGATAGCTTCTTCTGTGAGCGGCATTTTGGTTCCAGCCACTTCAACAATCTCGTACTGTGCCAATAATTCAGCGAGGGTTTCTGCCTGTGCATCAGCGAACGCGTATTCAAGCGCTTGCCGTGTGGACAAGGTGAGCAATTTGCCTTGCGCACAGAGGATTTCCATATCTTCGCCTTCTTCTTGACGGGTCGCGTATTCCTCGGGTAGAAGCTTGACGATCTGTCCATCTCTCAGTTTAACGAGCACAAGTTCTTTGTCAACCATAGCTTCGGCGATATCGGGGTTCCGGTTTTCACGTTCAGCGGTTGCGCGAATTGTTCCTTGGATATAGGAGATCGCTTTTTCACCAGCTTCCTGCCCTTGGACATCCACAGGTGCGGAGTCCCCGATTGTGCCGCCTGAAGTCATGACGATCTGATTGCAAGCGATAGAGATCATTGCGCCTGCTGAGATCGCCTGCCGATTGACAAAAGCGATCGTTGGGATCTGTGTTTCTTGAATTGCGCGAATGATATTCACGGCAGAATCGACTCTGCCTCCGGGCGTATCAACATCAAAAACGATTGCATCCGCCCTGGCTTCCTCAGCTACCTGAATCCCGTCACTGATGTAAGTCCCGAGACCACTGCCGATCTCGTTGCGTATATCTATGACGTAAACCAGCGCGGTGTCCTGCGCGAGCAAATTGCTACTCAAGAAGTGACATCCGATTAAAAGAAGTACGTAACCCAGAAGGTGCGTTTTGCGTCTCATGAAATTACCCTCACTCGTCGTTTGGATTGCCAGTTCCACGGTCTCCAGTCCAGAAGTGTTTTTTGTGCAACAATTTAATGTTTGATAACTAATTGAATTATATCTTAAGGTCGTCTCATACGTCAAGGTCTATTTGTATTTTTGGGTATCGGTTGTCAGCAATCAGGGAATTGGACATTCTCAAATAGTGTAAAGGTT
>CAZQIP010000082.1:0-12280 GCA_964593655.1 uncultured bacterium | reverse complement strand
GTGGCAACTTGCGTTATAATTATAAAAATAGCGTCTCCAGAAAAAAAAACTTGCATTTTTACGCGAAATATGTGAAAATGTCTATATCTCCTATTTTTTAACGTTGCGGGGAACATCAGTCAATCTAACGCGCACTGATAGTCTTACAAAAGCGGATTAGGCAACGAAACAGATCCGCGCTGCGTCGCGGTAAATCTCTAAAGAAAGTGAGAGGAATTAAAATGAAATTTAATGCTTTAACAGTTGTCCTGTTCAGTCTCGGACTGATGGCTTTCAGCCTTGTCGCTGTGAATAGCAGTGATGCCGAAATTAGCCAGAATAGCGTTGTCGGCATTTGGCTGTTCGATGATGGAGCAGGAAGCGTGGCGATGGACTCGTCAGGAAATAATAATCACGGTACGATTGTCAACGCACCGATTTGGGTAGATGGTCGATTTGGCGGTGCCTTAGGCTTTGACGGCTCAGGCAACTGCGTGAATACCAACGCAAGACTCCTCAACGGGGTGCGTGAATTCACAGTCGTTGCTTGGGTGAAACCTGGGAATATCACCACCAATCGTGTCGGGGTGATAGGTCAGAACGACTCCCCAGAATTCGGTTTTATTAACCCGACATCCGTCATGCTGTGGACACCTACAGCCGGCGGTAACGAAAACCCTTACGAACACCCACCGGGTGAGTGGCATCATGTCGCTGCCGTTGCGACCCGAACCTACACGAAAGTTTATGTCGATGGG
This sequence comes from uncultured bacterium, assembly GCA_964593655.1. GTDB lineage: Bacteria > Poribacteria > WGA-4E > WGA-4E > WGA-3G > WGA-3G. Next base: position 11,543 of record CAZQIP010000082.1, on the reverse strand, counting down.
AATCCGACAACGAAAGAAGGAAGCTGGATCAATCACGGCAGATCCGATTTCAACGTAAATATCGGCGGATGCGGCGTTTGGGACGGTAGTGGGAACTGGTTCACAGGGACAATGGACGAGGTCGGTCTTTTCCATGCACCTTTGACCGATGATGATATCGTTGACCTAATGAATAACGGCTTGACCGCTTTAGGTGTCGCAGTAGAACCAGCCGGCAAACTTGCTGTAACTTGGGGTTCTCTCAAGCAAAAAGATTATTAGACAACTTTGAGCAGCGGACGGAAATGTCGGGAAATGGTACTTCGGTACCACTTTCCGACGCTGTCCTATCTGCACAAGTAAGCCCCGGTTCGAGACCAATTGAATAAAACAGGTCCCAAGACCGGGGCAAAACTTATGGGTCGCAAAAGATGTTACATCCTTTGCGGCGTTTTCTTTCCTACTTCAGAGATTCATGCAAGCGCAGTAGCACTGAAGCCAACAGGAAACAGACTACATTTCCATGTCGCCGTTTCTGTCGTCGTAGCGACGAGGCTCGCGGCGTTCCGTGCGAGGGCGCGCGGGGTTGACTTTCAGGGGACGTCCCATCATATCTTGACCATCCAACGCTTCTATTGCTCGCTCGCCATCCTCTTGGTTTTCCATTTCAACGAATCCAAACCCTTTGGAGCGACCGTCATACCGGTCACGGATAATCGTAGCGGTAGCAACTGGCCCATACTCACCAAAAAGCGTTTCGAGGTCCTCTTCCGTGGCGGCGTAAGGCACGTTGCCAACGTAGATATTCATCTCGTTTCTCCTTTTAGAAATTATATGTACCCTAACCGACACCATAAAGACATACGGTACACCGCAAGGACACACAATGCATCCACGCGAACCGATTTTTCCAGTACACCGGCATAGGGTAATGAAAATACGGGAAAATGAGAAAACTGAGCACTGTCAGCATTTTCAAAGGCAGAAATTTGGCAGCAAGCGTAGGAAAGATTGCAAAATTAGCGATCATCAATCTCTTGTCGGAAGCCTTAGCCACTCTCAGAAAAGAGAGCAGTTTTGCTTCCAAACCGTAAAACTGTCAAAACACTACTCGTAACTTTGCCAGCGGACACTATCACATTTCCCTATAAACTGTACACTAAATTATATCACAACCTTTAGCATTTGTCAATAAAATTTTACTGATAGCAAAAATATTGCATTTTTTCTCATGAACCGGCAGCAACCAGCAATGGAAAATTTACTTTGCGGTCATCCAATTATCACCGATCCCGGCCTCTGTCCGAAGCGGGACAAGCAACGACATCGCATTTTCCATCTCCTCACAAACAATCTCAGACTGCTCCGCCGCGACCGCCTCCGGTGTCTCAAGCACCAATTCATCGTGAATCTGCAGCAGCATTTTTAACGGCAATTGATCTGCATCAATCCGATGTTGCACATGGACCATTGCCGCCTTCATCAGATCCGCAGCGGACCCTTGCACGACCGTATTGATTGCAAGGCGTTCACCGAGGCTGCGCCGACTTCGGTTAGTGGAATAAATTTCAGGAATCGCCCTTCGTCTGCCAGTGAGTGTACGCACATACCCATGATCCGACGCTTGCTGCACACATTGCTGCAGAAAACGATCTATCCCCGGAAAACGCGTTTTGTAATCGTCAATGAGCGATGCTGCTTCCTTTACACGCATTCCCTTAATCCGCCGTGAGAGCCCCGTTGGAGAAACCCCGTAGATGATACCAAAATTGATCGTCTTTGCCTTATCACGCAGCTCCCGCGTAACCAATTCAGTTGGCACCTCAAACACCTGCGAGGCAACTGCCGTATGGATGTCCAAATCTTGCGTGAAGGTCTCAATTAGGCTTTCATCTTCGCTAAAGTGTGCCAAGATACGCAGCTCAATCTGCGAATAATCTGCACAGATCAACTTATGCCCTTCCGGTGCCCTAAAGGCACGCCGCAACTGCCTACCAATCTCTGTACGGACAGGAATATTCTGTAGATTCGGACCATCGGACTTCAAACGCCCTGTCGCAGTTGTTAATTGATAGAGATGTGTATGGATACGGTCTGTTTTTTCATTAATAGCACTCCGAAGTTGTGCCAGATAGGTACTCTGTAACTTACGATATTGGCGATAATCAATAATTAAACGCGGCACACTCGTTTTCGGATCGTTGACATCCTCTCTTAGAGAAAGTGCCTCTAACACGGTAACATCCGTGGAGATTTTGCCGCCGCGGGTACGTTTTACCGGTTTGAAACCGAGTTCCTCAAACAGCACTTGCACCAGTTGGCTCGGTGAATCAATATTAAAGCGGTATCCAACTATTTCGTGAATCTCTTTCTGCCGAGCATCAACGAGTTGTTCAATGACACCGCTTTGGCGTTTGAGTTCTGCCCTATCGCAGACGATGCCATTATATTCCATCTCAGCGAGAATAGGGGCAAGCGGCGATTCTATCTCGCGCACCAATTCTGTAATACCCAATTCCTCGAGTTTCGGGGTAAGGAAGTGATAGAGACGCAGGGTGATATCGGCATCTTCGGCAGCGTAAACCGTGGCCTGTTCCAAAGGGACTTGATCAATCGTCTTCTGCTGTGTGTTTGCTGCCTCAAACAAACCCCCTGGCTCCGCCGCTGCGTCGGTAGGTGTTGCATCGCTTGGATCTGCCGTTAGTTCCTCAAACGAGATCATTTTATACTCTAAGTGGAGCAGCGCCAACGTATCCAAGTTGTGCGACGGTGTCCGAGCATCAACCAATTGGCTTGCAAGCAGCGTATCGAAAACAACCCCTTGAAGTTTAACACCGTTTCTAATAAGAATACTTGTATCAAACTTCAGATTATGCCCACATTTCGGTAGCGTGGGATTCTCAAGAATCGGCTTGAGTGCCACAAGTACCGTGTCTGCATCTAAATGACTTTCAGGCTGCGGTGAACGCACCGGCACATAAACACCTTGTTTCGGTTTCCAAGAGAAACTTAACCCGCAAAGTTTCGCTTCACGATCCAAGCCATCTGTTTCGGTATCAAAACTGATGATTTCTTGGGCCGACAGCGTTTTAACAAGCCTGTTCAGTTCATCAAGCGTAGCAATCACTGAATAGTCGCCTGTTTCGGCGGTGCCGTAGTTCCCCTTGTCCAGAATAGCATCCGTTTTCTGTGCTAATTCCGCAACCCGTTCCTTGCGCGTCGCAGGGGCAGCTACAGACTCAGTATCTCCGCCTGCGAGTTTTGTTACAACCTGTTCATAACGTTTGAGTTCCAATTCCTGAAGCAGCGGGCGGATTTTCTGGAGATCAAGCGGTTTGACGCGTGCTTGTTCTAACGAAAAGCCCAAATCCGCGTCTCGTATTAAGGTTACCAGTTGTTTTGAAAGCGGAAGCTGCGCGCGCGCCTTCTCTAAATTCTCACGACGTTTCCCTTTAATTTTATCAATATTTTCGAAAATACCGTCAATAGAACCGTACTGCTGAATTAATTGTGCGGCGGTTTTCAACCCTATTTTTTCGACACCGGGTACGTTGTCCGAAGTATCACCCATCAAGGCAAGGACATCAATAACCTGGTCCGGTTTTATACCTTTCGTCTCCCACAGCGATCGCTCATCAATAATTTTATCGTTGTGGAGGTCGAGCATCGTCACCTGATCACAAAGCAGCTGCTCAAGGTCTTTGTCTCTGGAAATGATACTGACATCAACATCTTCCGCGTTTGGATCGTCAAGGATTGCTTGTGTAACAGAAGCGATGATGTCGTCTGCTTCTAATTCCGGTTTACCGAGCGTCAAGATACCAAACGCCTCAAGCAATTGGAGGATGCGATGAATCTGGGTCACGAGGTCATCAGGCGCAGGAGAACGATTCGCCTTGTATGCCGAATAGAGTTCATTGCGAAACGTGTCGCCGGGGGTATCAATCGCAGCGACAATATACTTTGCCTCAAGTTCCATTAAAATTCTAATAAGCGTCCCGGCAAATCCGAAGACGGCATGTGTCGCTTCACCGGTGACGCTACTTGTCAACCCGCTACGAATCGCGTAATACGCGCGAAATATTTCGGCGTGCGTATCAATAATATAGACAGTATCCTTCTGCTCGTTCTGCATGACTTCTATAGATGCCTCCTAATGCGGGAAATGCCAGCGGCGTAAGGAATCTGATGCTGATAAACCCGCCTCTTGTCCGAGCGCGAACGCTGTTGCAATTAAGTTTCGCTCACCGGATATAATATCGCCTGCGGCAAAGAGTCCAGGAATCGGGTCCCCATTGCTATCCAACATCTGCATATCTTCGTTTGCGATAATCAAACCTTCCTCGTCTATCTGGTAGTCCCATCCGTCAAGGAACTTCGTATTCGGGATTAACCCTTCATCAACGAGGAAACCGTGGAAAAACAGTTCAGTTCCATCAATCATCTCGAACCCCAAAAGGTCGGTTTTCTCACCAATGTGCCGTTTAATCTGCGTCTCAATGATATTAATTTTACGTGCTTTCACCTGTTCCAACACAGGTGGCGACATCCCGTGAGGTCTGCCGTTTGTCAGGATTGTAATTTTATCTGTAAAGTCTTGGGCACCGATCGCTGCCTCATAGATATAGTCACCGACACCGAGGAGTGCTAAATGTTCATTCACATGGAGATGCCCATCGCAACGGATGCAGACGTGCCACCCTTTTTTATTCCCAGCGTAACGGAAGACAGTCGCATACTGCTTATAGAGTCGTTCCTCACCCAGTTCAAACTCAATATCGGGCCATTTGTCATCAAACCCGGCAGCAACGACAACCGTGCGAGCCTTAAAATGCGCGACCTCTAAAGGTGTATTTTGTTTGAGTGTTTTTGTAGACGCTTCAAGTTCAAAGAGATCGCCGTTCCTCGAGAGTTTCTGCACCAATCCATCACGGATATCAATGCCGGTTTTCCGTTTCTCAGATCCGAGCATGAAATCCACAACCGGACGGCTCTCCATCCATTTCATGAGCTCTTTCGCAAAATGGGGTCCGATGATACCGGGAAAGACGGGAGCATCTTCAATCTCCACCGACTTTGACCAGTAAGCACGTCCACGACTAAAACTCACTTTTCCAGAGTGTAGTACCAAAACATGTCGCATTTGATGGCTCGCTGAGACTGCGGCTTGTGTGCCAGCAGGTCCCGCCCCAATCACTGCAACATCGTAAATCGTTTCTTTCATCGTTCTGCTCCTAATGTCTCATTGTAGGACGGGTTTGAAACCCCAATCCCTATCTAAACCCTATTTCTCAAAACCCGTACTTTTTCCACTTCTCATCAACTAATGCAATCACGTCGTCAGACATCCGAATCTCCTCCGGCCACTCGCGTTGATAGCCTTCCTCTGCCCACTTCGTTGTCGCATCAATGCCCATCTTAGAACCGGCACCCATCAGTGGGGACGCATGATCCAACACATCAACAGGTCCTTCGACGATTGTTACATCTCTTTTCGGATCAACATTGCTCCCGACGTAGAAAAGTACCTCTTCCACATTCTGGACATCAACATCTTTATCAACAACAATGATGATTTTGCTGAACATCAGCTGCCCGAGTCCCCAGAAACTGTGCATCATCTTTTTTGCCTGATAAGGATAGCGTTTGTCGATAGAAATCAGTGCGAAATTGTGGAATACACCGAACAAGGGTAGATTCATATCCACCAGTTCCGGGAGTTGCGTCTTAATCAACGGCATGAAGATCCGCTCAGTCGCCTTCCCCATATAGCAATCCTCCATCGGCGGTTTACCGACGATAATCGTCTGATAGATCGGGTTCTTACGATGCGTAATCGCCGTGATGCGCATCAGCGGATATTCATCCGCCAAAGAATAAAACCCTGTATGATCGCCAAACGGTCCTTCTATGCAAGTCTCATCTGGTTCGATATACCCCTCAATCACGATGTCGGCATCCGCGGGGACAAGCATATCAATCGTCTTCGCAGGCACCATTTCGACATTCGATTTGCGGAGAAACCCTGCAAATAGAAGCTCATCAATGCCAGAAGGCAGCGGTGCCGTACCGATATAAGACATCACCGGATCGCCACCGAGTGCGATAGCCACAGGCATCTGCTGTGCCGCTTGGCGGTATTCGCGATGATGTGCGGCACCGTCGTGATGAATCTGCCAATGCATCGCTAACGCGTGCGGGTTTATCTTTTGCAAACGATAAGTACCGACATTCCGTTGACCTGTTTTGAGGCTATGCGTAAAAACCTGCGGCAAAGTGATATATCGGTCAGCATCAAGGGGCCAGCATTTAATAAGCGGTAGGACATCTAAAGACGCATTCTCACCGGTAAGCACGACTTCTTGACACGCGCCTTTTTTGACGGTCTTCGGTGGAAAATTCGTCAGTTGGGACAGCATCCGGAGGATCCTCACTTTATCGAGGAGGGTATCCGGCGCATCCAATTTAATCATACTCTCAATCTCCGATGCGACCTGTCCGAGATCGTCAACACCGAGTGCCATCGCCATCCGCCGATAAGAGCCGTAAGTATTAATCAGGAGCGGCATTTCGCTGCCTTCAACCTTTTCAAACAGGAGGGCGGGCCCCTCTGCCTTACTCACGCGATCGGTAATTTCGGCAATTTCGAGGTCCGGGGATACAGTCGTTTTAATGCGTTTGAGTTCGCCTGCCCGATCCAAGGCTTTCACAAACTCTGCAAGGCTATCGTATGCCATGTAAGTCCTTTCATTTTAACATCATTGTTTAGCGTGGTAATGCTTGTAGTAAAACCTATGCAATAATTTAAACAGTCCTACGCAAATATCTACGGAAGTCTTACCGGTGGCGTTTGTTAAGAGTTTACAATCTGCTTTAGCGTTTCTATTTCCGCCGTAAGTTCTTCGATTTTTCGCTCTTGGTCGCGGTCTCTTTTCCCGCGCCACGCGGGGATACCAATGGCTACGACAATAAGAGCAGTTAGCCCATAAGTTACATTTGTAGCATGTGAGACCTGTTTTTCAACACCGTCAAGTTTTCCGCGGACCCATGACATATCTTTCTCTACATTTTGAATTCGGGTATCTAACTTATCAATCTTTTCATTAGTCCCATCAATCTTCTCGTTAGTTGTAGAGCTTTCTTTCTTGATTTCTTCGTTGATAATCAATCGAATCTGATCAAGGTCTTGAGGTGTTAATTCAGCGGATACCGGTATAGCGATTGCACAAAAGAGTATTGAGAAAGAGAGTATAGTTTTCATCGTGTGTCTCCTTTGTGTATAGTACATCATATTTGCTTGTGGGTGTCAACCACAAAAAAATGTGATGCCCGATTCCAGAGGTTGGCAATTGGGCGTGTTAAAGGTTATGGTATTATAATCCAAGTTGCTACCAACGGATTTAGGGCATTGTGACACAGTTTTTCGGACACTTTCTTTACCCCGCAAATAAATTGGGTAATTTACGCCAGGTCCGGTAGGTGCGGTTTCCTAACCGCACCATAGGTGTCAATTTTAGAAATAATAACCGTCGCGACCCCCAGGCCGGTAGGTTCGGTTTGCAACCGAACCGGATGCTCCACGGAAACCTTGATAGCTTCAAAACCCTCTTGAATTCCGCCTCAGTCCCAGGCCCGGTAGGTTCGGTTTTGCGGCGTATTCGCCCAAATGCGACCTGTATTCCAACTCAATCCGTTGGTAGTAACTTGGGTTATCCTAACGGGATTCACATTTCCTGTTTCGCGGAACCGGTGTTTTGCAAACGCTGCATCTGGAGGTTTTCGCGAAGTATCCGGTGCGGTTAGAAACCGCACCTACCGGGCTTGGGGACCGCTAAATTGACACCTATGGTGCGGTTTCCTAACCGCACCGGGTCCGACAAGAAAACTGAAAATTACCCGATTAAATTCTTAATCTTCATTAGGGGTGCTATTGCTTCACAGTGAGAATAAATAAGTGGCAACTTGCGTTATTATAGCCCGAGTGTGAGCTCAAGGAAAAAGGGACTGTCCAAAGGTGGACAGTCTATGTTTCAGTCAGCCATCAATTTACCAGAAATCTGTTTTAACCCTTGCTGATAGTTCCGATTTTTCGGTTCAAGTGCCAATGCCTTTCGGATCGCTTGCTCGGCTTGCCGATAATCCCCGCGACGGAATTCAATAAGTGCGAGTGTATTGTAGTAACTGGCGACATTCGGATCCAGATCAATCGCCTTTTGTGCATAATGTCGCGCCGTTTCTAAGCCGCGTTTGGTATCCGCCTTATCTCCGCTGGCAACCTTCGCGCTTAACTGTGCTAAAGCATGATACGCCTTCGGCAAACCAGACGACAAATACGCCTTCTCTGCCGCATCGAAATCGCCTTGACCCGCCCGAAGTTCACCGATCAGATAATAGGTTTCCGTCAAAAATGACGGCTGATTAGGCGGTGCCACATCACGAACCCCTGATACGGAAAGGTCAACAGCCTTTTCAAGTGCTGCCAATGCTGCATCCGTCAAATTTTCAGCCGATATTGAGGTATCATCACCCTCTCTGGCTCGATGTGCATAACACAATCCCAAGTTATAATACGCCTCAGCATCGTCCGGCTTCAACCTGACAATTGTCAAATATGCATCAGTCGCTTTCGCATAACGCGCGTCATTCAGCAAAATTATAGCGATTTTTTCACGCGCTTCTAAAAAGTGGGGTTCCAGTGCGACTGCCTGACGGTAATGCGTTAGCGCGAGTTTCGTCTTATGCTGTCTGAGATACGCTAAACCGAGACCTGCGTGTGCTTTCGCGAAGTCCGGTTGAAGTTCCAATGCCTTCTGTTGTGCAGCGACCGCCTCGTCGTATGCCTCAAGCATTGTATAGGCGACACCGATACCGTTATAAGCAGCAACCGATTGTGGATCCATGCCAATTGCTTTTTGGTACTCTGAAACAGCTTTCTCATAGTGCCCGTCTTTGAGGTAAAATCTGCCGATGTTGACGAGGATCTGCGCGCGTTCGGTCGCGCCTTGTGTCCGCTGCAAGGCACCGCGCAACTGGTGGAGAGGTGTGAGAGCGGCTTTTCGTTCCTGAAACAACGCCATCTGTTCGCGTGCAGACGCAGCATCTCCTGCGCGGAGGGATGCCTGTGCAAGATTATAGAGTGCCTCAACAAGTGCTGGATCGTTCTGATATGCAGTACGATACGCACTGATAGCATCAGCCCACCGCTTTTCGTGCGCGTAGAGCAGCCCTAACTGATAGTGCGCTGCTGCGAATTGGGGAGCGATCGCGATCGCGCGGAGTTGATGCCGGGTCGCTGCTGTGTGTTCCCCGCGCTTACTATAGACATTCCCGATTTGATGATGAATCATCTCATCGTCTGAATCTAATGCAACCGCGATCTTGTAAGCGTCAAGCGCCTCGGCATACCGGTGTGTGCTTGCGTAAGCGCTCCCTAAAGCCGCGTGTGTATACGCCCAATCAGGAGCATAGGCAATCGCGCGTTGGTATGCGGCAATAGCATCCTCAAACTTTTCAAGCCCGGTATATGCCAATCCCAAACCGTAGTAAGCCGCAGGAATATCCGAATCGGGTGTAGTTACTGTGGTTCCCGGAACTCCGTTTGGTGGTGCAGCTGCTATAACTTGCTGGTACTCGTCAACCGCTTCGGCGTACGCCTCAATTTGGAGGTACACTTTAGCAAGCTCCAAGCGAACTTGATTCTGAGTGCCATCTGCAGCGAGCTGTGTTTTATACGCGCGAATCCGCGCTGTAATATCTGAGGCACCTGTAACCTCTTGGCAGAACGCCCCCGGAAGCTGATAGAGGATAAGGTGGCACCCTAAGAGTACCACCCATACAACTGTATAATAGGAAAATTTTGGTCGCACTTGTTACCGTCCGCATGGTGAAACGGGAACACCATCTAAAGACGTTGTTTGATGCGTCCCCATGTCGTCGTTAATTTACCTTGCGGTTCGACTGGCGTCTCACCGCCAACAATCTCATCACCAGAAACTTTGACATCATCAAAACTCGCAGCGGTTTCCCATGCCCACACACCGGCTTGACCCGCGGCGTATCCAGCATCGGTTTCATCGGCGAGTTCACCTTGATCTTCACCGTTAATCCAGAGTTTCATTGAAGTGCCTTCCACAACGACCCGCATGTCAAACCATTCGCCGTTCGCAATAGTGACGTTAGTCCCAGCAAGCTCGCCGACCTTGTCGCGAGCGTCCCACGCGCCTTCCTTATGCCGCCAAAGCTCAGTCTTGTTATTCGGGACATTGAGATAGTAGACATAGTACTCCATCTCACTTTGGGCCCGAAAGACAACGCCTGCCCAGTTGCCCTCATCAAGTCGAACTTTCGCCTCAACAGTGTAATCTTCCCATCCAACCTCACCGACGAGGGAGTGCTCTGCCCTACCGCCTTTAGCGAGTTTATAAGCACCGTCCTCAACACTCCAAGCACCGTTAGCCGGTGTCCAATCGGCTGCATCCGCTTCAAATGACCAAGACTGTTCACCTGCATAAGCGAAAGATGCCACGAGTATGAGGCAACAACTTATAACAGTTGAAAACAGATATTTCATAATACTGCTCCTTTTATAGTAGATTTTAGAATTAACGAACCATCGTTGATTGGCGCACTTACAAAGCACGCCAACGCATCAATGTCTACATATCAAAACGTTCAAACGTGATTACAGGTACACATTAAAGTCGCCTCAAAAGTTTTCGACGAGGTTCTCACGCAGAAAACTTCTGAGGCTAAATCTTACGTAAAATTAGTGAACCCGTTTCAGACGCGCCCATGTGGTTGCTAATTTGCGACGCGGGTCAACAGCAAGGGTATCCTCAATATTATCACCATAAACAGTGAAATCATCAAAACTCGCCTCGGTTTCCCATGCCCACACACCGACTTGGCCGGTTTTGTAGGTAGCGTCTTCATGTTCGCCCTGAAGTTTACCGTTGAGATGGATCTGAAATTCACTACCCTCAACGACGACCTTCATATCAATCCATTCACCGTTCGTGATCTTGACTTTATCAACGGCAGGTATTTGTGCTACATTGTCGCGGGAAGCCCATCCACCTTCTTTGTGTCGCCAGAGTTCCGTTTTATTATTTGGAACATTGAGATAGTAGACGTAGTACTCCATCTCGCTTTCGGCGCGAAAAACGATACCCGCCCAATGGTGATTATCCAGTCGAACCTTCGCCTCAATGGTGTAGTTATCCCAGTTCTCTTCACCAACGAGAGAGTGTTCCGCTTGTCCACCCTTGTCCACGTGGTAGACACCTTTTGCGATTTCCCAATTCCCATTGGCAACTTTCCAGTCATCGTGCTTTTCCTCAAAGTCCCATAATTGGGTACCTGCATACGTCGGTAGCGAAAACGCGATACCGAAAAGCACAACAAGACTTAATGCCGCTAACTTCGGCACTGTGATAACTGTTCTCATAATTCCCTCCATTTTTGTCAATCCATTTCTCGCTATTATGACAATCTACCTATAGAAGCACTTTGAAAACGTCCAAGCGCGCCCACAGGCACAAATTACTAAAAAAGTTGCCTCAAAA
>CAZQIP010000081.1:0-2288 GCA_964593655.1 uncultured bacterium | reverse complement strand
GCAGAAGTCCCATCAATTGAGGGTTGCGCGACTCAAGGAGAGACATTTGACGAACTGCTCGAAAACATTTATGAAGCAGTTGAAGGCTGTTTATCTGTAGATCTCGAAAATATAAAAATAACGCCAAAAGACAAAGTGATGGAAATAGCGGTTTGAAATCGGTAACTGGGAAAGTGTTTTGTCGCTTATTGAAAAATCGGGGCTGGCAGTTAAAGCGTATCAAAGGTAGTCATCACATTTACGCCAAAGAGGGAAATCCCGCTCGCATCTCAGTGCCCGTGCATGGCAATAGGGTACTCAAGAGAGGCTTGCAAATATACCTTATGAAGATCGCAGGCATAGAGGAAAGCGAATTGTAGTACTGGTCCTAACAAGCCGCATCCGGACATTAGACAGAACGGTTATGAGACGTGATATCTGAAACGTGGATAGGAATCGCAATTAGCAAGTGGAGATCCAATGAATAACGCGCAGTATCTGAATGAGGTACAAAAGGCACTTGTGAATGACCCCGTGCTATACGGTGAAGTCTGGCGACGTAGTAAAGAAAACAAGACCTCCGACGAGATAATAGCTGAGATAGCAAAGGAACGAGGTACCGGAACACAGCATATTGTTTCACGTTGGAAGTTCATACAGTACATTTTGGGGGGCGAGCCGCCTACCAGTCCTTCGGAGGCTCGAAGGTTTGGATCTCGTCTGCGAGGTTTCCTAAAACGTCACCGTGAGGACTTATCCGCGAAGACCATCCAAAAACTTGAGAAGCGGGCAGAAGAATGTGATCGTCGAGCAAGTAATCCTCAAGCCTTGGAGGAGGAGGATGCCAAGGTAGAAAAAGAAACGAGCCGGGCCTTGGAATCTGGCATCGCAGGTATCTATGTGTACACTTATCCTCACTACTACCGCCACCCGGTTGTGCCGGAGACGGACGATACGGATGCCCGTACATATCTGAAAGTCGGTATGTCCGAGAAAGACGCCTTTAAGCGAGTTATGCAACAGACAACAGGAATGCCAGAAAAGCCAATGCTTCTGCAAATCTGGAAGGTTGAAAATAACAGTAAATTGAAAGAAATTGAGAAGAAGATCCATGACCATTTGCGTACCATTGGTCACGGAGGTCACCAACGTAAAGAATGGTTCCTGACAAATGAAGATTCCGTAGAGTCAACTGCCAACCTCCTGGGTCTCGAGATCCACTATAAACATAATCCTGAGACGGATTAGTCAGCACTTGTTTGTATCTCGCCTTGAAAATCATGATCAGGTGTCCTAATATAGCCATCGCCGATAGTGGGTCGTCTCGAAGGAAAAAATAAAATGTCTGATCATGAAGTGGAGCGTGAAACATTGGTTGAGACGAGCGTGACGTATAGCATTGAAGTCAATGGGCGGTTTGTTATCATTGAAGATGTTCCCGCTCGGGTCAACGTTGAGACGGGCGAAAGGTTCTTTTCTCCAGAGACTGTCGAATGTTTGCAACAGGCGGTTTGGGAAAGATGTCAACCCGTTCGCACGATTGAAACACCTGTGTATGATTACGCTGCATTAACGTAAATATAGCCGACGGTTTCGGTTTTTAGGATTTCTACATGCTTGTCGATTCACACGCGCATTTGATGTTTCCACAGTTCAGAAAGGATCTGGACGATTTGCTCGCCCGAGCGCGTACCGCGGGGGTGGGGCAGATTGTGAATGTGGGTACAAATTTGGAGACGAGTCGCGCGGCTATCGCTCTTGCTGAAGCGCGTGCCGATGTGTTTGCTTCGGCGGGGTTTCATCCGTCGGATTCTGCAAAGGCGGATGAGTCGGCTTTGAAAAAGTTGCCCGCGCTTTTGAAGCATCACAGGGTTGTTGCGGTTGGCGAGACGGGACTGGATTTTTATCGCGATTACGCGCCGCGCGAGGTTCAGGAACGGGCGTTTCGGGCACATATTCGCCTGGCGAAAGAGATGGACCTGCCGCTGATTATTCACAGTCGAGGTGCTGAAACGCGGGTGTTAGACGTGTTGGAGGAAGAAGGTGGGTCGGAGGTGGGTGGTGTGATGCATTGTTTTGGCGGGGATGTCGGAGAAGCTCGTCGTGCGGTTAATCTCAATTTTTATCTGGGTTTTGGCGGTATTATTACTTTTAAAAATTCGGGTGCGTTGAAGGTCGCATTGGATGTGCCCGCTGAGCGGTTGCTTTTGGAGACGGATTGTCCGTTTCTGGCACCGGCGCCAAAGCGCGGCAAGCGCAATGAGCCAGCGTATGTGCGCTATGTGGCCGAGTGCCTGGCCGATGCTGGA
>CAZQIP010000080.1:0-11410 GCA_964593655.1 uncultured bacterium | reverse complement strand
CCCGCCCGTTTGTAGTAGGGCAATTTTGCGGCGTACTCGCCCAAATGCGAAGTGCATTATTGCCCGTCAATTACCGAAATATTTTCTTAAACTTCATCAAGCGCGCCGGACAAGGAAATAGACAAAATGCAATTGACCCGAAGTCAAGAAGACGCTCTTAATATAGAAAAACACGTCTGCGTAACAGCAGGGGCAGGATCTGGAAAAACCACCGTTTTGGTCCAACGTTACCTCAAGATTTTGCGTGAAGGCAACGCCACGCCGCGAGAAATTGTTGCCATCACTTTCACAGAGAAAGCCGCCGCTGAGATGAAAGACCGAATTATCAAAGAAATGTCTGGTACAGCGGAAAACACAGATGTAGAACACAGTAATTCACTTCAATATTTTCGCGATGAGATGAACTCAGCACACATCTCAACCATCCACGCCTTCTGCGCAAGTATCCTGAGAGAATTCCCGTTTCAAGCCCATGTGCCAGCCAACTTCAGCATTGTACAAGGCATCGACCAGAAACTCCTACTACAGAAAACCATTCGCGAAACCCTCAAGGACATCGCCACAAACTCTGATGACCCACACCGTGCAGAACTCATCTGCCTTCTACAACGCTACGGAGGACAACAAAAACTGGCGGATTTCTTCTCCGATTTGGTGGAAAGACGCGATATCCTTGAACATCTCATACAGGAAATTTATAGCAAGCCAAACGACACAGAGATACGGGAAGGTTTGGAACAACAAGTTCGCGAGCAATTGCTGTCAACAATTCGCCAACTGATGTCGAAAATTGATGTTACCGAATTTATCAGATGTCTAAACGCTATTTTGGAGGTCGCAAAAGGTAAGAAAGCAGAGGATGCTAAGAATTTAACGCCGCAATTGGAAAAACAACATGAGCAAAATCCTGAAGCCCCGGAAGTGCTAAACTTGCTTAGACAAATTGCGACACTCATTACAACTACAGGAAATAAAATAGCAACGCAAAGTTTTCTGCCGAAAAGCGTTGACAGAACAGGCATTGCGGATCAGATCGCCTTTCTCGAATCAACTGCAAAAAAGATTAAAGACGTTCCAACCCTTAGAAAAGAAAAAGATGACAACAGAAAAGCCGATGTTGGAACCGATAATGAAAACAAAATGGATGATGAAGTTGTGACCGATGACAATTTCTTAATTAACACAACCCGTGATCTACTCACACTCTACAAACGAATCCTCAAAGACTATCAAAATGCCAAACTCTCGCAAAGCACACTCGATTTCAACGATCTGCAGTTGAAAACCCGCGACCTGCTCCGCGATAACGAAGAAATCCGACAGAAATTGGTTGACCGCTACAAGTACTACATGATAGACGAATTTCAGGATACAAACGAATTACAGCACGAGTTAGTCATGCTGCTAACAAACGAACTCAAAAGTGCAAATCTATTTATTGTTGGCGACCCGAAACAGAGTATTTACGCGTTTCGCGGCGCGGATGTTCGTGTGTTTAACAAAACGCGACAAAATATCGTTGAGAACGAAGGACTCGCCATCTCCCTGAAAGAAAACTTCCGCTCTTTGCGCGGCCTCATTGGATTTACCAATTACTTTTTCGGTCATTTGATGGGTGACGGAAGCGAAAATGAATTTGAGGTGCCGTATGAACCTCTTATCAAAGCGAGAAAGGTCAATGCAAACGGTAGTATCAAGATTCTCCTCGGAAAAAAGAAGGACGAGGCAGCAAATGAATACGCGTTCATTGCACGTCGCATCAAAAACATGAAACACAACGGAGATACGGTATGGGTACGCGGTGAGAATAGGGCGGAAGTCGAACGACCCATTGAATATGGCGACATCGCTATCCTCATTAGAAGCAGAACATATCTCCCTGAAATTGAGCAGGCACTACTCGAAGCAGGCATCCCTTATCTCACAACTGGCGGTATCGGTTTCTATCAAAGACAAGAAATTTACGATATCTGGAACTACCTCAATTTCCTTAACGAACCGGTAAAAAATCAAATTTCTCTCGCCGCTGTACTCCGCGGGCCCGCTTTCGGTATCTCCGACGCTGAACTCTACGAAATTTCATCACAAGACAGCATAGAATTCTGGGAAAAAGTGCTGAACTATCAAGCACCTTCCGAGCATCTCAAAAACGCGATAGATACCTTAAAAAAGCACATCCAGTTTGCCCATCGCATGTCTGTCAACCAACTCATCGTCACCATCGTTAATGAAACCGGATTGATCGGCACACTGAAAACAGGAAAACAGGGACAACAACGCTGGGCAAACTATCAAAAACTCTTGGAACTTGCGAGAAATTTCGATGGAGATGAAAACACGCAAATCCTTCCAGATTTCATCGAATTTTTGGATATCTTAATCACGGAAGAACCTCGCGAGGGACAAGCACCAGTTGAAGCCAGCAGCGGAGCAGTGCAAATTATGACAATTCACGCCGCCAAAGGGAAGGAATTCCCAATCGTCATACTCCCATGCCTTGACCGGAAGGGACGAACAGATACTGAACCCTTTATTGATGAAACATTCGGTATCGGTTTTAGTCCGCTTAAGCCAGATGAGGAGTACAGAAAAACTGAACCTGAAATCATTGCCCACATGAAAAATCAGTCAAGCGAGAAAGAAACCGCCGAAAAGAAACGGTTGCTTTATGTCGGAGCAACACGCGCCCAAGACCGGCTTATTTTATCAGGAACACTCTCAGAGAAAGGCGAAGCACAGCAAATGCTTAAGTGGCTCGACACACACCTCGGTATCTGTGGCGAAGAAGACGATTTACCCAGTCTGCCTTTCAAACTCAACGTGTTACGACAACTCGAAGGCAGCACTGCCACAGATGAAACTTTAGATGACATAACACCCATCGAATTTCCAGAATGCCTACCATCAGCACTCGAACCAACCGGGACTTCCGCAGCCTTCTCTGTCACCGAACTCGCCAACTACGCGCGTTGTCCACTGCGATACCAGTTGGAAAATGTACTACAAATCCCGAGAAATGGACAAGGAGATGTGGATTCCGATGAAACCGAGATAGATGCCGCGATTCGCTATACACTTGGACGCATAAGGCAATCCTCAGATAGACAGAATCTCGACGCATTGATTCAACAGGCACGCGACAACTTTCCTGAAATAACCACAGAATCAACAGCAGAACCGACACTTCGTAAACATGCTAACAGTTTCGCCAATTCCGCACTCGGACACATCGCGCTTGATGCTTCCCAAACCCATACCAACCAACACGTCCACGCAGATATTGCAGGACATATTATCGAGGGCAGATTTGATAGACTCTTTAAAGACAAAACGGGATACTGGCAGATAGTCAATTATGAAACCACAGACACTCAGAATTCAGACGCCGATTACCCAGAAATGGAACTTTATAGCCTGCTGGCACATCGACGCTACCCAGAACAACCCACAGTAACAATAAATATCTTCTTTACTGAACAGGATCATTACATACAGAAACACTTCAGCGTAGCAGAATTACAAGAAGCTACAGAACACTGGCAGAAAAAAATCTCGGCACTGCAGCGGGGCAATTATAATAAAAATACGGATCATTGCTGTTCTTGTCCCTATGCAGATCCGAATGGACAGTGTATAATTACCGAATCATAAGGAGAATAGAAATGAAAAAATTAGGACCAATCATCGCAGTTATCACGCTTGCCTGCTTTTCAATAGGGGCATGGCAACCGAGTTTCGCAGGCACATGGCGCGACGATTTTGAAGACAAAGACACCCACGAATGGAAAATCTTTAATATCGACCGAAAGGTTGAAAAGTGGTGGATCGACGACGGTGAAGCCGTCGGTGAAATCTTCTTACCCGGCTTCATGAGCCTCTGGATAACAGGCGAACTCTCATGGAAACACTACGCCGTCTCTTGTCGCGCAAAGTTGGTGGAAGACAAAGATGAACCCCCAACCATCGGACTGACACTCCACGATAGAGGCGAAGAGGATAGCCGTTACCTCTTTTTTATGGATTATATTTTTGGCACCGTCCGAATTGTAAAAGCAGTTCAAGACGATTGGAACATCATCACCTACCAATTTGAAGCAGAAATCGATACCTGGTACGACCTGACCGCCACTATCTATGAAGACGGCACCCTCGAATTTAAAATTGACGATGAGGTATTCACCGCCGTTGACGAAGACCTCTTAAAAGGTGGGCAAGCCGGGCTCGTTGTCGCAGACGGACGCGCACACTTTGATGATGTCGAAATCACTGGCGAAAATATCCCTAATGGTGGCCCCGGAAAAGCGCGTCCCGTGGAACCGCGATCCAAACTCGCAACCACATGGGGATATTTGAAAAGCAAATAATGAAGGTTACACGCGAAATGGAGACGAAACATACGATAGGTATCGGCATTATCGGGATGGGTTGGATGGGGATGACACACGCCCGCGCATATCGTCAGATCAGTGATCGGTTCCACAACACTCCGCTCCATCCCAAACTCATTATCTGTGCAGACGACGTTGTTGAACGCACAACCGAGGCAAAATCACGTTTCGGATTTGAACGCACAACTACCGATTTCCGAGAGGTCATAGCTGACAAAGACGTACAGGTAGTCAATATCGCCGCGCCAAACAACATGCACCTTGAGATCGTTGAGGCAGCCGCAGCAGCCGGAAAGCACATTTTCTGCGAGAAACCGGTCGGACAGAATCCCGCTGAAACACAGGCAATATATACCGCCGCTCAGCACGCGGGAGTCCTAACCTGCGTCGGTTATAACTACAGATGGGCACCCGTCGTCCAATACGCACAACAACTGATTGCAGACGGAAAACTCGGCAAACTCACCCACTATCGTGGCAGATTTTTCGCTGGCTACGCAAGCCATCCGCAAGCCGTGCTTTCGTGGCGGTTTCAGAAAGAGATAGCCGGATTGGGAACACTGGGGGACCTGCTCTCTCATGTGGTTGACATGGCACATTTTATCGTTGGCGGCATTGATAGCGTCGTCGCACAACAAGAGACGTTCATCCCAAAACGTCCCGTAGCAACCGCAGGCACCGGCACCCACTTTACACTCGGTGGAGATGGTGAAACGGAAGCCGTTACGAACGAAGACTACGTCGGAGCACTCGTACGGTTTGAAAACGGTGTCAGAGGCACACTGGAGGCATGTAGAGTTATTAACGGTCCCAAATGCGAGATGGCGTTTGAGGTGAACGGCACAGATGGGGCTTTGCGCTGGAACTTCGAGCAGATGAACGAACTTGAAGTGTACCTACCTGCTGAAGACGGTTTCCCAGACGGATACACACGTATCTTGAGCGGGCCCAGCCACCCGTTCCACAGCGATTTCAACCCCGGCCCCGGTGTCGGATTAGGCTACGACGACCTGAAGACAATCGAGGCGCATCAATTTTTGCAAGCCATCCATACAGGAAAACAGGGCAACCCAAGTTTCCGAGAAGCCGCAGCAGTCGCCGATGTGCAAACCGCTATCCAAACCTCATGGAAGGAGGATCGGTGGATTTCTATCTAACAAAAAAACAGACACTACACTACGCTAAAAAGTTGGTAAATGTACTAAAATTCGTAAAGTTAAAAAATTGGTTTAATGCCATAGCAATTTTAGCATACTTGATAACTTTCCTGATCTTTTTCGCGCGAAACGCCGCTGCCCAAAACCTACCACCCCTTGGTGTGGAATTTACAGACATCACACAGGCAGCGGGCATCAACTTTATCCATAACTCCGGTGCCTTCGGACAGAAATACCTCCCTGAAACAATGGGGTCAGGCTGCGCCTTTATCGACTACGACATCGACGGATGGCAAGACATCCTCCTCGTCAACGGAAAGGATTGGAAAGGCAACTCGACCCAAAAGCGACAAACGATGGCACTCTACCGCAACAACCGAGACGGCACCTTCACCGATGTCACCGAATCCGCAGGGCTCGCCGTCCCACTTTACGGGATGGGTGCCACTGTCGCTGACTACGACAACGACGGCGATCCTGACATCTATATCAGCTGCCTTGAAACCGACCGGCTTTTCCAAAATAACGGCGATGGCACCTTTGTTGATGCCACGAAAGCCGCGGGTATCCATAACCCTGGTTTCGGTACAAGCTGCGCATGGTTCGATTACAATAACGATGGGCATCTTGACCTCTACGTTGCAAACTACGTTGAATGGAGTATAGAGAACGATCTGTTCTGTACCCTCGACGGTATCAATAAATCCTACTGTACGCCTGAATCTTACCAAGGACAGGCGAGCAAACTCTTCAGAAATCGTGGCAACGGTACATTTGCTGATGTCTCCCGCAGTGCACGCATTGAGGACAAAACAAGCAAATCCCTCGGTGTTTGCATTTTCGACTACAACGCCGACGGCTTACCCGACATCTTTGAAGCGAACGATACACAACCTAATAAACTCTACCAAAACAACGGCGATGGCACCTTCATTGAAACCGCACTCGAAGTCGGCGTCTCTCATGACGAAAAAGGGGTCGCTACCGGCGCAATGGGCGTCGATGCCGCAGATTACGATCGCACGGGTCGGGAGAGCCTCGTCATTGGCAACTTCTCTAATGAGATGCTCAATCTCTATCACAACGATGGTGGCTTCTTCATGGACGATGCCCCCGCCGCACAGATCGGAAACGCAACGCTGTTGACACTTACCTTCGCATGCTTCTTCTTCGACTTCGATCTCGATGGAAACCTTGACATCTTCACCGCCAATGGACACGTGGAAAATGACATCAACGCCATTCAGACGCAGGTCACTTATGCACAACTGCCGCACCTGTTTCGTAACAACTCACACGGCAAATTCAGTGATGTACGCAACAAAGTCGGTTCGGATTTGGCAAAACCGATGGTCGGCAGAGGCGCAGCCTACGGCGACATTGATAACGATGGCGACTGGGACCTGCTCGTTACGACCTCCAACGGACCGGCACACCTTTTCCGAAACGACGGTGGCAATCGTAACGCCTGGATCAAGATCCAACTCGTCGGGCAAACAAGCAACCGCGACGGCATCGGTGCCCAGATTCGCATAACCACTGCATCAGGAACACAGACACGAACGGTCAAAAGCGGTTCCAGCTACTGCTCACAGAGCGAACTCACCGCCATCTTCGGCATAAACGACGATACGCTTATCGAAACCATCAAAGTAAAATGGCCCAGCGGTGCTGTCAGCACACGCGAGAACATCAAACCCAACCAACGCATCCGCATTGAGGAGGGTACACCGTAGGTGTATTCCGGTGGTTCAAGCATTTACCATCTCACCCCTAAATATTAATGCTTAGATTAACCTTTTGTTTACATTAACTTACTGCTTAAATGGAGGATCCAATAATGAAAAATATCTTGACTACCTTTGGCGTTACAATATCGTTGCTCTTACTGACTGGCATTTCTCTAACTTTAGTCAGCTGCGAGAGAGCCCAACAGCACACAGGTGTCATGTCTACGCCAATGGCGAAACAAGCAATCGCCACAATCGGTCCAGCAAGCGACAGTAGCGTGACGGGCATGGCGATTTTCACACAAAATGGCGATCAAATCACACTCACGATTGAGATCCAAAACGCATCTCCGGGCATCCATGCCGTTCATATCCACGAAAGTGGCGACTGCAGTTCACCTGACGGCACATCGGCAGGTGGGCATTGGAATCCAACGGGTGTCGCACACGGGAAGTGGGGAGAAGGTGAATTCCACCTCGGAGACATCGGCAACATCACCGTTGGCGAAGATGGCACGGGCAGCATCGAATTAACAACAGACCTTTGGGAAATCGGTACCGGTTCTGACGTAGATGTTGTCGGCAGAGGCATCATCGTCCATGCCGGCGCAGACGATTTCACCTCACAACCCTCAGGCGATGCAGGCGCACGTATCGGCTGCGGCGCAATTGCATTAGCAGAATAGCCGCTGTCATCCTATTTACACTGGCGAGGTCTTGCGGCATACACGCCCAAATGCGATCTGCATTCCCAACCTCGCCTTCATCGCTTCAACCGCCCCCATATCGTTGCAAGTTTTTCTTCTGCTTCAACTGCAAATGTGCCATCGGTCCGCGCACCATTTTTCCCCACTAAATGATAGGCGTTGCCTGATGTATCCGAGAACGCCCGTGTTCCCACCGCTTCATCAAAATGCCACAACGCAACCGTCTGTGCGTCATTCTCGAACTTTGTGCGCGGCGTGAAACCGCGTTTGGCGATATTGTAACGCGCAACCCTTGAGATGCGAACCTCATCAATATAGCCCGAAAAATGACCCCAAAAATAACCAACATGAAACTCAATTTTCTCGCCAAACCCGCCGATTGTAAAATCCTGCGGATGCCCGACGTGTGAGATATCGGGAGCGAGAGTTATTTCTTGCCGTGCAACGCGCACCTCATCGTTAACCATTACTATCGTCTGCCACTCTTCTGCCTGATTCGCCTGAAAGGCGATGTGATGCCATTGATTTAAGGGAAACTTTATCCAACCGAACGCCATTAGAGCGTGCACTGGGCCAAGAGCAACATGCGCTCCGCCCATTATTCTTAAATTTCCGTCGTGATCATGGTCCCAGGCGTGCATCCGCACCTGTTGGCTGAGAATTATTGCGTTTACATTCTTGTCAGGTAACTCGGTTGGATATATCCACGCTTCAAAGGTGAATTCATCTGCGCCTTTTGGCATGAGGAGACCGAAGGTTTCAAAATCCAAAATGGCGTGATCATCCACACCATCAAGGGCTAAATAGTTCCCACCCGCAGGTGAAGGTGGCGGAATCGCCTCAGCACGCATCGGAATTAAAACCAGCAAAAAAAGGTAAGTAAAAATTAGCAGATTTCGTAGATTTTTCATCTTCGGAAGTCTCCTTGATTTTACGGCAGTGTTCTGTCCACAATAAAATGATGAGTAGAAAATATTTATTTCACAGATTGATTCATAGGTTCACACGTCTTTTCTGGTAGGAGCGAGCTGTGCTCGCGATCTTTGTACCCTTCAATGTTAGCGTGACGAAGCAGTAGTTTGGACAATTTCCTGTAGAATAGAAGGTTATTTCTAGTGGTCTGCTTTGAGTTTACCCCAGTGTGTCAGAAGTTTACCCCGCGCTGTGACCGCACGGAACCCGGTATCAAACGTCTCAACAATTGGCGAAAATCCAAAATCACCTAATAGACCACCTAAGGTATAGATTGTACCGTTAACGACAACCGCCGTTGTCCCCTCTGTTGGAATCGTTGGAGGTTCTATTTCACGCCATTTGTCAACTGTTGGATTATAAACGTCTACAACGTCAATGCGTTGAAGCGCATTATCCATACCATTTACCATATAAATCTCATTATCAACAGCAACGGTTGAAAACCCAAATTTGAACATTGGCATGTCACGGAGCTGATGCCACCGGCCGGTTTTCGGATTATATTCTTCAATACGTGTGACAAAACGTCCAGCAAGGTCGCCGTCGAACCGCGTCTGACCACCGAGCACATAAATTTTACTGTCTACAACGACAGCATCATCCGTACTTCGTGCTGTCGGCATGTCTGCGCGCTTCTCCCATCTATCGGTCAACGGATCGTAGACCTCAACCAGATCTGTAATAGCCTTCCCACCAAATACGCCGTTTTTAACTTCAATACGTGTTCCACCAATGAGATATATCTTTCCATCAACAACCGCTGTGGCAAAAGGCATACGGCGTGTTGGCATATCCCGCTTCTTGACCCATGTATCGGTTTGCGTGTCATACACCTCGACAGTCTTGTGGTATCTTTTTACACCCCAGGGACCTTTATAGTCATAACCCCCAAACACATAGATTTCATTGGAAAAGACTGCGGTTTGCGACGCAATCCGCGGGATCGGTATCTCTGCAGCTGCATGCCATGTGTTCGTCCGTGTGTCGTAGACATCTACCGTTGAGAGAGCGGGCCCACGTCCGCCTATATGTGTCTCGTGATCGAAACCACCGATGAGATAAATTTTACCACCCACAGCAGCGGCAGCACCACCAATTCTCCATGTTGGCAGTTGAGTCACCTGTTTCCACTCCCCCGCAAAACTGCTGGAAGCGATAACAAATAAGAGGGTAAAAACCCATTGTAAATACCTATATTTTCCAAGCATTACTTTCCCCTTAGGCCTTTATTGAATTCAAAACGATTCTGACTTGACTTGGCCCCATGTCGTGGTTATAGAAGTATTAGCCGGATTGACAGCAAGTGGGTCGTTGGTAGTTGCCCCGTTCATGCCGATTAATGTATACCCATTCCCAGACGTATCTTCAAAGCGATCTGCCCCTGCCTTCTCATTAAAATCCCAGAGTGCTAACGTGTGTTCATCATTTAAAAAACGGGGCGGTGGATCAAACGGATTATGGCCCTGCGCCGCGCAGTCATACCGAGCGATATTTGAAAACCTGATCGCATCAATTTCGCCATGAAAACCACTCACTTGGTATAACAACCCACCGTTAGGTGCCACAAACTTATCCTCACCATATCCGCCTACGACGAAATCTTGCACCCTTTCAGGTCTATTGATATGCAAAGACACCCTGTCCACACGAGGAAGTCTCCAGCCTTGACTAATTCGATTGTTGGTCGCATGACAAAGCGTGCTGTTCTTGAAAATGATTGCCATATAGTTCCATTGATCCTTCTGGATTGGACTATCAGTTCCTACAAGTCCGTGAGTTCTGTCTCCTGAAAGATATGCATGACGATAACTGCAAAGTTGATTCTGTCCGAGTATACACTTTTCTCTTCCCTGCAACCCGATGGAAACTTGCTGATTCAGAATAAGGTCTCTATCTTTTTCCGTCGGTTCAGCTTTCGGATAGAACCATAGTTCAACAGTAAACGCATGGGTGCCTTCAGGGAAAATATGCCCATGTTCCGCAAAAGGGAGTATTGCATAGTCATCCTCACCATCCAGGACCAAAACACCACCGGAAGGCTCGAAACAAAAAACAGGCATCACTAAACTCAGCAATAACACCGCACTGAGTACACTGAGTAGGAACTTAAAGTTAATATACATCAGAAATCCTTTTTCTTAGGTAGGGCATTTTTCGCACGTTATAGTAAAACTTACAATTAAATAGACATTAAAAGTTGGCGAGGTTACATGAAGTTTAATTATTTAAATCGGTAATCTTAATTCCCCCAGGCCCGGTAGGTGCGGTTTCTAACCGCACCGGACTTCACCAAGAAATTACCGAATTAATTTTTTAATCCTCATCAAACCTCGCCAGCACTGGCATCGTCTGTGATAATAACGCAGCGATTGAGATCGTTGGGGAACACTACCGTATCCTCACTTCCGCCCCTGATGGAAAAGCATACAAACTCTTCAAGCGTAGCGGAAACG
>CAZQIP010000079.1:0-9121 GCA_964593655.1 uncultured bacterium | reverse complement strand
CGGTTGCAAACCGAACCTACCGGGCCTGGACCTGAGACGGTTGTTGTTTCTTAAATTGACCCCTATGGTTTCGGTATAACGCCTGTGGCTCGTAGAAGGGTCTCCTGCACCAACAATTCATGGGACACTGGACGATCGGGTGATTGTTCCCCCGCGATCGTCGCTAAAAACGCGTCAAGCTCAAGTTCATAGGTGCGTTGACGGCTCTCACCGTCTATCTCAACAATTTGCTCGCCTTGCGAATATCCCCCTTTCGCTGTCTCCAAACAGAGACGAATTTTCAACCCTGGCTCAAAAGGCTCAACGATAATGGCACTCCCTTCGCTCCCGTAGACTTCAAACCGGCGTGCAACCGGTCTCGGCTCCAAAGCAGAGATTGTGATAAACGCCATGGCGTTTTCAAATTCATAGACAGTGAGCGTGTTATCTTTGAACGGTTCAACCGAACCACCATCGTTTCGGAGGAAAGCGGTGACTTTCTCTGGTCGTCCGAGGAGCCAGAGGACCTGGTCGAGGACATGACCACCCAAATCAAAAAAGATACCACCAATGTGTTGGCTGATACGCGTGCGCGCTTCAAGAGAGATGTTGGTTGACATGTGGGCGCGAACGGAGAAAACATCGCCTAAAAAGCCGGTGTGTACCCATTCGGCAACCTGCTTGAAGGCGGAATGATACCGGAGCATATAGCCCATCTGTACGTGTAGCGATTTTTCTTGGGCGGTATTGATGACGCGCTGCCACTGTTCCCAATTTTCGCCGGCGGGTTTGTCGTACCAGACGTGTTTTCCAGCATTTACAATCTGCTCGGTCTGATCCAAACTTTCGGCGTTATTGCCTTCCGAAGCAATTGCGACGATGGTCCCATCGCTGAGCATCTCCTCGGCATCCGCATACCAGTGGACACCCTCAAACGTTCCGCCATTCGCCTGAAGTTTTTCGCGTTGTTGCGCGTCGGGTTCAAACACGCCTGCGACTTCAACATCGGGATTGACAAGCATCGCCTGCATCTTGCCGCGTGCGTGTCCGTGCTTTGTTCCGTATTGTGCCATCCGTATTTTCGCCATATTTTATCTCCCCAAAATCCGTGGTTGGTAATGTGGTGTTATATGGCTATTATACGGACATGCAATTGAATGTCAAGGAAATATTCGGGGGGTAAATATTTTGCTGAGAAATGGCAGCATTTACAGGTCGTCGCGTTGAAAGCGGAACACACCGTTTTGCTTAGTGCCGATGTAGAAGGTTCGACCATCAATAGCAAATGCGGTTGCCGTGTGTGGTAGTTCTGCGGCGATCTGTTTCCACGTGTTGGTTTGTTTATCGACCTCATAGATACCACTATCACAGACACCGTAAACTATCACACCATCAGCCACAATCCGGTCCATAATCAGTCTATTGCCATCAACATCGGTGACGACTTCCCAAGTTTCGCCATCCTGTGAACGCATAACGCCCATGTCCGTTGAAACGTAGGCGGTTGATCCTGCGAAGCGTATCTCTTTGAAGTATCCAAACGGAAAGGCGAGGCTTTCGGTGACATCCGTCCAAGTGTCGCCGTCATCAAGCGACAAGAAAAGTTCTCCCTCGCGTTTCCCAGCATAGACTGTGTTCCCAGAAGCGGCAAGCGTGAAACCTTTTCCCTTAATAGGTGAAATCCCCTCCTGATCGTCCAAACCCGTGTCGTGCCATGCGGTTTCGCCGCGTCGCCATCTGTAAAGTTTATGCCTGTATTCCATAAAAATGGTATCGTCAGAAACCGTAAACGTTCCACTCGCCTTCTGTTCTGCAATGCTCTGGTCCCAGATAGCTTCCCGCTGTTCCAGTACTTTATTAACATCCCCTTTGTTTTTTCCTACCTCTATGAATTTTTTCTGCCATTGGACGATTAAGGTGTCTTCCTCAAAATCCGGTACACTTTCAACCGGTAGGAACACATTACCGGCATCAGAGAGGCGAAAGAGCGTGACACCTTCAAGTTCACTTGTGCTTGCATAGAGGACACCGTCGGCTGTTGCAAATTTCGATTTCCTTCTTTCCACTGAAACATTTTTCTTAGCATCCAAAGTGAGGAGTTCCCACGACTCGCCATCATCTGCGGATTTGAGCATTTCCTCTGGCGTTAGCGCGTAGAGAACGTTTTCGAGTGCAATCAGCTTTGAAACATCAGAATTCACGATCCCTGTCGTGAAGGGGTACCAGGTGGCACCGCCATCTATTGAGCGTCTTATTCCGCTGCCGTAAATGCAGTAAAAATTGTTTGCGTCCAAGGCGACTGTATGAAACGCTCCAAAAGATATGCTAAACATATCTGAATCAGGCATTGGTTCCATCCATGTCTCACCGCCATCATGAGAAAGTAGGACACCACTGGCACCAACCAGCATAAGGACGTCTCCAATTGGAACAACCCCAACGGCAAGTACTAACTTGACTGGATACTGGTCAGTATCCGGTGTAATATCAATCCAAAGATCGCCGAGGTCGGTTGAATAGAAAACTGCGGCATACGGACCATGTGGACCCCGCGGTGGACTTGCGATTGTTCCGACGTAAAGTCTATCTCCAGCGACTGCTAACGAAAAGATGCCGTGCGGGACCGGTATCGGCAGTTTTCCCCACTCGTCAGTCAACCGGAAAAGTCCTTGACTCGTGCCAATAAATAAAGTGTTATCAACAGCGAGTGCGTCCGATATACTGAAATCGGGGGCATCTGCCTCTGGGACGTTATCGACTGGCAAATCCTTTCCTATGGGTTCCCACTGGTTGCCAACATCCTCAGAACGAAACACTTCCGTTTGGAGAACGAGATACATCGCCGTATCCGTGATAGTCAAGGCAACCGCACGTCCTTCAGGTCGCTCGCCGAGACTATTCCACGTTTTGCCTTCATCAATTGAGACCAAGAGTTCACTGTCGGTGAGGAGATAGAGGGTGTCATCGCGTTCCGCCATGACACGATTGAACTCCCGATTTGGACCGCTGGCACTAACAAACGTCCATGTATCCTGCTTGTCTGAGAGTCGATAGAGTCCTGTTTTCGCAATGGCATAGAGGGTCTGATCGGATGCAAGAAAGAGTCCGGCATGTGAAACACCGCCGGGTCCTTTTGTCTGCACCCATTCTGATTTCGCGACTGGGATGCCCGTATCCTCGGCTTGCGCAGCTGCGAGAAGTAGCGATTCCGATTGGAATCCGGCACCACTATTTCTACCGTGTGTGTCGGATATTCCGAATTGGGTGCGTGTGTCGGACTTGCGTGCTGACACTTGAATAATTGGCGTGTCAACGAGTTGTATTGTCATCTCCGATGTCGCATCTAAATCGTAAGGCTGTTGGAAACGAGATAGCGCACGCGGCCCTGTCCCGATCATCAGGATAACCAAAAGGGTCGAAGCAAAAGAGAAACCCCACGGTAGCCACGGTTTGCTCACTGAAGGGGATGTCGGTTTGATGCGTGCAACCTCCTGCACGATATTCTCTGTTAGATGTGGCGAGAGTTGGAAGCTGCCGAAGACCTCTTGAATGATAGCTTCTTGTTTTTGTAGGCGTTGTCGGGCGCGGTGTAGCCGACTCCTAACTGTACCTGGCGATACGCCCAGAAACTGGCTAATCTCCTCACCGGACATTTCTGCAAGGTAATACAGCGTTACGACGGTGCGTTCACTCTCTGGCAACTTTTTCAGGAGGCGTTTGACGAGTTCGCGCCGTTGTTCAATCGCTGCTGTTTCGCCGCGGTCCGCCTCATATTGCGCGTAGCAGGCTTCTTCAAGTTCCTCCATAGACATGGCATCCAGAGACTTTGTCGGCACCTGCTTCTTGCGGAGCCATGAGAAACAGTGCCGCGTCGCAATCACATAGAGCCAGCCGGGAAACTGCTCTGGATGTTTCAGGGTTGAGAGTCTCTTGTAAGCCTTGAGAAAAACATCCTGCGTGAGTTCCTCAGCGATATGGAAGTCACCGATCTTACGCCAAACGAGCGCATGCACGGATTTCTGGTATTTATTGACGAGCGTGGTAAATGCGTCTTGATCGCCATCTAAGACACGTTGAATGAGAGCTACATCATTTGCCTTCATTTATCTCTCCTCAGAGAAAATATAGGTTTCATAATATAGTGACGCTCGTAAAAGTCGAAATGTTGCATAAAGTGCGTATTATGCAGGGATTCATGAAAAAATGCGTGAATTCTATTTGGAATGTGGCATTTCACGGCTATTATATGGACACGAGATTGAGTGTAAAGGAAATATTCAGAATGGGCAAAGTTTTTGACATTCAGCGAGGTCAAATATTCTATGGTTTTTGTGAGAGGGGTTTGTAGTTCCGATTTATAATGTTTCTTGTCGTCTCTTCACGCGCCCATTCAAAGCAAAGGCAACACTTGCTAAAACTATTTCCGCCGACAGCATCCAGAAACACCATCGGCATCGTCATCTCTTGCCCATTCACCGTCTTTATGACAGACCACGACATGCCGACGATCAAGACCGTTATATCCACGCCAACTATCTGTGTAGACGACGGTATCAGTGGTCGTGAACTGATGCACATGATCCGTCAGTATCTCTTTGTCCGTGTGCGGTATGGGAATTATTCTGACACTGACATTTACCGATCCCTGCGTTAGCGGGAACGTTTATAGAGTGGATGGAGTGCGGTGAGGCACAAGCAGAGGCGATTGTTGCGAACGCGAAAGCACTCGGACAAGCGTTGGCGGAACGCGGTGTCCCGATGCTCGGTGCCGATCTTGGTTTCACGGAGTCGCATACCTTGATATTGATTGTAGATAAGTATGGGGAGGGCGGCGCGCTCGCAAACTATCTGGAAGCGTGCCATATTATTATTGGGGCAGCAGGATTAGCACCGGAAGTCGGAACATCTGGATTGCGGATCGGTGTGCAAGAGGTCACCCGATGGGGGATGACACCGGTGGATGCACCGGACATTGCGGAATGTATTGTCGCAGCACTTTCTGGTGGGACTTCTGAAGAACTCAAGCCGAAGGTTGCAAAAGTAGTAATTCGTTTCGATACAATCCAATTTACCCTTGATTGATTGAAAAGAGGAAGGGCGTGTGTAGTGGGTCGGTGCGTGTTCGCCGAGGTATGTAAACAAAGTGGCTCGCGTGTGTGGATTGGTAATCGTTTTAGAAATTTGGGGAAATACAAGTTTCTATGTTGTTAGGATTTCCCTCTTTTCAATATTAATCTTTGTCTCTTCGTCAGAGGTAATGATGTATAGTCTGTTATTTGCACTGTAGCGGAGTGCTAAGGATGTGTTAGTTGGAAAAAAGAGCAGCAAAAGGTCAGCAAACTGCAAATGTGGAGCAATTTGCTGTGCGCCTGGGCCGCAAGTACGGATTGTTAAAAATGTCTCTCTAAGCGGAGGTATTGTCTTAACGTCGAGAATGAGAGTTTCTCCGTCCCAGTGGGGTGCTTCAGTGAGTTTTAAGGGTTTTGGAGACATGGTTTGTCATATTGGAAATAGGAAACGTAGTAGCGATGTAGCATAACTACGTTTCCGTATTGAATTTCTGTCAGTATTAATGCCTGATTAGGCCGTATACTGACGTGTAAGTAGAGGTCTTAAACGAGTTAACGACACGCTCTTGCAGACATAGGTTTGTTGATCACTGTAAGGCCTCTATTGATAACAAGGGTGATATCATGATTTGTGTGCTGAGGATGACATACTTTCCCCTGACCCGACTCGAAGCAAAATTCCCAGTCAGGTGGATGATTGTCGTCGGTTACTAACATGCTTCGCCATTCACTATAACTCCCAATAATCGATCCATCAGGGCAGGTCAGCTTAATTAGGACCCGATAAAGAACTTGCTTATTAGGGGTTGAATAGGCAGTGTTGGTAGTAACCAGTAAAGGCATTACAATAGCAAATACAAGGAGGAGGACAGAAAAGCCTCCTAATATTTTTCTGAACATTTGTTCTCCTTATGAGATAAATGGTGAACGGTAAAATGAAACGCGCCGCATGTAGACAGTCCGCATGCGATTTTTTCCTTCTTTTACCTTTTCACCTTTAGTAAATTTGCTGGCATGAGCCAGCATCTGAGATAGGTCCACTCACTTTTAGAGAGAAGAATCAACCCATCTGCACAGTAAAAAAGCCTTGCGAGTTTTAGTTATCATTGTCATCATCCTGTTTATTCTCATCCTGTTCTTGAAGTTGCTGAAGATGTAAAAGTGCAGCGTCCATTTCCTGACGCTCCGCATCTGTGACTCTTTCTCCGAGCAAATATTTTCGGACGAGATTCAGATAAGTATGAACCTCTGGGATGTCTCCGTATTTTTGCACGTATAATAATCGCTGGGACTCTATGAATCCCTCAGGATCCTTCATCATCCATGCTTCGAGTTCATTTTTAGGTTCGTCTTGTGATGGTACACGCATATCGGGAGGCAGTGCGCTGATGAATCTCAGTGCTTTTAGGTTTTCTGTATTGGGGAAAAGGCGGTACATGGCTTCAGACCAAGCGATGGCTTGCTCAAGTGTGATATTATCCTTGGGTTTTAGATCAAATGCTATAATGTAGCGGACCTCAGGAATATCTCCAAATTGCTTAAGAAGTTGCGCAAAATAATATTTGTTGTATAACTCGGGGTCTTCTGTTTCGGGCCAATCTGGCGGCGGGTTTAGTGCTAACAGTTCAGCAACGTCCGCATCTGTGAGTTCCCACGATTCACCTGTGGCTCCGGGGGGCCATTTGAATTCGGATACAAGGATCCCTGTTGGATTGATGGGGTCGTCTTCTCTGTCGCCACACCCCGAAAAAGAGAGTAAACCGACGAGAGCTGCAAGTATAAAAAGAACACAGCCACCGAAAAATTTGCGAGTGTTCATGGGGTCTCCTTTATTCAGAGTTCATTGTTGCGCCTAATGCTTTTATTTCTTGGAAGTCTTCGATCGCCTTTTTATTTTTTTCATTCGGAAAGAGATAATAATTTGCCTCAAGATGGGCTTCAAGCTCACCAATAGTTTGCGGTACACCTTTTGCAGCGTTTAACTCGTATTCGCCAACAGTTGGAAATAGGGAAACGTAGTAGCGATACAGCATAACTACGTTTCCGTATTGAATTTCTGTCAGTATTGACGACTGATTAGGTCGTATACTGACGTGCAAGTAGAGGTCTTAAACGAGTTAACGACACGCCCTTTCACCAACAGGTTTGTTGATCACTGTAACGCCACTATTGAAAACATAGGTGATCCCATGATTTGTGTGCTGAGGATGACATACTATCCCCTGACCCGCATCAAAGCAAAATTCCCAGTCAGGTGGATGATTGTCGTCGGTTACTGACATACTTCGCCATTCACTATAACTCCCAATAACGTCTCCATTAGGGCAGGTCAGCTTAACTGTTACGTAATAAAAAATTGTCTTATTAGGGGTTGAATAGGCAGTGTTGGTGGTAACCAGTAAAGGCATTACAATAGCAAATACGAGGAGGAGGACAGAAAAGCCTCCTAATATTTTTCTGAACATTTGTTCTCCTTATGAGATAAATGGTGAACGGTAAAATGAAACGCGCCGCATGTAAACGGTCCGCATGCGATTTTTTCCTTCTTTTACCTTTTCACCCTTGGTAAATGTGCTGGCATGAGCCAGCGTCTGAGATAGGTCCACTCACTTTTAGAGAGAAGAATCAACCCATCTGCACAGTAAAAAAGCTTTGCGAGTTTTAGTTATCATTATCATCATCCTGTTTATTCTCATTCTGTTCTCGAAGTTGCTCAAGACGAAGTTGCTGAAGATGTAAAAGTGCAGCGTCCATTTCCTGACGCTCCGCATCTGTGACTTTTTCTCCCAGCAAATATTTTCGGACGAGATTCAGATAAGTATGAACTTCTGGGATGTCTCCGTATTTTTGCACGTATAATAATCGCTGGGACTCTATGAATCCCTTAGGATCCTTCATCATCCATGCTTCGAGTTCATTTTTAGGTTCGTCTTGTGGTGGTGGTATATACAACTCGGGAGGCAGTGAACTGATAAATCTCAGTGCTTTTAGGTTTTCTGTATTTGGGAAAAGGCGGTACATGGCTTCAGAAAGAGCGATGGCTTGCTCAAGTGTGATATTATCCTTAGGTTTATCAAATGCTATAATGTAGCGGACCTCAGGAATGTCCCCGAACTGCTTGAGAAGTTGGGCGAAATAATATTTTTTATGCAACTCGGGGTCTTCTGTTTCGGACCAATCTAGCGGTGGGTTTAGTGCTAACAGTTCAGCGACATCCGCATCTGTGAGTTCCCACGATTCACCTGTGGCTCCGGGGGGCCATTTGAATTCGGATACAAGGATCCCTGTTGGATTGATAGGGTCGTCTTCTCTGTCGCCACACCCCGAAGAAGAGAGTAAACTGACGAGAGCTGCAAGTATGAAAAGAACGCAGCCGCCGAAAAATTTGCGAGTGTTCATGGGGCTTCCTTTATTCAGAGTTCATTGTTGCGCCTAATGCTTTTATTTCTTGGAAGTCTTCGATCGCCTTTTTATTTTTTTCACTCGGGAAGAGATAATAATTTGCCTCAAGATGGGCTTCAAGCTCACCAATAGTTTGCGGTACACCTTTTGCAGCGTTTAACTCGTATTCGCCAACAGTATGAACTTCTGGAATGTCCCCAAATTGTTTTAGGAGTTGGGCGTAAAAATATTCGGCGTATAACACGGGATCTTCCGTTTTGTACCAGTCTCGGGGTGGATATGTATCATCAGCGGTGTCAGTAGTTTCACTCTCTGGATGGATTTGTTTCCACGGATCGCTCTTTGGAGGTGCAACATCAAACGCGTCATCGTCTCGCCAATCGTATTCACGATTGTGGATGTTCGTTTCCTCCGTGTGGAAGTGCGGTACAGTCTCATGAGAATGCCCGTGACTGTGGTCGTGGTTGCGGTCATGACTGTGCGATGTAGTGATGCCCGTTTCTTCCTTACCAGTTTCCTTTGTTGTTCTCGTTTTCGGGTCTGGTGTTACCACCTTGTAGGTTTTTATCGGTTCTTGAGTTTCAGCTTTTGACTTTAAAAAGAGGACAATTCCGCTGATACAGAGAACAACAATTGCAGTAGATGCCCAGTACCACTTTCGTTTGAACATC
>CAZQIP010000078.1:0-14150 GCA_964593655.1 uncultured bacterium | reverse complement strand
ATGGATATGATGATAGCCGACGCTGCCGAAAATGGGGTGAAACTGCAGACATCGGAGAACTTTCCGTTCGTTCCTGTGGAACAGTTTGTGTGCAAACTCATTCAAGAAGGTGTAATTGGAGACGTTCATAAGTGCTATCGGCTCTTCTCTACAACCGGCTACCACGGACTCGCTGCAATACGGTGCCGTATGGATGCCGCTCCCAAAATGGTCAGCAGCATCGGACATGCAATGCCTGTTGCTCCCTACGTTGACAGGGCAAAACGAGATCACAATCGGGAAGGTCTTGAGTTTTATGCCATAGATTTTGAGAATGGTGGGCTCGGCATTGCTATGGTAGGGAACAAGAATGGATGCCTCGGACGGAATAAACTTGTCGGTTTCGAGACGTGTGGTGAGCGCGGCACGATCATCACCAACGGAAATCAGGGTGCCACTGGTGGTGAAACAGTCAATGTTTGCACAGATGAAGACCTGCTAAACGGAGGAAGGGCACAAACCTACAAATTCCAGAGAGAATATAGTGACAACGGCACTTTGCAACGTATTTTTGTGGAACTTCCAGAGCCTCTCGGTGGCACTGTAGCGTGGGTAAATCCGTATCGGCAGACGGATATCTCGGAGACAGGTATCTCATTAGCGACAATGCTTGACGGTATCGCACGCGCTGTACGGGAGGATACACAACCGCTATGGACAGGTGAGATGGGCAGAGCAGATCAGGAGATGGTGATTGCTGCGCACCGATCCATCCAGACAAATCGGCAACCCATCCAACTTCCTCTTCAGCCTGACCCTGCTGAAGAGGACGCGTTCGACCGAGATTTTGAAGCACAGTTCGGCGTTCATCCACGCGAAGATATCGAAAAAGCATTAGAGGTTAATTTTAAGGCACGTTAAATAATTGAAGTGAAGATTACTTGTTGAGGGAAAAATGAAGGAAGTTAAAATCGGATTTATTGGATGTGGTGGCAATGCGAATGGGCACATGAACCAGTTAGCTGGGATCGAAGGGGCAAATGTTGTGGCTGTGTGCGACGTTCAAGCCGATCGGGCGCAAAGTGCAGCCGAGAGGCATAATGCTGACCCTTATACCGCACACCAACATCTACTTGAACGTGATGATTTGGATGCGGTCTATCTGAGTCTTCCTGTCTTTGTTCATGGACAACCGGAACGTGACGTTATTGCGCGCGGCTTACCGTTTCTTGTTGAGAAACCCGTTGCCATCAATATAGATATTGCCCGTGAACTTGAAGCCGCGGTAGCGAAAGCAGGACTGATAACTTGTGTCGGTTACCAACTCCGTTACCTCGGTTCAACACGCATAACACAACAAATCTTGAGAGAAAGAACAATTAACATGATTGTCGGTAAGTACTGGTGCAGCACGGGACATGGTGACCCGAACGCATGGCTCCGCCAGCTGAACAAATCCGGCGGTCAACTTGTCGAACAAGCAACACACACGGTTGACATGATGCGTTACATGGGCGGCGAAGTGGAAGCTGTCTATGCTATGCAGGCAAATCGGTTTCTTAAAGAGACAGATTGCCCGGATGCCAATAGTGTCTCACTCCAATTTGCGAGTGGTGCCATCGGTGCGTTGACGGCTACCTGGGCTTATGCGGGTGACTGGTCAAACGCTAATGTCCTGGATTTATTGTATGAAGATGAACTTTTGAATTGGAATCCATCAAGAGTCTCAGTCCGGGAAGATGGTGAATGGGTAGACAAAACAGGACCAGGACCGACAATCGATGAAGTTTTTGTGAACGCGGTGCGTAGCGGCGACGCGTCTCCGATTTTGAGCCCTTACAGCGATGCCGTCAAAACACTGGAAATATCGCTCGCGGCAAACCTCTCCGCGCAAGAGAAGCGGTTGGTAGAAATATCTTCGCTATAATCTATTGTAGGAGGGGTTTGTAACCCCGAACCATCAGTTGTAGGAGGGGTTTGTAACCCCGAACTAAGGTAAAAATCATGGTGAAAAAATATCGAGTCGCGATTGTCGGGTGTGGCGGTATATCTAACGCACACGGCAACGCGTGGCGGAACTTGCCAGAGATTGAAATCGTAGGTGCATGCGACGAGAAATTTGAATCGCTTAAGCGTTTTGCGACCGAATATAACGTTCAGAATACTTACAACGATCTTCGACAGATGTTGGAGAAACAGGAGCCAGATGTTCTGGTAGTCGCTACGTGGCCCTCAAGCCATTTGAAAAATGTGCTGGAGGCGGTGCGGTGTGGTGTCAAAGGCATCCTTGTTGAAAAGCCAATCACTGTGAACACTACACAGTTGGAGCAGATGATCCAAGTTACAGAACGCGCAAATATCTTATTGATGGAAGCGTTCATGTATCGGCATCATCCGTTGACGCTCGCCGTGAAGCAGAAGATTGAGGAAGGCGCGATTGGCGAAGTCCGCTACGCGCGCTCTACTTTCTCGACAGGTTTGACAGACCGTCAAAACTGGCGATTGAGAGGCGACCTCGGTGGTGGTGCTGTTATGGATTTAGGATGTTATTGTATTAACATCATCCGTTATCTCGTCGGACGCGAACCACAGTCCGCCTGGGCAACAGGCAAATTTGAGCCGATTAACAACGTCTGGGAAACATTGATCGGTACCTTAGACTTTGGGGATGGCATTACCGGTCAATTGGATTGCAGTTTCGGGTGGACGTGGCGTGAATCTTATGAAGTCGCTGGCACAGACGGCACACTCTTTGTTCAGAGCGCATGGGGCAACTCAGAAGGCGAGTCACACTTTACAATAAACGGTAAAACCTTTAGCGTTAGCGGTGTCAATCCTTACGCCGCTGAAATTTTGGAGCTCTGTCAAGCGATAGATAGCGGTGTTCCGCTCCGTCTGCCAATACAGGACGCACTCGGAAATATGCGCGTCATTGATGCATTACACGAATCCGCACACACAGGTCAGTGCATCAAGATCCCTGTGTAAAGACTTGAGAGTAGTTGGCAGCAATCGAGGGATTAATCATTAACCATCGGCGACCAGCACTCGGTAAAAGGGGGTTGCGCTCGTTCTGGAGTGTTAAGATTTTAAGAAGAATGTGCGGAATTAACAGGAAACCTGCGCGGAACATTGTCCCGCAAGCCTCTATAGGCTTGCGACAGGAGCGCAGCCCAGGAGGCCATAAATTAAAAAATGTTTGAACAAATAATGAGGTACCCCATTGACGTTTTTCGAGAGGGAGATTTTTCGTTTGGGGTACCGTTACCAGGGCTCCTCATTGCCGTTCTACTTGTCGCACTTATTGTCGCTACGATATGGGCATATCGTAGCACACACGGACGTATCAGACGTGGGTTTCGCGGCTTTCTTATTATTCTCCGGACAGTTGCACTCTGTCTGCTCGCTTTCTGCCTACTCAAACCGTTCCTAACAATTTATCAGTCAAATCCTGACGATTCCTACTTATTGGTAATGGTTGATCGCTCCAAGAGTATGCAGATTACCGATTCCATCGATTCAGCACCACGACTGCGCCGTGTCAATGACCTGCTCTTTGCCGAGAATGAAGGTCTCCTTGAAAAACTGAATACCAAATTCAAAGTGCGACTCTTTGCGTTTGACACTACAGCCAAACGTATCCCCGATGAGGCATTGACGAGTGCCGAAGGTGAAAGCACAGACATCCCCGAAGCATTAAACGAAGCCCTTGATGACCTCCAAGGCATCCCGCTCTCCGGTGCTGTCCTTTTAACGGATGGTGTAGATAAAAGCGGCACTGACATCGCGAAATTCGCGATGCAAATCCGGGAACGGAAACTGCCTATACACACTGTCGGTGTCGGTTCTGAAGCAGGCAACCCGGACCTCGAGATCGTCAAACTGGATGTGCCTCGCACGGCAGAAGAAGATTTTCCCGTCGAAATATGGGCGACTGTAAAACGGAAAGGATTTAATGGCAAAAAGGTGAGTCTCCAATTAACGAGCAATGGGCGAATTCTGAAAACAGAACCTGTTGATATGGATGAAGGCTCTTCTTGGATACCGCAAATCGGTGTAACAGGCACAACCTCTGACGCAAAAACAAAACGTGTGTTGCTTAAGTTTACCCCCCGCCAAGCCGGCACTCAAAAATTTGAGGTACATGCAGCTTTGGAAGAAACAGAAGCGGTACCACAGAACAACACAAAAACATTTCTCCTGAAGGTCGCCCCGACCAAACGTGTGAAAATCCTGTTTGTTGACGGCAAGCCGCGCTATGAATTTGGCTTTATAAAACGGACGCTGAAAAAGGATCCCAATATCCAACTCACTGATCGAATATTAACAAACTTCTCCGATGAGGGTAGACACTATCTCGGCACCCGCACTGCAACATCACACGACTTTGATTTTTACCCAGATGATCAGGAGACGCTCTTCGACTTTGATGCTATCATTTTAGGGAACGTAGATGCCTCTCAATTTACAGCCGCGCAGCTGGAAAATACGCTTGAGTTCGTCCGCACCCGTGGCGGTGGATTGCTGATGTTAGGCGGTTCAAGCTCTTTGGGGAACCATGAACTCGCTGGCTCCTATATCAACACCTCTATTGCCCAGTGCCTCCCAGTAGAAATAGAACTCGGATCCCCACCCACATCGACAACACCGAGACGACGGACCAGATTAACCACAGGTTCTCGCTTCTCTACCGAAAGCAAAGGCTATAAGTTGCAACTGACATCAGAAGGAAAGGCCGAAAATTTGATGGCGTTGGCGGATACCCCGACCGAGAACATGGAACGCTGGACGAATCTCAAACCGCTCGTCGGTTATAGTAAAGTCAAGCGTGCTAAAGCAGGCGCGCTCGTTTTAGCGGAACATCCAACCGATCGAAATGAATTTGGAAATCGCATCCTGATCGCAACTCATAATTATAACGCTGGCCGCGTGATGGTTTTTACGCCACATACTTCATGGCGATGGCAAATGCTCAAGGACTCCGCTGAAGATGATAGTCATGAACGATTCTGGCGACAGACCGCCAGATGGTTGACAACGGCACCGAAAGAACACATTAAACTTGATATCGCAAAAACAGCCTATACGTTGAAAGAAGCTGTCGTGATTGAGGTTACTGCCACAGATCAGCAATTCCAATTAACGAACAACGCGAAAATCCGAGCCATCGTCGTCGATGAAGCAGGCAAGCGCAAAGAATTAAAACTTGAGCAGGTCCTCGGTGAAGATGGACGCTACACGGCACGTTTTATCCCGAACCAATATGGCGAATACACTGTCACCGCTACCGGTACCCTCGCTGGCGAAAGCCTCGGCGAACAACAGACCCTTTTTGAGGTGAAAGCGTCTTATGCCGAATTCAGTAACGCTGAACTCAACATCCCGCTTCTCAAAACACTCGCGGAAGTGAGTGGCGGAAAGTACTATGCCATGGAGGAGGCAGCCCAACTCGTGAACCAGATCCCACTCGTCGAAAGCGCGACCTCAAAAATTACGGATGTTGACATCTGGGATATTCCGCTTATTTTTGGTGCTGTGATCGTATTACTCGGATTTGAATGGTTCCTAAGAAAACGCGGCGGTCTTGTGTAAAGTCTGATTATTAATGACCCTTATCAGGAACCTGCTATAAAACATCAAAAAAGGAATGAAAGCATGACACAACAAGAACTCCATGAAGTCGCACAAAGGACTCGCGCCCCCGAACAAACCTCCATGACATTGGCAGAATTTCTTGAGAACGATATAGACGGATATGAATACGTTAAAGGAGAATTAGTGCCGATGTCGCCACCAACGAGAATACACAGTAAGATTAGTGTTAACGTTATCCGGTATTTGGACCAGCATGTACGTGAGAATGAGTTAGGGGAGGTCCATGTAGAGGCGACTTTTCAGGTCGGTGAACGGGCCCTAAAGCCAGATGTTGCGTTTGTGTCAACTTCCCGGTTGGATGGAGACGAAAACACAGGTTTTCCGATACCGCCCGATTTGGCGATTGAGGTGGTTTCACCGACAGACGTTCAGTGGCGTATTGTAGACAAAGCGTTTGCCTATCTGAACGCCGGAACGCGCCTTG
The DNA here is from genome assembly GCA_964593655.1 of uncultured bacterium. Lineage (GTDB taxonomy): Bacteria > Poribacteria > WGA-4E > WGA-4E > WGA-3G > WGA-3G. The sequence continues at coordinate 8,092 of CAZQIP010000078.1, read as the reverse complement.
TCTGGGTTCTGGATCCCCGTTCTAAAACGATGACGGTCTATCGCTCTGAAAACGACATGACACTGCTCATGCGCGAAGACACACTCACCGGTGAAGATGTCGTGCCGGGGTTCACCTGTCGAGTCTCTCAACTCTTTGAATAATTGTGCCCTAAATAAGGAAAATCATGAACAATTCATATAAAAACGTAATGTTCGTCATTGCCGACGATTGGAGCCGGATCGCAAAGTGTTACGGAAATGACGTTATCCGCACACCAAACATTGATGCCTTTGCCGAACGCGGTGTCGTCTTTGACCACGCATTCTGTACAAGTCCTTCGTGCGCCGTGAGCCGTGCCTGTATCCTCACCGGTCAGCATAGCCACACGCATGGACAATACGGACACTGCCACGGCATACACGGGTTTCGTACGCATGAATATATGCAATCCGTACCAAAAATCCTGAAAGCACACGGATTCGCCACGGCGTGCCTCGGAAAGAAACACGTTGAACCGAAGAGTGTTTATCCGTTCGATTTTGAACCGAGAGTTAATCCACGAAGTCCGGTGGATATGGCTGCGAGGGTTACAGAATTCCTTAACGAAAACGCAGATACCCCCTTTTATCTCCATATCGGCAGCTCCTATCCGCATCGTGCAGGTAAGGGATTCGGAAATGACCGGACACATCCGGGCATCGAGTCCGATCCATATACGCCGGATGAAATTATTGTGCCGAATTTCCTACCGGATGTCCCAGCGGTTCGCGAGGATCTCGCAGATTACTACGAAAGCGTTTCACGGTGGGATGCCGTCGTCGGCGCGGTTTTGGATGCGCTTGACGCTTCTGGACGCGCAGAGGAAACCCTCGTTTTTGTCACCACTGATCATGCGATGCCATTTCCCGGCGCGAAGGCATCCAGCTTTGATAGCGGACACCACTGCCCACTGCTGATTTCCAGTCCTACGCAACAGAAACGCGGCTTCCACAACCAAGCACTCGTTAATTGGGTAGATTTCTGCCCAACGATGTTGGATTGGTGTGGTGTTACACACCCTGACGGAGATGACGCACTTCCGGGCAGGTCAATCCTCTCCATCCTTGAAGATGACAGCGCGCATCCGGGCAACGGTGAATGGGAAGAAACTTACTTTTCCCACTGCTTTCATGAGGTGACGAACTACTACCCGTATCGCGTGTTACGCGGCAGACGGTATAAATACGTCCGTAACCTGGCGTATCAATTAGAGACACCGCTCCCAAGCGACCTATTCCGTTCAATTTCATGGACAGCCGTCCGCGACGACAACGTCCAGCAACTCGGTGAACGGCAGCGGACAGACTTTCTACAACAGAGCCGCGAGGCGTTGTTTGATATCCAGAACGATCCTGCGGAGTCACAGAACCTCATCGATGTACCAGAATTACAAGACATCGCCAACGAGATGCGCCGAAAAGTCATTGAGTTCAGACAGAAAACCAAGGACCCGTGGCTTGAGCAGTCCTTCCAAGAAGGCGAAACACAACCTTTTTTTAGTTAACAGCCATCAACCGCCCAAATTTACGCTGTTCTCCCGCAAGGTAAATTAAAAATTGCAGAACTATGATTTAGAAGCGATGAACGCCCGCATCCAAGCGGATAGCGGGTTAGTTCAGCAGATACTCACAGAGACAGGGAAAGTTATCGTCGGGCAGACCGCGTTACTGGAGGGACTGATTATCGGGTTGCTCTGCAACGGACACATTCTACTCGAAGGGGTACCCGGACTCGCGAAGACAACGGCTGTCAGTGCCCTTGCGCAGACCATTGATGCCTCTTTCAACCGTCTCCAGTTTACCCCCGACCTGCTCCCAGCAGACCTCGTCGGCACCCTCATCTACGACCAGCAGAAGGGCGATTTTTACACGAAAAAGGGACCCATTTTCGCCAACGTCATCCTCGCAGACGAGATAAACCGCGCGCCCGCAAAAGTGCAAAGCGCGCTCCTTGAAGCGATGCAAGAACGGCAGGTAACGATTGGTGGCACGACCTATCCACTCGATGACCCGTTCCTCGTTTTGGCAACCCAAAACCCGATTGAGCACGAAGGCACCTATCCGCTACCAGAGGCACAGGTGGATAGGTTCATGCTAAAGATTAAGGTGGATTACCCATCGCATTCAGAGGAGTTACAAATCCTTCGGCGGATGACAACCGAAGTTATCGCCGAGATTCAATCGATAATTTCGCCTGAAGACATCACCCGGTTCCGAGAGGTCGTCCGAAACATCTATATGGCAGAACAGTTGGAGAATTATATTGTCGATTTGGTCTGTGCGACGCGCGCACCGGAAGCATATCAGTTAGACGAACTGAGTACACTCATTGAATACGGTGCCTCACCGCGCGCGACCATCTTTCTCGCTTTCGCTGCAAGGGCAAGGGCATTCCTTTCGCAGCGCGGCTATGTCACACCTGAGGATATTCACGCCGTCGGCATGGATGTGCTAAGGCACCGCGTCATCATCAGTTACGAAGCAGAGGCGGACGGACGAGACGCTGAGAGCATCATCACACAGGTATTCGCAAAACTTGAGGTGCCTTAAACACTACTCCTGTGTCTGACCAGCAACCGCCGATGCCCGCGCACCTACACCCAGCACCCCTAAAAACCCTTCTGAATCCGCATGATCAAAGTCGCCAATCGCTTCCATAGAGGCGGTCTCCTCGGAGTAGAGCGAATGCTGTGCGCCACCCGCGGCATGGAACGCAACATTCCCTTTGTAGAGTGCCACCGTAATAGTTCCACTTGCCAAGTCGGTCAACGGTTGAATCGAGGATAGTAACGCTTGCGTCGCAGCATCGAACCAGTAGCCTTGATAAATCTGTTCAGCGATGACCGGTGCCGCACTATCAAAATGGCGACGTGCACGTCTGTCTAAAATCAGTTGGAGTAGATACTCGTAGCACTTTCCAAGCAATTCCATCCCCGGAGATTCATAAACGCCGCGGCTCTTGATCCCGACAAACCGGTTCTCAACGGTGTGAATACCGATGCCGATACCGTTCCGCCCGCCGATACGGTTTGCTTCCAGCAGACTCTGAAGGGCTGTGACTGGGCTTCCATTGACTTCAACGGGTGTTCCACGCGCAAAGGTAACCGTAAAGTGTTCTACGTCATCAGGCGCGTCTTTTGGATGGACTCCCATACCGGGGTTGATAAACCCTGCTGGTGTCTTCAGCGATTCAAGTCGTCCAGCCTCATGCGTAAGTCCAAGGAGGTTCGCATCGGTGGAATACGGCTTCTCGTGTGTCGCGGTAATGGGTAAGTTATGTGCTTGGCAGAAGTCTATCATCTCTGTCCTGCCGCCAAACTTTTTCAGGAATCCAGGGTCTCGCCACGGGGCATAAACCTCAAAATGCGGATTGAGCATATTGGTAGCAAGTTGAAATCGCACTTGGTCGTTGCCTCTACCGGTTGCACCGTGCGTTAAAATAGAGATACCGCGTTTCTCCATCTCCGGCAAAAGTGCTTTTACTGTGACGTGCCGCGCAATACCTGTCGTATTCCAGTAGCCGCCTTCATACATCGCTTGGCACTGGATAAGGCGGATACCGTCTTCCGCAAGCGCGTCTTTCGCATCTACAATAACCGCGTCTTCGGCACCACACGCCAACATTCGTTCCTTGATTTCAGAAACGTCCCGTTCGTCGGGTTGACCGAGGTCCGCCGTAAAACAGACAACCTTGACGCCGTTATCGACCAGCCACTTCGTAATCGTGCAACTATCCAAGCCACCCGAAACAGCAGCACCTACCGTTTTCCCTTTTAATGTATCAATGTTCAAAGTAATCTCCAAAGTATTATATTGAGTTATGGCGGAATTATACCACTTTTTGACGAGGCTTGCAAACCAATATTGAAATGTTAGAAAATGGAATATTCCCTGATTCACCCTTTGGCTCTGGGGCAACTTTTCCATTTCCATTTGAAAACGGGTTTCAGATGTGCTATCATGGATGTCGGTATCACTAAATTCACACAGGAGGGAAGTTATGAAACGTTATGGAAACCGTCACGGAAACTCAGGGATCGCTGCTTATGAAGTGGGAACTGATTTCATCAGAATTCGGTTCACAAGCGGCAGCGTCTATCTGTACACTTATGACAGTGCAGACGAGGATGACATTGAAGAAATGAAAGAATTAGCGAAAGAAGGAGAGGGGTTAACAAGGTTCATCAACGAAGTTCAACCGGGCTACGCCAAGCGAGAACGTTAGTTGATTTTAAAGGATAACTTCTTTAGGTTCGTAGTAAGGCAATTTATTGCCTGTACAAACGCGCAATGAATTGCGCTACTACAAACCTAAGCGAAAAGTGATTTATCGCTCGTGTTGATGCGCAATGAATTGCGCTACTACGAACAAGAGGAAATTGGAATTATGTATCGTTATCGGGGACTAACACCCGAAGAGAAAACTGAAATCCTGCAGCAGCGACGATTGAATAACTTTCCACCACATGCACCACCTCATCTTCACAATACTGAAGGTTGGTTTTTGGTTACTGCTGCTACTTACGAACATAAGCGGCACTTCCACACCGACGAAGAACGCGCGTGGCTCCTGGGTGAGTTAAAAAAAGAACTTCAAACCGCCAATATTTCCATTAGTGGTTGGGTTATCCTACCAAATCATTATCATCTATTGGTTAAGTGTCAACCGCTTTCGGTTATCAGTCAACCCTTACGTCGTGTGCATGCCCGCACAGCACGTGAGTTAAACCGTCGTGAAGGACTAACTGGATGACAAATTTGGTATCGTTTCAGTGATAGGCAAATTCGTAACCAAAGACATTATTACACAACCCTAAATTACATTCACTACAACCCGACAAAGCATAACTACGTCCAAAAACCGAAGGACTGGAATTGTTCAAGTTTACACTGGTATGAAAAACATTTTGGAATTGAATGGCTACGAGATCTCTGGCGAACACATCCAATCCGAGATTATGGAAAAGGATGGGATTGGCAAAATTCAGGTTCGTAGTAAGGCGATTTATCACCTTTCTAAATAAACGTTTCTCATTAACAAAAAACTGGCTCGTAGTAGCGCAATTCATTGCGTCTCTTGTAGGTGGAACTGTAGACTAAACCCACAATTTCATCACTATACCATTTCTGAATAAACCTTTCTCGTTAACGAAAAACTGGCTCGTAGTAGCGCAATTCATTGCGCCTCTTGTATTCGGCTCCATAGAGTTTCAAAATCTGCGTAGGAACCGCCGTAACCGCCCAGACTCCCCAACAAATCGCTCTCAAAAAGCCTTCTGCTCCACAGTCCTTCTCGTTATGGAAGATGCCAACGGTCAACCCCTTTCATTGGGTAGTGGATTCTTCCTCGGAGCCAGTCAGATTGTGAAAAATCTCCACGTTGTAGAGGGTGCCGCAAGAGGTTATGCAAAATTAGTCGGTCAAAAGACGAAATTCAATATTGAGATAAAAAATTCTTGACACTCCTTCCAAAACCACATACAATAAAACCTCAATACAATGTATCGTATACGGAGGTTTCCCATGCCCACAATCGAAAAAGTTTTTGACTCCCCAGGGCCACAACCCAACGGAATGCAAGCCACTGAAGACGGACTCTGGATTCTCGACCAGCAGACCAATGAGGTGCATCTCGTCTCATATCAGGGCGATGTGAAAAAGACACTCGCGACCGGCTCCGATAGAGGCAGCGGTATCACAGACACAGGCGATACGCTCTGGCTCGCGTCTACCTATAGTTGTGAAATCCTTTCAACCGATCCAGAAAGCGGTGAGACGCTTTCATCCTTTGAAACACCCGGCGCAGGACAGACAGGCGCGCACGGTTTAGAATGGCGCGACAATAAACTCTGGTTGGCAGTACCGCCCTCTGCCACTATCTATCAGGTGGACGTTGCAGACGATTTCACGGTGATCCACACGCTCCCTGCTCCCGGTGACCGCCCACACGGTATCGCATGGGTCGGCGATGATCTCTGGTGTGTCGAAACGAACCATCGCGCAATCTTCCATCTGGATCCAGAGGACGGCAGCCATCTGAACAAAATTGAGATACCGGAACCGCATCCTGAACCCCACGGAATGACCTATTGGGATGGGTATTTCTGGTATTGCGATGCACATACGACAGCGGTGTGCCGCGTCCCACTATCCTAATGAAAACTATCGGTAGACTTCTGAACATGGGAAAAAATAGCGCGGCGATGAATATGGCAATTGATGAAGTAATCCTCGCCGCCCAGAAAGAACAAGCGAATCCGACGCTACGGTTTTACGGTTGGACGCAACCCGCATTCAGTTTCGGCTACTTCCAAGATATCACCGCAGAAGTGGATGTGGATGCGTGCCGTGCAGAAGGCATTGAATTGGTGAAACGGATGACCGGCGGTGGTATCGTCGTGCATGGCTGGGAATTGACTTATACACTCATTCTCCCACGAGGTGCCGGAGAAATGAATATTTCCGATGCCTATCACAGCATTGGACAATCCCTCGTCAAGGCGTTTCAGCGACTCGGTATCCCGGCACAGTGTTACGCCACATGCACCGAACCCTCCCAAACCGCCCAAAATATTTGTTTAACAAATCCTGCCGAACACGATGTAATGTCGGATAACAAGAAGTTGGCCGGTGTCTCTGTCAGGCGCAATCGAAACGGGATAATGTTTCAAGGCTACATCTCCTTGGACATGCCGCCGTCCTCTATTCTCGCGCGGGTCTCAAAAGATCCCGCGGTCCAAGAGATGCTGCGTGAAAAATCGACCGCTATTAATACAGATGGACGTTCGATCCCCCGACGCGCGCTCATCCAAGCAATATCTGAAACACTTAACCTCGGAATTACGTTTCATTCAAGTGAGTTGTCATCATCAGAACATGTGCAAGCTAAGACCTTAGCTGAGACAAAATATGCTACATCAGGCTGGACTTTTGGATGAATCAAGACTCAAAACCTAACAATGCCGTTCTTATCCCGCAGGGTGCGTTTATCATGGGCACCGATATTGAACCCTTCTATGGGACCGCATTAGTCAACTCGGAATACGCGAAACTTGATGAAGCACCGATGCACGTCCGATTTCTGGAGGCATTTCTCGTTGAGCAGTATCCCGTGACGAACGCCGAATACGCTGCTTTCGTCCAGGCGACGAACCATTCACCGCCGGTACACTGGGAAAACGGTGCTTTCGCGCCTGAAGATGCGAACCTCCCCGTTGTCCATGTGAGTTGGCACGATAGTCAAGCGTATGCACAATGGGCAGGTAAACGGCTACCGACGGAAGCAGAATGGGAAAAAGCGTGCCGCGGGCCCGACGGACGCATCTATCCATGGGGCAATATCTTCGTTCCTGACGCATCAGATGCTACAGAAACGCCGTCAGAAACCTTACAAATCCTGACAGCACATCTCACACCCATCGGCACGCGTCCCGCCACAGTAAGCCCTTACGGTGTCGGCGAAGCTGCAGGAAATGTGTGGGAATGGACTGCCGATTGGTATCAACCTTATCCCGACCCGAAACGTAAGGTATCTAAACAGGTAACCGACGAAAAACAGAAAGCCTTACGTGGCGGTTCATGGTTAGAAGTGCGCGATGGCACAGCAGAACGCTATTTCCGATGCGCCAATCGTCTACAGGCACCGCCAGACTACAGTGCCGGAAATATTGGATTCCGCTGTGTCCGAGAGGCACCCCCTGGGCAAGCCGAGTCGGTACATGTTCCGATAGAGCCACTGATGGACTATATAAAACAAAAGAAACTTGCGAATCTACAACTCCTTCAAAAACGGGCACAAAATAACAGTCTTAAAGATGTCCTGATCGCCTTCGTTCTCATCGGCGGCGCAGTTTATAGCGTTGTGGTAAATCCTGAATTGGCGTTGGGCGGTACGATCATCGGCATGATCGGTGCCGGATTCCTTTTTAGTGCGAGCGTGAATTTTTGGCGGAGATTGCGCGCCATCCAACGAGCAAAACAGATGAAGTCCGCAAATACCAACCTCCACAGCACAAACATTTTTATCTAATCTTCGGGCAGGAAACCCCATACTTTAGCTTGGGGAGGAATGC
>CAZQIP010000077.1:0-5683 GCA_964593655.1 uncultured bacterium | reverse complement strand
GCCTTTGTCACTTCCCTACGCGTACAAGTCGGCAAAGAAAAGACTGAAAAATGGCTTCGCGGTATGAAAGCAAATGGCGTGAAAAAATATGCGAAAAATACGCCTATCATAGAGGCACTCGCTGCAGGCGAAATCGATCTCGGTTTACCGAACCACTACTACCTCCTCCGTTTCAAAAAAGGGAACTCCAGTTTTCCAGTAGCACAAACTTTCTTCAAGGCAGATGATCCAGGCAACCTCGTTAACGTTGCCGGTATCGGACTGCTGAAGAGTAGCAAAAACAAAGCTGCGGCTTTGCGGTTAGTGGAATTTTTGTTATCCACTAAAGCACAGCAGTACTTTACCAGCGACGTATTTGAATACCCTGTTATCGACGGTGTAATCCCAAACGCGAATCTGTTACCGTTATCCGAGTTACTTCAACTCGCGCCAACATTCAACCTCAATGAAATGGACGACCTTGACGGTACAGTCGATTTATTGCGGCGCGTCGAAATTCTATAGAAGCGGTGAACCTCGCTTGGAAGATTGAGGCTACGGAATTTGGAAGAAAATGTAAAAATAGTTCGCTCACAGCGTTATTTCTCTATTTCTGCTGGCGTGGCAGGCATTCCGATTGTGCTTGTCGGCATTGGCGGCCTTATCCCGTTGGTTTACTTACTTACGAAAGCGTTTTCAGCGGAAGCCACTGCGCTTGTGGAGATTGTCTTCCGTTGGCGAAACGCAAGGCTTTTCCTGAATACGCTGCTGCTCACTGCAGGGGTCCTGGCTCTTGATCTACTCATAGCAACCCCCGCGGCGTGGTTAACAAGTCGGGTAAACTTAAAGGGTAAACGTTACTTTACGGTGCTGTGTGCGCTACCGCTCGCCATTCCGGGCTATGTGATGGCATACGCATTGTTGGCGCTCGGTGGAAATACTGGGATCGTCGCCCAATTATTTGGCACGAGTATCCCGCGCCTCAGTGGTTACTGGGGCGCGCTCCTTGCCCTGAGTGCCTACACGAGTCCTTATCTCTTTCTGAACCTACGCACCGCCTTGTTAGGACTCGATCCGAGTCTTGAAGAATCCGCTCGGAGTCTCGGCTACAGGTCTCAAGCGACTTTTTTCCATGTTATCCTGCCCCAACTCCGTCCTGCTTTCTATGCAAGCGGACTCCTCATTAGCTTACATGTGCTTGGCGACTTTGGCGTTGTGTCATTGATGCGCTATGAAACTTTTAGTTACGCACTTTACACAGAATACACACTCTCCTTTGAGCATATCTATGCGGCATGGCTCGCCTTGATGCTTCTCGCCTTTACTGGGTGCCTACTCTACCTTGAAGCAAAGCTGCTAAATAAGGTAGCCTTCCATCGCGCTGGGCGCGGGCCCTCCCGTCCATCGTCGCAGGTTCAACTCGGTGCGTGGCGTAACCCCGCTTATATTTACCTCAGTTTGCTGGCATTTGTAACAGTGGTCGTTCCAGTTGGAGCCATCCTGCTTTGGATGTTCAGAGGGTTTAATATATCCGCTCTGGAAAGCCTTTTAGGAGCCCTCGTCGGTTCGCTGTTGATTGCAATACCTGCGGGCATTCTGTGTGCACTCCTTGCGGTGCCGTTTGCCTATATAGATGTTCGCTATCCATCACAGGCTTCAAAGGCGTTGGCGCGCGTTGCCTACATTGTTTATGCGATACCACCGCTTGCATTCGCGTTATCACTCATCTTTTTCGTTTTAAACACAGTATCTTTTATCTACAAGACACTACCCGTGCTAATCTACGCGTGTACCCTACATTTTCTGGCAGAGGCGATCGGACCGGTGCGAAGCTCGCTCTACCAAGCTTCGCCGAACTTAGAGGAGGCAGCCCGTTCGCTTGGGTATCCACGCATACAAGCGTTCTTCAAAACCCTTTTCCCTATTCTCATGCGCGGCATGCTTACTGCGACTGCTCTCGTTTTTCTTGCGACCATGAAAGAACTTCCACTGACTTTCCTCTTATCCCCCGCCGGATACGAAACGCTCGCCCTTAACGTTTGGAGTTACACAACTGAAGCCATGTTCGCTGAAGCAGCACCTTATGCGCTTGCAATCCTGATTTTTTCCGGGGTGTTCGTAGGTGTCTTAATTCACCATGAAGAACAGACGTGAAAAATAGCTACAAGCATTGCCTTAGCCTCGAAAGCGAAGCTTTATCCGAAGCGATGTTTTAACACACCGCAAGCAATTTAGAGGGAACATGAAACAAATTCCCAACAATTTCTTCATAAATTTGTCTTGTTATGGTAGAATATCCTAAACCTTCAATCGGCAAACAGGAATAAACACATTGTTTGATTTTTTAACGATACCGCCGCTTATAACACTTGGTACTGATGCACTTAGGTTGTTACTTTCGTTCGCACTGAGCATTTTTATCGTCAACATCTACCAATGGACACACGCTAAAGTCCCACAAAAATCGTTTACCGACACCCTCATCATCCTATGTATGCTGATTTCTGTCGTGATGGTGATTATCGGAGACAGCATCGCACGAGCGTTTAGTTTAGTCGGTGCCTTGTCCATTATTCGGTTTCGGACCGCCATCCAAGATCCACGCGACATCGGTTTTGTTTTTTATGCGCTAGCTGTTGGTATGGCGGTCGGTGCCGGCAATCCATCTGTAGCGATTCTGGCGACATTCCTCATCGGTATCATCATCCTCTGTATATATCATTGGCATCAACGCTTTGGTAACGATAACGAATTTAGTTTAGAATTCTGTCTGCCGCCCGATCCGAACTTTGAAAATGTCTATCGTTCTGTTTTCGACAAACACTTAATTTACGAACGTCTGCTGGAAAAACGGATCAAAAAATCACAGATGGTTGAACTCAACTTCCGAGTCAAATTGGAAAATCCACAAGAATGGCTTACTTTTTTTAACGAACTCTCGCGGATCGAAAATGTCACAGAAGTGAAAATGGATAAAGAATAAAACGCGGCAAGCACGGAAAATCCGAACTTCCTTCCATCAAACAGGTCTAAGACTCAAAAGGAGCACACACAATGAAACAACTGAAAACAATAATAGTCCTTATGCTAATAACTGCCAGCTGGACGCTGCAGGCGAACGCCCAAGATACCGAGCCATCGGCAAAACTTACGGACGAACAGAAACGATTTGACCTCAATGGCGATGGCAAACTGAGTGATGAAGAGGAAGAACTCAGATTCCGTGTTACAGGTTTAGAAGCGTTCACAGGAGATAAACTTAGTCGCGAAGAAATTGAGAAGATGCAAAGCAGCATTCCTCCCGATAGAGGTTTTGGTAGGGGCCCCGGCGGAATGCCGCCTTTTGGTGGTGGACGAGGTGGACCGCGTCCACCAGAGAAACTGGTCGAACAATTTGATCAAGATAAGGATGGGAAATTAACCGGTACCGAACGCGAAGCCGCCCTCAGCACGCGCGGCGGTGGAAATGTTTCCCTTATACCCAAAGAAGCCCTACATAACAGTGTTCAAACCGATATCCAGACAAGCCTCGCTTCTATACCAGAGGGTTCACCTTCACTTTACGACGCTCAAACACTCCGCACCCTTTACCTCCGATTCCACCATGAAGATTGGTCCGAACAGATGAACGCATTTTATCGCACGGATATTGAGGTGCCGGCGGAGCTTATTGTTGATGGGAAGGTTTATCCAAAGGTGGGTGTCCACTTTCGAGGCACCTCTTCCTACTTCACAGTTAGATCAGATAAAAAATCTTTCAATATCGCCGTAGACTACGGTAAAGCTGGGCAACGCGTCTACGGATACAAGACGCTTAACCTACTTAATGGTCACGTTGATGCCTCTTTCCTGCGCGAGGTGCTTTACAATCGGATTGCGCGCGACTACATCCCCGCGATGAAAACGAATCTTGTAAAACTTGTTATTAACGGTGAAAATTGGGGTGTTTATATTAATCTACAGCAATATAACAAAGATTTTCTGGCGGAGCAGTTCGGCACAAAAGGCGGCGTACGTTGGAAAGTCGGTCCTGGTAGAGGGGGTGCGTTGACCTATGCTGGAGACGATCCAACAGCGTATCAAGAAACGTATCAACTCAAAACTAACAATGTCGAAGCCCCTTGGCAAGATCTCATTGCCCTTTGCAAAATGCTTGACGAAACGACCTCTGACGCGGAACTCGTGGAAAACTTACCATCTCTACTTAATATTGACCAAGTGCTGTGGCAGCTTGCAGTCTCAAACGTGTTTATGGACGACGACGGTTACATCCACAAAGGCGGCGATTACGCTATCTATCAAGATGTCAACGGTAGATTCCATCTGATACCGCATGATAACAACGAAAGCTTCAGATTTGGTAGAGAGGGACGCGGGGGGCCTGGTGGTGGAGGTCCCGGCGGTTGGTCGTGGGGGAATTTAGAAAATGGAATGGCATCCCCTGTGGCGCACGAAGGCAATGCAGCGCGCCCACTTATTCATCGCTTGCTTTCAAACCCGGAGTGGCGTGCCCGCTATCTTGCACATGTCCGAACTGTCGCTGATGAATGGCTGGATTGGGAAGTGTTGGAACCGATTATCAAGGAATACCAAACGCTTATTGATGCGGAAATCCAACAAGACGATAAGAAACTCTATAGTTATCAAGATTTTGCAACCAAAGTACCGGAAGACCTTAAGCGTTTCGTGACACAAAGACGTGAGTACCTGCGCAACCATCCGGAGCTCAACAAACCGACCCCTAAAATTACGACCGTTAACATCAGAGGTGCAGTAGCCAATGAAGGTATCGGAGCTTCTGTCTTAACTCAACCTGCAAAAACAGTAGCCAATGAACCTATCGTGGTTTCTGTCTTAACTCAACCTGTGAAAATGGGTACCAATTCAATTGGTGCCCCTGATTCGGTTTCGTTATATTATAGTCCTGAGCCGCACACCGTTTTTAAGCAGATCACAATGACAAAGGAAGAGGAGAGTTTTGTTGGACGCATCCCAGCGTTTCCAGCAGGTACCACAGTCTATTATTATATTGAAGCAAATGCGGTGAAGACGCACGGCACGACAGCCTTTTCACCAGCACGTGCGGAGCAGGGTGCCGCACATTATCGAGTCGGTATTCCGGTTGTGAAAGAGAGTCCTATTGTCATTAATGAACTGATGGCAGCCAATACGAAGAGTCTCGCTGATCCCCAAGGCCAATACGAAGATTGGCTTGAACTCCACAATCTCAGCGACACCACAGTGAACCTCACTGGAATGTACCTGACAGATAAGATCGACAATCTGAAGAAATGGGCATTTCCGGCGAACACCACGATTCCTGCACACGGGTATCTCCTTGTGTGGTTAGATGAAGATGGTAAAACTGAGGCGGGGCTGCATGCCAACTTTAAGTTGTCTCGCAACGGTGAAACTATAATGCTCGTTGATACCGATGCACGCGGCAATGAGGTGCTTGATGCAGTTGCATTTGAAAAACAGGAGAAGGATGTTGCACTCGGCAGATGGCCGAACGGTAGTGGCAAACTTAAACAGGTCCAAACCACACCGGGTAAGGAAAACGTGCTTAAATAAAACAAAACGAACCTTTTGTTTTCTGAGATGTCTAATTCAATAAGAAGACCATTTAGTTTTCGCCTATATGTTGGGAACCTACTAGTAGTCTTTCAACTTTGAGTTTGAGGGCAGGTTCGTAGTAGTGCGA
>CAZQIP010000076.1:0-14058 GCA_964593655.1 uncultured bacterium | reverse complement strand
CATCCTGGAAACTTATTCCTTCGGGGTATTCAACCTCTGCAAGGCTCACCTTAAAATCCTTATCTTCAGTGACTTCAAAAGACGGAAGTTTTTCCTGCATCCAAAGCGGTAAATTCCCGTATAGCGGATTGTAGAAGCTATCCGGGGTCGGGATAAGGTATAACGTAGCGAGCAATAATACCCCAATGATTAAAACTATTTTCCAGATATTGAATCTGTACATCCAAGTTACTCCTAAACATTAGAATGAATTATCAATTATCAGTTATCGGTTGTCAGAAGAATAGCCATCGGTTCCCGTCAGCAATCAGTCAACGGTTTCAGATAGCCAATCTTGACAACCATATCAAATGCGCCTGGGAGGAATCGAACCCCCGACACGTGGTTTAGGAAACCACTGCTCTAATCCCCTGAGCTACAGGCGCATGTGGTAAGCCTAATATTTCATGAGCGAAAAAACATCGTAGTTCGGAATCTTCTCCCTGCCTTCAAGTTCCAATAACTCAATTAAAACAGCGATACCAACGATGTGTCCTCCCAGCTTTTCAACAAGCTCAACTGATGCAGCGAGTGTCCCGCCAGTTGCTAAAAGATCATCGCATAGGAGTACTCTACTGTCTTTGGGGAACGCATCCTGATGAATTTCGATCGTATCACTGCCGTATTCAAGATCGTATGTAACTTCGTGCGCCTCATAAGGCAACTTACCCTTTTTCCGAATAGGGACAAAAGCAGCACCGATCCGATAAGCGAGCACCGTTGAGAAAATGAAACCGCGCGCTTCGGGGCCCGCGACAACATCAATGGCTTCATATTTATAATGGCGCGCGAACTCATCAATTACCCGATGAAAGGCAGTTGGATTTCCTAAAAGTGGCGTGATGTCTTTAAATAAAATCCCCGGTTTCGGAAAATCTGGCACTTCTCGAACAAATCGCGAAAAATCTTGCATTATATCCGTTTATCCTCCTGTACCCTCCTGATGTGGGTGTATCATAATCTTCATTCCTTTTCGAGATTCCATCGCCTCAAACGCCTTGTCAATCTCAATGAGCGGGAAGTGGTGTGTAATGAGCGGTTTCACACGGACTAATCCCTTTTCAAGGAGACGGACCGCCAATTCATGGTGACGTGGCACACACCCGTGTGAACCCGTAACAAAACACTCTTTATAGTGGATAATATTTGAGAGAACACTCATAGGACGCATCGTCTTTGGCAACCCGCCAAACAGGTTCACATACCCGCGGTGTGCCACCATTTCAATAGCCTGTTCATGTGCCTCAACCGAACCGCACGTTGTAACAACGATATCAGGTCCCTCGCCACCTGTTTCTTCCTTACATCTCTCAATGACGTTTTCCTCTTCAGAAGCTATATAGGCATCTGCCTCGTAGAACTTTGCGATCTCCATTCGGAGCTTGCTCCGTTGTACACCAATCACTTTCGTGGCACCCATGACCCGCGCGAGGTCAATCATCATACACCCGATCGGCCCAAGACCGATAATAACGACGGTTTTGCCGAGAGACATATTGACAAGCTCAAGTCCATTGATGGCACAAGCGAGCGGTTCCGCGAGGGCAGCCTCATCAAAACTGAGCGTCGCATCGAATGGGGTAACCGGTCCTTCTTCCAAAACGAGGCGCGGAAGTTTCATATATTGCGCGAAAGCACCGGGGATTTGGTAACCGATGGCATAGTTGATGTGGCAGTTGTTTCCGAGACCATCTCGACACCAATGGCACTGTCCGCACGGAACATCAGCACCGATTGACACCCGATCCCCTTCTTTAACGCGCGTCACGTTTTTGCCAGTCTTAACGATGACACCGGAATTTTCATGTCCAATAATGGTCGGGGGTTTAACTCTTGGGTTACCGTGATGGAGAATACGGACATCAGAACCGCATATACTAACAGCCTCAATCCGCATCAAAGCGGCATCGTCATCGATTTCAGGTTCGGGGACTTCTTTCACACTTAAGTTGTCAAGACTTTCAAGTATAGCCGCTTTCATATTTTTAACTTTCCTTGCGGTTAAGGCAAATGGGTTTGGACTTTGAAGTGCTTCGGTGCATATCTGAAGAAACACTTTCTTCGCATTCGATTTTAGCGTTCGCAAAACCCCTTCACTACGTTTCTCAGGGGTGAATCAAGACTTTTGCGTAAAACTCACTTTTGTCTCGCATCCTATGCAACATGTCGGAACTATCTGTTAATGGCACTTTATGTGTTATGAGCGGCATGAGTGTTAACATGCCGGAAGCCATTGCTTGAAGGACAGTGCGCCAATCGTCGTCGTTGCCTGCGGCACTATAATCGGAATTCCAGGTTCCAAAAATGTTCACCTCACGCCGCATTAACTGCGATATAAGCACTGCGGGAAGCGTTACATCTGTAGCAGGGTTACCGAGTAAAACGACACTACCGCCGCGTCCGACACTCCCCAGAGCATCACGATAGGTAGCAGGAACCCCAGCAGCCTCAATACAAACGTGTGCACCCTTTCCATCCGTATGTGCGTTTACAACTTCA
The DNA here is from genome assembly GCA_964593655.1 of uncultured bacterium. GTDB lineage: Bacteria > Poribacteria > WGA-4E > WGA-4E > WGA-3G > WGA-3G. The sequence goes on along the minus strand of CAZQIP010000076.1, from coordinate 11,520 downwards.
ACCGGCTCTTCAGTCGTGGTGCTAAACACTTTATCAAAGCCGAGTTGTTTCGCGAGTTCAAGTTTCTCCGCAACAATATCAAAAAGCAACACTGTTGTCGCGCCCATGATTCTTGCCCACTGCGCCGTCATTAATCCGATGGGGCCTGCCCCGAAGATAGCGGCTGTCTTTCCAGCAAGCGACATACCTGCCCGGCGAACTGCGTGAAGTGCAACAGCAGCAGGCTCTGTCATCGCTGCCTCTTCCAGAGTCACACCCAGTGGAACAGCGATCAAATTCTCTTTCGGTGCGATGACATACTCAGCAAACGCACCGTCGCTTCGTGAACCGAGATAATCATAGTCATGACATTGGACATATTTTCCGTGTTCACACGCCGCACAGATACCACACCAAAGCAGGGGAAACACAACGACAGGGTCACCCGGAGCAAAATCGTCAACACCGGGACCGCATGCATCAACGATACCAGCGAATTCGTGTCCACAAACCGTTGGGAAACTATAAGTCCCTTTGACGAAAATTCTCGGAATATCAGAGCCGCAGACACCACAGAACCCAATTCGGACGCGGACATTACCTTCAGCGAGAGGCGGCACCGGAATCTGCTCTAACCGTAAATCGCCAACACCATGAAGTACCAATGCTTCCATCAGACCTCTCTCTTTGCGAGACCGAGCGTAATAGCCTGCTGCGTCCGTTGGACGTTCTCAGCGCGTGAACCGGATTCTTGGAAAACGCTACTCGTACCACCGACCAAAATATCAGCACCTGCGGATACCATCTTAGGGATATTTTCAAAACTCACATTGCCATCAACTTCAATCGGTAAATTAACAGCGCGCGCATCCAAAACAGTGCGACATTCCGCGATCTTTCGGAGCGTCGCTGGGACCACTTTCTGCCCCGCAAAACCCGGATTTACCGTCATAATCAGCACAAAATCGAGTCGGTCAAGAACATAATCCAATGCAGAGAGCGGTGTTGCTGGATTCAGTGCTGCGCCAGCCTTGATGCCGTGTGCTTGAATGAGAGATAACGTTCTATCAAGATGCGTTGCCGATTCAACATGAACGGCTATCTGCTGAACGCCAATCGCTGCGACTGCATCTACAAAGAAATCGTTGTTTTCCACCATGAGGTGAATGTCAAAAGCGCAGTCTGTTTTCGGGCGTAATTTTTCAATGAGCGCAAGTCCAATCGGCATATTTGGGACGAAATGTGCGTCCATCAAGTCGAAATGGAGCATATTAATCCCCGCAGCCTCTAATTCCCGAACATCGGTTTCCAAGTTGCATAAATCCGCGCACATCACCGATGGCGCGATGTGGATGTGTGGCTCTGAAGATGCCGTATTTGGAGTAGACAAAATAACGGTCCTGTAGCGTCAAAATTACTATGCTTATTTTAACATAAAACCTTTAATAGTATAGCATAAAATCATGAATTTGTCAAATTTTGGCATGGTCGGGTCAGGAACGCCATAACACCTCACGAAGTTGCGAATCAAGGTCTGCGGGAGGATCAAAAGGGATGTCAATCGGTTTGTGAGAGATCGCACTCGCATAGATGCCCAAAATTGCGTTGAACTGGTGTAGTGCAAGTTTAAGATTCGTTTCGACAGGGCAAGTATCGTCTGCAATCCAGTCAAACATCGCTTCTGTCAGACGTGCTTGCGCGAGGTCGTTATTTGCACGCCACTCATCAGGAGTCGTTTGGTGGTTTTCTATTTTTTCTTTAGAAAAGATTTCCCATCCACCGAATTCCTCAAAGCGTATATGACCGCTTTCGCCGTATGCGGCAACACGACAGTGTTTGTAGATAGCATCATCGTCCATGATGCGTGGTGATGTAAAACCAGTATTCCAAACCCCATAGACACCATTTTCAAATAAGACCTGACACGATGAGGTATCGGGTGCTGGATAGGTGCTGTCAAGTGACGCAATACCGCTGACACTGCCGAAAACTCGGACGATCGGAGAATCGTTATTCAGAGACATCGCCCAATCAATGATATGTGTCCCTTGGGCAGAGAGGTTCATACCACACGAGAAATCTAAAAGATGAATTTTTCCTAATTGACCACTCTGCACGACCTCTCGGCAACTGATAAGTCCGGGGTGCCAGCGGTATTGTTTTCCAACGCCAAATTTTGTAGCCGTTCGTGCTTCCAATTCGCACAGCAACCGCCAATCTTCAACACCGCAGGCAATTGGCTTTTCAACGAGGCACGCTGGCACACCAAGTTCTGATACCATCGGCATGAGTTCACGCCACTGATCCGGCATCGCAACAAGGTGAACAAGATCGGGTTTCTCTGTTCGGAGCATCTCCTCGGCGTTTGCATAGCCGGTAATCCCGAAAGTCTCAGCAAATTTTTCGCGGCGGGCGGTATCTGACCGGTTCGCACACGCGACCAATTCACCCCGCGATATGCGTTGATAGGCATTTGCGTGACCGTAGGCTCTACCGCCACAGCCGATGATTGCACTCCGATATTTTGACATTTTCTTAATTATGGGCTCCTGGGCTGCCTTCCACTACGTTTTAAGCAGGTTTTTAGTCCTTCTGGACAGATATTCTAAAGTTGTGCCCTAAAATGGGAAATAGGACTCACGCAGCTTCGCATAGTCTTTGCGAATGCCATGCGCGCATTCGCTTTCCTCCATATCCAAAATATACACCATTTTACCTTAAGGTGCAGGAGAGGTCAAGAGAAAAATATGTGCAACTTTGGGGCGAATCTGGTAAAATAAAACAGAGAAACGAATAAACAATAATGTAAGGAAGGCAACGAATATGATAAGGCTAACTGTTTTAATGCTCCTATTGAGCATCTTTTATTATTTTGCGATTGTCAGTGCCAATGCTGACGCGATAGGTGTTTGGCTGTTTGATGAAGGTGCTGGCAAAATCGTCAAAGATGTATCAGGGAATGGACATCATGGCGAAATTGTTGGCGAAGTGGCATGGGCTGATGGAAAATTTGAGAACGCTCTCGAATTTGACGGTGGTCATGTCCTTGTGCCGCATGCGGATATCATGAACCTCAGGCAGTGGACAATGACCGCATGGATAAAAGTCCCTAAGATCGTCGATCCATACCAAATTATTCTTGGCAAAGAAGCGTGGCCGGATCGAAACTACACAATGTGGATTCGTCCCGGCGTAATGACTTTTGGGTTTACGCTTCCTGGGGGTGCACAAGACCTGCAAGTGGGCAGTAAAGAGGTCACGGATAATGAATGGCACTTTGTCGCAGGTGTGTATGACCAGAAAAACCTGATTCCTTATGTCGATGGTGTACAGTTTAATCCACGCGGTGCGGCTGGCAAACCTGCTACGAACAACGCGCCATTTATAATAGGAGCACAGGGCCCCAATGGGAATAACGGACCGCTAAAAGGCATCATTGACGAGGTTGCCGTCTACAATACGGCATTAGGTGAAGATGAAATCGCCGAAGTCATGGAAGGGCTTTCAAAGCAATTTCAAGCGGTGGAAGCAGCAGAGAAGTTAGCAGTCACATGGGGCCAACTCAAAGAGAGCGACAAGTAATATAGTGGCGTTGCAAAATTTATGTAAACATAAAGTCCCAATTTCTCGTTTCTTGTCAAGATTCCGAATCGCGGTTGATACACCGCGCCGACGAAACGCGAGTTAATTGGGACATTTTTAGTAGATTGGACAATTCATCATATCTCATATCACATTTCGGTTGCATTCTCTAAGGTCAAGGGATTCTTTGGACGCGTTCACCCGCCACAGAAGTTGCCGAAAATAACGGAACTCGGCACAGGAAACTAACGGTCTCCTATGCTACAAACGAGAATACACGTGCTGAAAAAATTTTTGTCGAAACTTGCAGTTCACCACTTTTTAAGATGCGTGAGGCTGCTTTTTAAAATTGGGCTTCTCCTTATTATCGTCCTTTCCTCAACGCCTACTGTTGTCGTCAGTCGTATCGCTGAAGAAAACGACGCACCGCAAACAGAAACCACAACACCCAGTGATAGTCTTACGGTTCCTGATTCCGAGGAACCTGAAACACCGTCAGAAGATGAAAACAATAGCGGGTTCGGGTTGTTCAATCGTAATCCTTTTGATACTGATCGCGCGCCAAAACGTTTCATCTGGCAAGATGAAAAGGAACAACCTCAAAAAGACGAGGAAAGTAGGCACATCCAACCCTATCTGGACAGTCTCCGCAGATGGCAGAACCCACCCGAATTGACAGATCTGAGTAAACTTTATGATTGGAAACCGAAACCGAAGCGTGACGAAAAAGGTATCGCCCTTCCGATGGATTCCAACCTTCGGATAACTGGCTTACAATCTGTGACCATAGAGGCGAACAAGACGCACTATTTCGGTGAAGGTGATCTGAACCGATACGGTGGATACGGTTACGGCGGCGGATACGGCAGTTATTCATCAGGACTTGACTTGGGACTCACTTCATCTTACGGTTACGAAGATTTCGGCTACGGGAGCGGCTTTGGTGGCAGTGGGTATGGTTCTGGCTATGGCGGTGGCGGATATAGTAGTTATGGAAGTGGTTACGGGAGCGGGTATGGCAGCAGTTTCGGCGGATACGGTAGTCGAGGTATCCCGCGTGCGACAGGCTTCAATCTACGTCAGGTACAACAGTTTGGGCTACACGGTCGCGTTGGACAACGCACACATATCGCCGTGGATTATAGCGCTGGTGGGAGCGGCTTTGGTGGCGGCGGCTATGGCGGTGGATACGGCGGCGGCTATGGCGGTGGATACGGTCTTGGCGGCACAAAGGAACAGAAAATTAAAATATGGTATGAAGGTAAACCGGAAGACATTATAAAAACGATCTCGTTTGGCGACATCACGCTCAATTTACCGAACACCCGTTTTTTGAACATCAACCGAAATCTGTTTGGACTTGAAGGAGTCTTTGAATGGAAAAATACGCGCCTGACCGCTTTCGGTTCCCGCAGCAAAGGGATACGTGAGGTACGTACTTTCCGCGGACAATCTCGGCGTGCTGGCGGCGGATACGGCTACGGACCGCCGGGGATCCAAATTCCGGACACCAACTACGTCAGAAATCGGTACTACTACATTCATAAAGGTGAAGACGATTTACCACACCCAGATTACCTACCCATCAAACAAGGAAGTGAACAAATCTTCATTGATGATGGCGTTGTAGGCAATAATCAGGGCGGTAAACGGACGAGTCAAGGTTACTTTAACCCGCAATTCGCTGGACAAGACTACAACATCGACTACGTCACCGGCGAAATAGAATTTCTCTCCCCGATCTCCGCAAACTATACGATCGTTGTTGCCTATGAATACAGCGGTAGCGGGGGCGGCTCCGTTGGGAATAAAGAGGTCTTTGTTGATGAAAATGGTGATGGCAGGATTGACGAAGAAGGGGAAGAAATCGGTTACGTAGTGCTGAAGCAAAAAGGGTATCGTGGCACCGAGGCAACACATGTTTACCAACTCGGCAGCCGAAATATTAACCCACGCGACTTCCAATTGACGATCCTTCGCCAAGGAGAAAGTGAAACCTTCCAGACGAATGAAGGCACAGTCCCTTACATTGAAATCTTCGGTTTGGATCAGAACCGCGACGGCAATGTCGATGCCCAGTTCATAGACTACGACAGGGGTATACTGCGTTTCCCGCGGACAAACCCTTTTCAAATCATAGACCCGAGCCACCCCTATTACGCCTACCGCGATGCCATAAACAACAATACCATCTACCTCGAAGGTGTCCGGACAGATGCCAAAATCTACACAATCATAGCGGACTATACATACCAATCAGAAACGTATAACGTAGGGTTGTTTGTGATCCCAAACAGCGAAACTGTCCGGTTGAACGGGCAACGCCTGACGCGTGATACGGACTATATGATGCTTTATGAAGTCGGGACCATCCGATTCTTCAGGCAATTGGATGAATTTGATGAAATTGTTGTGGAATTTGAAAAGACACCTTTTGGCGGTTCGTCACAACAAGCCGTAGCAGGTATCTGGTTAGAGTACACGCATAAACCGAAACCGAAATCGGAGAAAAAACAGAGCCTTGAAGATAGATTCGATCGCCTCGGTGGTATCCAATCAACGGATTCAAGTCTGCTCGGTGATGGAACAAGGGATGCGTTTGGTGAGTCATTATCGGGGCGGAGAGGCGGTCTTGGTGGTTTAGGAAGAAGCGGGTTTGGCAGCAGTTTCGGTAGTGGTTTCGGTGGCGGTTTTGGTGGTGGTGGTTACGGTAGTTACGGCAGCTTGGGCGGCAGGTCCCGGAGAGGTGCGAGTTATTACGGTGGCTACGGCGGCGGGATGAATTATTTCAACCCGCTCTTCCAAAAAGGGTTTATGGTTTCAACAGGCTATATCTTGAATACTGGGCAAAAACCGGCAGAAATACCAGATGTCAACGGTGTCCCAAACCGTTTGCAAGCGTTCAACATAAACACGAGTTTCGGAAGAGCATTTAATGTTGCAGGTATTTTCAATCTGTTGCCGTTTATTAACATAAGAAACCTCCAACTTTCGCTCGATTTCAGTGGAGAAGCGGCTTATTCACACAATAACCCGAATAGCATCGGTGTCGCACTTATTGATAGCATGGAAGGTGCAAAGGAATCGACCACGGTACCGACGTTAAAATACAACTGGAAGCAGAGTAGCGTTCCCTATATATCCGAGGATGCACCGGTATCTATCGGTGATATTTACAATGTTTTACCGACCAGTGAGAACAGAACCATTTTTAAAGTGGCTCTTAAAGACAAAAACGAATCGGAAGCCGTCGGAAATTATATGCGGAATCGAGATGTACCTGCATCTTCAATCCAACCGCTCTCACTTTCTACTGAAGAACGCCTTATCATGGAGCTCGGCTATGAATTCACAGATGTAGTGGCGGAATGGGGCGGTTTCTCAAATGGCATTTCAGCTGCCGGCGTTGACTATTCCGAACGCAGCTTTGTTGAAATCTGGATGCGCGTTCAAGGCGATGACCAAGTAACCCTACATCTGAATCTTGGCGTAGTCAACGAAGACACGGATGCAGACCAACGACTGGACAGCGAAGACCTTCCTAACACACTAACGGACACAAATGGTGATGGTCGTATTGATGCTTTGGATTTGGATCTGGAGAATCTATCAGATGTAGACCGTTACCGCGGGAACGGTGCCCTCGATACAGGCGAAGACGTTGGATGGGATTACGACGGTTTCCTGGACAAAACATCTATCGGTAGTGGCAATCAAATTTTGGACAGCGAGGACTTGAACGGCGACGGCGTGCTCGATAGTATAGATGCCTATTTTGAAATTTCAATCCCACTCAATGAGATCCCGAATGAATGGATCAAAAGCAAAAATGCTAACGGTTGGATGTTCCTCAGTATCCCGCTCTCTAAGTTCACACCAGCAGGTTCGCGTGTGCCGAGTCTTGTTTTTGTGCAACACTTCCGATTCTGGTTAAGCAAAAACGCGCCCGGTAGTGCAAAAGGCACGCTGCAGTGGGCATCCATCGAAATTGTTGGAAATAAATGGCAACAAGGGATTATAACGCGCGCAACGGTGCAGCCAACTCTGGAGGCTGGACTTACGGGTGAAACACTTTCAACAAGCACAATCGTAGAAGACACAATCGAAAAATTCATCGTCGGTACAAAGGATAACTTCAGCTACGATGCGTATCAGAGCGCGTATCTTGATATTGAAGATAATGAACTCTTTAAAAAACTGCACCCCTTCACAGCCACCTCGCTCGGTTTCCAAACACAACAGCAACGTGAACAGACCCTTAGCCTCGAATATTACCTGTTTCCCGGTTCTTATGGTGTTACCTCCAAACAGCTGAAAGGCTTAACCCAAAGTGATGGTCAAGATTTCAGCAAACACGACACATTGCGCTTTTGGCTCTATGGTGACAAAAGCGATACAACCTTCGTTCTGCAACTCGCACCGACCGTCCGCACCGGCTATCGCAGCTCATTTTATACATCAGATCCATTTGTCAATCAGACAGAGGCAGAAGATATTAACATTTTCGAGAATCTGACAGATTATTATGAATACACAGTGCCGGTTGACTTTGAAGGATGGAAGTTAATCGAAATTGATCTACGCGACCTGCGTAGAAATACCTATCCCGATGTAGCGGCCAGCAATCAACCTGTAGGAGGCGTTTCTAACCCCGATTCCCTAAATGATACACAACCCCCTAACACCGACAGCAATATTCCAGATGGACATCCTGATGGCTTCACGATCAGAGGCAGAAACAGCACACGCCTCTCTATTAAAAATATTGGCGGCATTCTGCTCGGTATCCGCAACGACACAGACCGTGAAATAAGCGGGGATATTTGGGTAAACGAGATTCACCTTGGTGACCCGCTGGTACGTGCCGGTTGGGCGCGGCGCGGTAATATGTCAATGTCACTCGGCAACATCGTGAAGTTGCGTGGTGGTTATGCAAGCCAAGACAAAGACTTTGAAAGCGGTGCTGGTCAAATTGGCAGACAACGGCTCTCTTCACGCGGCTATAGCACCACAAACAATGACTACAACATCGATGCAGATGTCACCATTTTCCCGTGGTTGCCGATCCAGTACGGTATCCGACAACAAGACACCGAAACCGAGAGTTTGCGGGGCAGTTACAGCAGCTTCCAGAGCGGAAAAAGTGAAATCCGTAGCCGAGATTTGTCTGTCCGATTCAACCGAAACCCGTATCCGAATCTCGGTTTCGCATACAACTATCAAGACTTTTGGAACGAACGTCAAGGCACGCAAATTAGTCACCTCTATACTGGCAGCTTTCGGTATGAACTCGGATCTAAACTCGGTGTTAACGTGCAGTATCGCCACGAAGATGTGCTTGCAAAACCAGAAACGGCAACGGATACCTCTTCAACTTCAACATCCTACTATAGTTACGGCTACGGCAGAAACAGGGACGAAAAAACCGATAGCGGCACAGTAGCATTCAACATCAGCCCAACAAGCATCTTCAGTTTGAATCCAAGTTATGATGTCCGTCGGACGCTTGAGAGACGTGAAGATCAGAGCTATAGAACGCCCTTTACCAGTGACGCAACAACAGAACCAGAAACGCCTGAAGAAACAACTCAACAAGATTTCTCAATCGCTGAACGGGAGCATCGGCTTTCCCTGACCCCGCGATTGAATCGAGATCTGCTCGGCATGCGTCCAACCGTGACAAGCCGTATGAGTTTTCGTGAGAATTGGTTCAGAGAACAAAAAAATGCATCACTGAACGGTAATGTTAGTCTCGGCATGAACCTCCGCGTCCAAAAATGGTTCGGCTGGTTTTTGAATCCTGAAAAAACAGAGAGTCAGCCGTCAGCAGTTAAAGAGGCGTCTGATGGGACAGACCCCCTCTCAACTGATAACCAACAACCGAAAACTGACGACCCCTCCACAGAAACAATTGAGCAGCTGCGAGAAAATGGTATTGAGGAGGCACAAATCCAAGAGTTAGAAGAAAACCGTGGTGATTGGATTGAACGCGATAAGGGTGAGGTAGGAAATAGTGTAGGCGCGAGTTCTCCTCGCGATCAAGCCGCTCAGGATGGCATCTTGCATAGAATTCTCAAAAGTTTCACGATTAGCACGAATGCCAACTTTACGGCTACCGAATCGTATCGGCAGCTTGCCTCTGGGCTGTCTGCCTTAGAAATTTGGTCGCTTGCGGATGACGCAAAGGAACGGACAAACTCCCGACGCAGTAATCGTTACACGGCCCGCGGTTCGGTAGACCCGTGGCAGTGGGCATCCTTGGGGACAACTTTCAGCACGTCCGACAGTTTTCGGAAAAGTTCAAGTAGCACGTACACGTCGCACGCCGAGTCGTACGAAGCCGACCTAAAACTGAAGGCAAAAGAAACCACCAGTTTTCAACTTCGCTATAGTTTCACGAAGCGAGACAATGCTGGAAACAACACTACAACCAGTGATAGCACAGCACACACACCATCACTGAGTTGGCTACACACCTGGGGTAAAGAGACACGGACAGCATTGGGGATACGCACAACATTCCGAGACCAACAACGGAGCGGCATAGAGGGTAATGCTTTGATCGTCACCCCAAACTTCAGTATCGACTATCGGTATCACACAGAAAACGGCATACGGATTCCGTTTATCAACAAAAGAATTCCACTGAAGCACGATTTAGATTTGACAAATACCCTCTCTTGGTCGATTCGTAGAGAAAATTTCGGCCTAAACCGCGAGGAACGCTCGGAACGTTACGAGACGACGCTGCGCGTTGGCTACAAAATCAGCACCCATATCACAGCAAACTTCCACCTCGGTCTCAGCTATCACCACGACAGAGTCGAAGAAGGCAGAGACTTCCTTTCCGTCGCAAGCGCACTCACCATCCGTGGCGAAATTCAGTAAGCACGCCAGTTGAATTTGGATCGTGGAAGTCAGCGAAAATAATAGAAGTCGCTCTTTTTGGCGGTATCCACTAAATTCCGATGCGTGGCTGTTAGTACACGGATGTCGATGGAGATGGTCCTTTTGCCACCAATCCTCTGAAACTCTTGTTCCTCTAATACACGCAGCGACTTCGCTTGCAAAACTGTATGAAACATAATAGAAAAACTTTACACGGTTTCTTTGCTTTCGCGCTACTTCTCTCGTGTTACTCAATGGAAAGCAAAAGCCCACTGATGTGTTACAGACATCAGTGGGCTTCTGCGGTGTGAAGGTTAAAAAGGAATTATAACCCAAACGATAGCGACTCCATATCAACAAGTGATAAAAGAAACCACTGGAAGCGAAAACAAGGAAGATCTGCTTAGTCTTCTAAAGCTTCACACCTATAATCGTCACTTCCGAGTTTTGAGTATGAAAAGGTATCATGCATGTTGTACGTGATATTGTGAAAAACATGTACTTTTTCCCAATTAACTATTATGGGCTTTGGATGATTCCAAAAGACTTTCTCTCTATCCTCCTTGACCCAACGATCAACAATCACCCAGCCGACCCCGGTAGGACAAGGACATACATAATACGTCGTGTGGTCGTAAACGAATTCTACATCATGCTCCGCTGTTGCTGATTCTATTATGACAAGTGATGGAATCGCGAAAGCGAAAACAAAAACTAAAAGCGTTAAGCCGCCAAGCAGCTTTAGGAACATTTTTGACATTGAAAATTTCTCCTTTTAGAAGTAAGATGGCAATTGGCAAAAACACATGTATGATCTTTACCATTTGCCTTCTGGGTTAAATAGACTACGAACTATTGCTAAAATGTTAGCATCGGTTTTGAACACCCTCGTAAACACTATAGAAGTTAAAGAAAACTCAACCTTATTGACTAAAATAAAAAACGGTTTCGCAGCGTTTAAACGACCTACTCATCATCTAAGTCATTCATTTCCTCTTGCTCTGCTAAGTCTTCTTGGGCTTTTTTGAACTCTGCGAAGTCTTCTTGGGCTTCTTGGAACTGACGTAGTGT